>JAKSLI010000011.1 GCA_024401305.1 Bacteroidaceae bacterium | reverse complement strand
TTTGCACCCGAAAAATTAGAAACGGGCACCGCTCTTCGAGCGACAAGCCCTATTTTTCGGGCACGAAGCGCTACGCTATTTTGCACCCGAAATCACACATCATACTTCAAAAATCATAAATGATAAATATGGAACAGATATTTTGCCAGAGCTGCGGAATGCCGCTCACAGAAGAAATTCTCGGCACTAACGCCGATGGAAGTAAGAACGAAGATTACTGCATCTACTGCTATAAGGACGGCGCCTTCACTGGCGATTTCACTATGGAACAGATGGCTGAATATTGCTCGATGTTCGTAGAGGAATACAACAAGAACACAGGCAAGAACCTCACCGCTTGCCAGTATAAGGAAGAGTTGCTCAAGTACTACCCTACCCTCAAGCGTTGGAAGGGCGATGACGCGAACCTTCCTCATGCAGATCATCCAATGAAGAAGCAGTATATTGAAGAGGTTAACGCCCTCGGTATCCCGGGACTTCATGTAGATAACCTCTATGTGCTTCAAGGTTCATTCATCAACCAAGCCTACAACATCAACGGCAATGAGGTAAAACTCCTTGACGACAACGCAACATATTGGGGCAACCAAGTCATGAAATCTGATGATCGTTGCTACGGCATTGCCTGCTGCGAAAAGTTCATTCTCGTCAGCGAATACGGCAAGGATGGTGCGGATGCAGAATTGGTAATACTCAAAAAGAGGAACTAGTGAACAAACAAACAACAAAATCACTAAACAACTGAAACTTGAGCACTTGCGAAAAGTTGAATACTAAGTAAGTGACACAATTATTTTTATAATGACGAACATTGTATTTCAACACGGGTTTCACTAGTGTCACGAGTTTTTATAGTTTATAAAAGGTTCATGAGTTTTACTAATTGCAAAGAAACTTGTGAAACTTTTATAAACTATAAGAATTAAAGAACTGGTGTAACTCGTGCAACTCGCGTTAAATAAAAATACTCTGTGGTCATTTGCGATTACAAAAATCTTTTGCACAGAACTTATTAACCTTTTCATAATGAGAAGAATAATTATCACAACAATAATATTGCTGGCGACAATATGCCAGATAGATGCACAGAACATTACAGGCACCATAACAGACGAAAACGGACAACCAATGGAGTTCGTAACGGTTTCCCTCCGTTCGCTCCCAGACTCTGCTCTTGTATCAGGATGTATAACAGACGAAAACGGTCAATTCAGTTTAGAAAGAAAAGACGGTGGCAGTTTCATACAAGCTTCTTCCATCGGCTATCGCACGCTGAACATCCCTGTCATTTCCCTACCCACTCCCAAAACTTTCAGAATGGAGGCTGACACGAGGATGCTGAATGAAGTGGTTGTTACAAAGGCACTTCCAAAGACAAAGCTCATGGGCGATGCCGTTGTTACCACAATATCAGGATCTGTGCTGGAACATGCAGGAAATTCGCTTGAAGTGCTTGCCAAGGTTCCGGGAATGATTACAAAGAACGGCAGCCTTGAGGTGATAGGCCGTGGCGCTCCTATCTATTATATAAATGGTAGGAAGGTGACCGATGACTCTGAATTGCGCAATCTCATGTCCGAGGATATCAGGTCGATAGATGTCGTTACCAATCCCGGTGCCGAATATGGTGGTGAGGTGCGAAGTGTAGTGCGCATCCGTACAGTGAAGCGACAAGGCGACGGCTTCAGTTATGCACTTACAAGCCAAGCCCAACAACGCATCTACAACAATCATGACTTCGATCCGTCATGGTCTGTTCTCGACCTCAACTATCGCAAGGGCGGACTAGACTTCATCGGAAAACTTGTCTATTACAATCAGCACAATTATCAGATAAGTGACATCCTTGGCGGCACATTCATAAAGATGCCCGATGGTAGCGTCAAACGCAATGTGATGGAAGGTCCTCTCAACGCTAGAGTTCACAATAGCGGAATGAGCGGCGACCTTGGTGTGAACTGGCAGATGAACGAAAACCACTCACTCGGTATGAAGTTGAACTATGGCAAGATGCTCTTTGACGACCAAGATCTTGTCTTTGAGGACGATGTTTATACTGATAACGAGTTCATTGATCATGTCCGCTCTGTTTCCCATACAAAAATGCCTTCGTCTCACACCTTCACGGGCAATCTCTATTATGACGGCAATATCAATAAGCTAAACGTAAACTTCAACGCAGACTTCAGCAACTCTGACTACAAGAAAGAAACCAGTACTGATGAGAGCAGCCTCAATGATCCTGCTGCCATTAAGAACAATTCAAAGGGTGCGGCACGAATGGGAGCCGGAAAACTTGTTCTTTCCCATCCTATCTGGAAAGGAGTTTTCAAGATTGGAACCGAGGAAACATACGTCAGCGCCGATCAGGATTATTCTTCTACACATGTGGATATTCCATCGTCTAAGGCTAAGATCACTGAGAACACAATCTCTGGCTTTGCAGAATATGCATTGCCTTTCAAGTATGTTCAGATGGTTGCAGGCATAAGATACGAGCATGTTGACTTCGAATATACCAACGAATGTACACCGAAGGATAATATCAACAGAGTTCACAACAACTGGTTTCCTTCGTTCAATGCCTCAACAAAACTCGGACCGATAGGCGTGAACCTCGGTTATACGACAAAGATTAGACGTCCACGATATGAACAGCTAAGCACGGAGATTCAGTACAACAACCGATTCTCATACCAGACGGGCGACCCGACACTTCTGAACGAGATACAAAACACCCTCTCGCTCAATGCCAATTGGAAGTGGCTTACCCTTACTGGTGCATACGAGGTGGTGGATAACGCCATCTATCAACTCGGTTATCCATACAATGATGACTTTACGGCAATGATAAAGTATTCCAATGCAAAGGATGCTGTCCAAAAACTCAACATCTATCTCAATGCATCGCCCAGCTTCGGTATCTGGAATCCTCGCTATACCGTAGGTATGGAGAAGCAGTTCTTTGAGACTACAGTAATAGACCCTAGAGAAGCCACTGGCACTCGCGTAGTAAAACTCAACGACCCGATGTTCTTCCTCCAGGCAAACAATGCATTCAAGCTGAAGCAGGGTTGGCTCTTTGATCTTGACTATCAATACACAAGTCCTTTCTGCTATGTGATGTACAAATTCACGAAACCAACTCATAGCTTTAACATTGCTGTCAGCAAGTCATTTCTCAAACATGATGCGCTTAATGTCCGTCTTTCCTGGAATGATATCCTAAACAAGACTGTAAACCACATCAACACAGACTACGGTAACTTCTTCAACAAACAGAGCAACGACTCATACTCCCCATGCGTCCAACTTCGCCTGTCATATCGCTTCAACACGGCAAACAGCAAATACAAGGGCACTGGTGCCGGACAGGATGCGAAGAGCAGAATGTAAATAACTGTGCAAAAGATTTATATAATCAGGCAATGATATACAATTAGAAACAAATAAAATAGGTTAATAAAAAAACAAAGATTCAACCAAATTCTACCAAAATACAGATGATGATATTAGGTTGAATCCTTGTTAAAAAGAAAATCTGTTTCTTGTGCCTAATTGTATATTGCTTCCAAATAAATATGATTACTTACTTAAACAATATTCTATGAGTAGATTCAAGTTCAATACAATAGCACTCTTCACAACTGATAACCAGAAGGTGGTGGATTTCTACTGCGACATCTTCGGTTTTGAAACAAGTTGGAATGGCATAGACGTTGACGTAGAAATGCGTCTTGATAATATGCGCTTGCTTCTCTTCCCACGAGAGTCTATTGAAAAGATGACGCGACAGAAGTTTACCTATCCTTCTGGCATCAACGGCACAATGGAAATATCCTTCGATGTTCCCACATTCGCCGACGTTGATAAGGAATACGACCGTGCGGTAAGCATGGGCGCGAAGCCTATCATGGTACCAACAACAGAACCTTGGGGGCAGCGCACCTGTTACGTTGCTGACCCCGAGGGTAATCTAATAGAGATAAGTTCGTTCGTAAAATAGTTTATGATATATGACATTAGTAATTAACACGTTAAAGGATAACGTATGCGAAAAGCAGATACAATCTATGCTTGGTAACGAAATCAGATGGTTTGAGATTCTCAATACTGCTGGCATGAAGATTCACCATTGTATCGGTTGTAATCAGTGTTGGTTAAAGACTCCAGGCGTCTGTGCCATCAAGGATGATTACGAACAGATTGTCAGGAAACTTGTAGAAGTACAGAACATCTGGCTTGTCTCAGATACCCGTTTCGGATTCTTAGACTATCGTGGCAAGCAAATCATGGACCGAATCATGCCAATGCTCAACATGAACATTGAGTTTCGTGATGGTTGGATGCGTCATGAACTACGCTATCATACGCTGAATGTGGGTGTTATCTACCAAGGCGATGGCGATCAAGAACTGTTGCAGGAATGGAGTGAACGTTGTGCAATGAACCTCGGAGGCAAATCGCTCGGCGTAAAATCTCTGGATAAAGCAGGAAAGGAGGCATCATCATGCATGTAGTCATTATCAACGGAAGTCCTCGTACACGCCAGTATAGCAATACCGACAAGATTCTTGAAGCCTTCGTCAAGGGATTGGAGAAAGAGAACGTCACCTTCGAACTATACTCTTTGTCAAGTCGCAAAGAATGGGAGCCAGCTCGTGAGGCTTATCTCTCAAACGAAAAAATCATCTTCGCTCTGCCGATGTATGTGGAGAGCATTCCTAGTCTTATGCTTGAGTTCCTTGACACATTACCTCCAGAACGACAGATTCCCGCCGAACTCTCTTTCGTCCTTCATGGAGGCTTTGATGAAGGCTATCAGTTCCGTCTTTGCGAGAAGTTGCTGAAGTCTATCACGATACAATTAGGCTGCGACTATGGTGGTTGCCTAATAAAAGGAGGCAGTTTCATGTTGAGATTGTTCAAGAGTGATCAGGTGGAAAAAATGACCAAGCAATACACAAAGATGGGACGTTCATACGCAAGTTACGGCGATTTCCTTACTCCAGAAGCAAAGAAGTTTACTGGTCCTGAGCGCTATCCATGGCTCGTTCGCCAAATCGCAAGCCTCTTCCTAAAGCTGATGGTCAACAAGAAATTCAAGCAGTTCGCCACGGATTGGGGATGTTATAAACCACTTGATCACAAACCTTACAACATATTGGAGGAATGATGAAACTAAGCAGACAAAACATCACAAAAGCCTTGTCCATAGGCATAATGCTTATGGGCTTTACGCACATAGCAGCAACATTCACTCCATTGATAGCAGACAAACTCGCTCTTCTACCAGAGGGAGCGCAAGACACTTTCACGTATTTCAGCCTCATGTGCGGCACGTTGCTCATATTAGGAGGAGGCATAACGTTTGCTTTGGCAGATAAAGTGACAGAATATCCCTTCGTACGTAAGCCATACGTCCTTGCTATCGCCATCCTGACAATTGCAGGAATACTTGCAGCCTGCTTCATGCCCCACAATCCTTTCGCATGGGCGATATTCGCATTGACAATGGGGCTAATGTTGGTAAATGCAACAAAATTTATGAAATGATAGTTTCAATTGCCAACATCACAACTCTATCAAGAATAGTAGGAGCCCTGCGCTTGCTTACGCTGCCGTACAAGAGGGTCACCACATAAGAACAAAAGGTTAATGAAAATAGAACATACTCTTACCATCTTGTTTGAAGCACCTTTCTGGATTGGTCTCTTTGAGGAGATTGTGGACAATCAGATGCAGGTGTGCAAAGTGACTCTTGGTGCAGAACCTACAGACCAGGAGGTGTTGGAGTTTGTGGACAAAAACTGGAATCAGCTAAAATACAGCCGTCCCATCGAAACAGAGTTAAGACAAAGTCCCAAGAACCCAAAACGCCAAATGAGGGAAGCAAGAAAACAAACCAAGAGCACAGGCATCGGTACCAAGTCGCAACAAGCCCTGAAACAACAGCAGGAAGAGAATAAACTGGAACGCAAAACCATCAACCGAGCGTTGAAAGAAAAGGAAAAAGAGCGTAAGTTTGAACTCAAGCAGGCTAAGCGTAAAGAGAAACATAAGGGACATTAAGAAATACAATTATAATGGTTACTGTCAACAATATAATCAATGACATCTTAGAAATCATCAATCGTAATGGAATTAATTTCAAAGCTATAAACAATGAAAATAAGATTAGAACAACCCGCAGATTATCGTGAGGTGGAGAACCTCACCCGTGAGGCATTCTGGAATGTGTATGCTCCAGGATGTGTGGAGCATTATGTGCTCAACCAGTACAGGAATAATCCTGATTTCATCCCTGAACTTGATTTTGTTCTTGAAGTGGATTCGACAAGCTCACCAACCGGAAAGCAAATCATTGGTCATGTGATGTTCTCAAAGGCAGAGATTATAAAGGAAGATGGCTCAGCCTTCCCTGCGTGGACTTTCGGACCTATCAGCATCCATCCCGACTACAAGCGCAAGGGCTATGGATTGAAACTTCTGCAATACGCTCTTGAGAAAGCTAAGGCAATGGGCATCGGTGTCATCTGCATGGAAGGAAACATTGAATTCTACAAACATGCCGGATTCGTAGTGGCAAGCACTCTTGGCATTCATTATCACGCAGAGCCGAAGGATGCAGAGGTACCATATTTCCTCGCTCAGGAACTTATCCCAGGCTATCTCAATGGCATAGAAGGAACCTACCACACTCCGAAGGGCTATTACGTTGCTTTCGAGAACAAGGATGCCTTTGACGCTTACGAGGCAACTTTCCCAAAGAAGGAAAAGAAGCAGCAAGCAGGTCAACTGAGAGAGTCGCGAGAGTAGAAGGCGTGGACAAAAACCGAAAAAGAAAATGAAACGAATCATTCTTCTGTTTCTGATCATGATGCCTTATCTGGTCGCTCAGGCACATGGCATCGCCAAAGACTCCGTGTTACAGCGAGTAGATGAACTCAAAGCATTGGTCGATAATAAATTCTGGCCTACCTTCAATGCTCCGCAATATGCACTTGAGATGAACTACTACGAGGATGGACCTTTTCGTATGCATCTGGTAGCGAACGACAATGAGTCTAAGCCAAGGATGGAATGCAGCTCGCCAGAGGTGACCTTCAAGGCAATACCCGATGTTACCACTTACGAAGAGTGGTACGCCATGCTTATTCACGAATGCTTCCATGGGTTCGTGTACAAAAAACACGCACAGTTCTGGAATAAGATGATTGGGATATACCCACAGGACTTCTATGCTTCCGACTCACTCAAGGCATTGAAAGCAAACTACGATTGGTATGCCGATATGCTGGTCAATGAAAACTCACTATTATCACAAATGCTTGCTGCCAAAGATACAACGGAAGTCAAACAACTGTGGGCAGAATTTATGCCAATACGCAACGAGCGTTTACGCTTGGTCAGAGAGCGACTCGGACTTGACATCGAGCTTTTTTATCCTATTACGGAGACCAACGAGGGAACGGCACGCTACATTGAATATTGCCTCTACCGGGAGCAGGGCATCGAAAGCAAGACAGACTGGATGATGCAACTTGACAGCAGCTCCTACTACTATGCCTCCGGGCTTTATATGATTCTCATAATGGAGAAATTCGGCATCGAGTTCCGCGACGATCTGTTTGAAAGATACTTTACACTGACAGAGTTATTAGATGATAAACTTCAGAGTTGAGTTATTTTGACATTGACACAGAAAAACTGTCTGTCTGGCTGTCTGTCTGATTTTTTTCGTACATTTTAGACAGACAGCCAGACAGACAGACAAAATCCATTAATCAAAAATCCTCGCGTACATATATTATATATTAATTTAATTAAGGAATTATTTATTATTAGGAATAGAGGGTAGAGGGACACAAAACTGTCTGTCTGGCTGTCTGTCTAATTCCTTTCAATTCGTAAGTTCGCCACTCCGCAAGATTTTTCGGCAACTAGGAGTTTATTAATGCGAAATGCATAATTCAGAATGCATAATTTGGCTAAAATTTGCTATTCCTTAGGAACTCACTTCGTATTCCTAAGGCTAAAATATGCTATTCCTTAGGAACTCGATTGCTATTCTTATACTTTTCATCCTCGATTCTGCCACGAAAAATGCCGTTTTCATCCTTTTTTTCGGTCATTTTTGGGCTTCAAAAACCTATATCCTTGAATATCAGTACATTGCAAAATCACTAATACGGCAATTTTTCTCGCCCTACCGTAAAAATATTGAAAAACTCCTGCTCTCGTGGACGAATCAAAATCGCGATTGTAAGCAAACCACCACTTTTGCTTACAGTTTGAAATCCGCTCAAAGAAAGTGGTAAAGCAGACAGAAGGCAAATATGCTAAAAAAAATCAGACAGACAGACAGACAGCCAGACAGACAGACAGCCAGACAGACAGTTTTTGTGTGTCAATGTTACCGAGAGAATTGTAAAAAATGGACATTCATGCCGTTTCTGGTGTTGATGTCCATTTTTTACAAAACTATAATTCATAATCACTCTACCTTTGCAAAGAATTATAAAAGGAAAAAGATTATGTTTAAGAAAATGACGACTTTCGTGCTTGCAATGATGGCGGCACAGACACTCTCGGCACAAGAGATGCTGACGACACAACAGGATTCACTTCTACAGGTAATGAACGACACTGCATATTGGAAAAGCTTCGAACTGGGCGAGGTCGTGGTGAAGAGCAATCTGCCAAAGACTCGCGTAAAGGGCGATGCGATGAGAACATTGATTAGCGGTTCGATACTGGAAAAGGCTGGCTCGGCAACGGATGCGCTTGCAAAGATTCCTTCACTCAAGGCAGAGAAGGGCAGCGGCGTGGAAGTGTTCGGCAGAGGAGCAGCAGAGATATACATAAACGGCAGAAAGGTTCAGGACATGAACGAGCTTGACCGTCTGCGTTCGGAAGACATCCTCCATGTTGATGTGGTGCAGAACCCAGGTGCTCGCTACGCTGCTTCCACAAAGGCTGTAGTGCGCATTGCAACGAAGAAACGCCAGGGCGAAGGTTTCTCTTTCGTGGAAAATGCGGGCGGAATTTACCGTTACGGATGGGCTGGAACGAACAATCTCGACGTGAACTACCGCACTGGCGGTCTTGACATCACGGCTTCCGTATGGGGTGGTATCTACGGCCATAACCGTGGCAACCAGTCGAACGACATCACCTACATCATTGGCAACGACCATTACCTCGGCAGCAGTACGCAGGACGCAAAGAATCGTTGGTCGGGTTATTCGCCACAGATTCAGCTGAACTATATGCTTAACGAGAACCATTCCTTCGGTGCTTACTACAAATGGGATCACAGCACGCACAACAAGCGCAAGGGTTGGTTCCTTATGCAAAACTTCAAGAACGGCACGCCTACGGAGGATATGCTGAGCAACCTGGACGGCGACGGCAACAGCAGGAAGAACATCTTCAACGCTTACTACAACGGAAAGGTTGGCAATCTGTCCATCGACTGGAATATTGACGGACTTTTCATGAACGGAAACGACTTCCAGACAACCATTGAGAAGACTACATACCACGACGGCAGACCTCAAACCCAGAACTTCGTCTCTTACTCCACTCCAAGCAGCAACGACCTTTGGGCAACGAAGCTCATCCTCTCCTACCCTATCTGGCAAGGCAACCTCTCTGCCGGAACGGAATATTCGCACACAAGTCGCAACAGCCGTTACAACCTTGACAGCGAGAGCGCAGTGGCAGTGACAAGCAGCGACACCGACATCAAGGAGTCGTCAACAAGTGCTTTCATCGAATACGGCAGAAGCTTCGGCAGACTGTTCGCGCAGGCTGGTCTTCGCTATGAGTATCTCTCTAACGACTACTACAACTTCGGCAAGCACGACGACGAGGTTTCTCAGTCATACGGCGACTGGTTCCCTACCCTTACGCTGAGCTATCGCACAAACAGCAATGTGCAGCTTTCGCTCTCTTATCGCAAGGACATCGACCGTCCGAACTACGACAACCTCTCAAGCTCCATCATCTACATCAACAAGTATAGTTACCAGAGCGGCAATCCTTATCTGAAGCCTATCTACACTGACAACATCGTGCTGAACGCAGCCTACAGATGGATGAATGCTTCGGTCACTCTCCAGCACATAAAGAACGACATCGTTTTGCAGACAATGCCTTATCCGGGCAGCACAGATCCGATGGTCAGCCTTATCCGTCCGGAGAACAGCAAGGATTCCTACAATCGTCTGATGTTCGTCCTTTCTGGTCGTCCTCAGATTGGCATTTGGCACCCAATGTGGCAGGCATCCCTTGTGTTGCAGAACTACAAGTCGCTCACTCTCGACGGCTCAATGATAACGCTCAACCGTCCATACGTTTGGGCTGGTTGGAACAACGACTTCGTGCTTCCTCACGACTGGCGCATAAATGCCAATGTGAACATCACGACCAAGGGTGACTACATGACCTACCGCATGACACGCAACACCGTGAACACGAACCTCGGCATACAGAAGGATCTCAACACTCGTTCTCTCGGCAAGTTCACATTCGACTTCCGCTGCTACGACCCTTTCAACATCCAGAAGACATCAAACATCGTCTTTGGCATCCGTCAGATAGAATCTTGCAGCAAGGCTATGCGCACTTTTACTCTCGACATCACCTGGCGCTTCAACGAGGCACAGAAGAAGTATCGTGGTACTGGTGCGGGAGAAAGCCAGAAGAAGAGAATGTAACTCAAGTTTCGCAAGCGGCTTGCGAAGGCTAAAGGCTAAAAGCTAAAGGCTAAAGGCTTTGCTACGCGTTGAACGTCAGTCTAAGTCTATCCGTATGGTTGTCTTTAGCCTTTACCCTTTAGCCTTTACCCTCAACTTGAGCACTTGCGAAAGTTGAATAATGTAGAAAAAAACGGTCATAGGGATTTTCCTTGCGAAAAAAGGTATAATCCTATTGCGTGAATGGAAAAATCTTCTTACTTTTGCAGCAAGAAAAAACTTTAAACCTCTAAAAACCTACGACTATGAAGAAGATTTTACTCGCACTCGCAATGATCGCAACAATGACTGCTAACGCTCAGTCAACTTGGCGTGACACCAATAATCAGCAGAACAACCATCCTGGAGTTGCTGCCGGATATAACAATGGTTACAACAACGACTATGGCAACGGCTATTACATCGACGAACGCGACTACATGAATCCGCAGAAGCGCGACTATATCCGTCATGCCGAGAACAAGGAGGTAACCATGATTGTCAATCTGCTGAAGAAGCTTAGCTTCGACGACCAGCGCCTTGAGGCTGCAAAGGTTTGCATCTCTCTCCGTCCGATGATGGCAGAAGATATCCTGAAGATGGCTAAGACCTTCACTTTCGACGATGGCCGCATGAAGTTCCTCGAGTTCGCTTTCGCTTACTGCGTTGACCGCGAGAAGTACTACATCATGAACGATGTTTTCACCTTCCGTTCAAATGCCGACAAGTGCTTCAAGAACCTCAAGTACGATCGCAACAACCGCTACGGTCACTACGACAATGGTCATGGCCACAACAATAACCATAACAATGGCCACAATAACGGCTATGGCAATGGTCACAAGTAAACGGAACATTGTTTGTCATTTCCATAGTTGGAAAAACAACAATATCCATATTCAACTTTCGCAAGTTTCTAACTTGCTCTAGTTGAGGCTACAGAGTACAGACTACAGAGTACAAACTACAGGCTGCCATGCGGTTTGTAAATTTTGCACCAGAAAACAGTGCGCAGCCAAAAGCCTGTACTCTGTAGTCTGTACTCTGTAGCCTCAAGTTGAGCTTGCGAAACTTGAATTAGTATTTTTGCAACCATGAAAACAATATTATCCATTACATTTTCACTGTTAGCCTGTCTGATGTCATACGGACAAGTGCAGCAACTCAACATCAAGGAGGATGTTGAGGATGTGAACATTATAGGTTATTTCTGCAAGAACGACACCATGACATACAACTACAGAAGCCTGAAGATGGACATCCAGGGCAATGATACCGTGGTAAAGTATGATTTGGAGGAAGAATACATGCTAACCGTCATTGACTCTACTGCTGATGGTTACACAATGCTGCTAAAGACTCTATCTTGCGATGTGAGAACTGTACAGCCACCACTCACCGTGGAAATCGCGAACAAGCTCAAGGACATGACAATGGATATTCCTGTCATCTTCAAGACCGATGAATTCGGCAGCGTGCAGACAATCGTGAACTGGCGTGAGATTCGCGATGTGACGAAGAAGGGCATCAAGATGATGTTTGACGAAGCCTACAAGAACGATGCTTCTCTTGATACCATCCTGCCACGACGTCAATTCGAGAGTGCCTTGGTCACCCAATTCTCTACAGAGAATAATATCCGCGAGAGCTACGACGAATTGGAACTGCTCTTCGGATTGCATGGCAAGGCTATCAAAAACGGAATAAGCGAAGAAGACGGAGTGGAGAATGGTTTTCCGCAGCATTTTACAATCAATGCGTTCTATACACCAGAGGAAGATGACGGCGACATGGAAGGCGACTATGCCGTACTGGGCAAGACAGTGACGAAGATTCCTGCGAAAGATGCCATAGAGTTGGGTATCAGTGCTTTGGGAACGATTGTCGGCGACAAGGTGCAGGATAAGATGGAAGAAATTAATGATACGGTTCTGAAGGATTTTGCCGACGGAGATATTGAGATAATCAATGAGGAGCAGTATTACAATTCCTTCAATGGATGGCCAAAGGAGTGCATGAAAAGCAAGATTGTCAATTGGAGGGACTATAAGAAAATAGAGACTAACATTATTGTTTGGACATCACGAAGTTGGGAAAACTATTAATCCAACCTTTCGCAATAATTGACAACTATGACAGATATCCAGAAGCAGCTGTTTGAACTTCAAGACAAGGAGTATGCCGCGTTTCAGGCAAAGCTTACGCCGGGCATTCCGCAGGAAAGTTTCATCGGAGTGCGAGTGCCGTTGGCAAGAAAATTGGCGAAGGAAATCTTCAAGGATCCTGCTCACAAGGCGTTCTTGGATGAATTGCCTCACATGTACTACGACGAGAACATGCTCCACGGATTGCTCATCTCGCAGATGAAGGATTTCGACGAATGCATCGAAGCCACCGACAAGTTCCTTCCTTTCGTTGACAATTGGGCTGTGTGCGACATAATGTCTCCAAAGGTTTTCGCCAAGCACAAGGCTGAACTGATGGCGAAAATCAGGGAGTGGAGCGCATCTTCCCACACCTACACCTGCCGCTTCGGATTGGAGATGCTGATGAGTCATTTTCTCGATGCCGACTTCAAGCCGGATTATCTCGAGATACCTGCCGCAGCACGCAGTGGGGAATATTATGTCAAGATGATGGTTGCGTGGTTCTTTGCAACGGCTTTGGCAAAGCAATGGGATGCCACGATACCTTATCTGCAGAACAATGTGCTTGCCCCTTGGACACATAACAAGACCATCCAGAAAGCCATCGAGAGCTATCGCATAACGGCTGAGCAAAAGGAATATCTGAGAACGCTGAAAGTGAAAAATGAAAAGTGAAAAATTAGATTTTCATAAAGATTTTTATTAGGATTTCGAGGAGCTTGCGACGATCCCTAAAAAAAAGTCCTCATAAAAGCGAAGTACTTGAGCGCATTTTAAGTTAGGATTTTCAGTGAGATTTTCAGTATGGATTTTGAGCGCAGCGACTTCAAAAAGGGAAATTCCTTCATTATTTTCAGAAGGATTTTTAGTAAAGATTTTAAAATCTAAACTTAAAATCTACCTAAAAATATTTGGATGATGCCCTTGAAGAAGGTCGAAGCAAAGCTTCTCAAAATCTAAACTTAAAATCCAACCTAAAATCCTTACTAAAATTCGCTCCAGTGCGTCGCTCTAAGGAAAGATTTTATTTTGGATCGCCTAACGGCTCGACATCCTAACCAAAATCCCAATAAACATTTTAAAATCAACAATATACATAACAAAAGCAATAACCCCTAAAAACATTAATAAAAAAATGAAGAAAACCATTCTCGCTGCTCTAGCAGCAGCATTTTCATTGACAAACTGTATGGCACAAGACATCAAATTACCAGCACCGGACATGAAGCAGAACTCAATGAGTGTTGTTGAAGCCCTTGCTACACGCCACTCTGTTCGCGAGTATTCAAGCCGTCAGCTCACAAACCAGGAACTCAGCAACCTCTGCTGGGCTGCTTGTGGCGTTAGCCGTGATGCCGACCACCGCACTGCTCCTACTGCAATGAACCGCAAGGAAATCCGACTCTTTGCCTTCACTGCAAAGAGCGTTTACGAGTACATCGCAGAGAAGAACCTCCTCAAGGAAGTGGCTAAGGGCGACTACCGCAGCATCCACGCAAGCAACGGCGTTGACCCAAAGACAGGCAGAAAAGGCTTCAGTCAGGACTTCGTAAGCCAGGCTCCTGTCGTACTCATGATGGTCATCGACTACGACCTCTTCCAGTCTGAGGGCGAGAAGGCTCTTATGATGGGTTGCGTTGATGCCGGAAATGTATCTGAGAACATCAACCTCTACTGCCAGGCTGTTGGCATGGTAACTGTTCCTCGTGCCACAATGGATGTGAAGGCTATCCGCGAGTTCCTCGACTTCACTGACAAGCAGCTTCCTATCATGAACAACCCTGTCGGTTTCCCTAAATAATGAATTAAGTTTCGCAAGCAGGCTTGCGAAGGCTAAAGGCTAAAAGCTAAAGGCTGTTGAGTAATGAGTAATGACTATTGAGTAATGACTTCCCGTCCTATATCTCAAATCCGAGAGGCTGTCATTAGTCTTTAGTCTTTATTCATTACTCTTTAGCCTTTACCCTTTAGTCTTTAGTCTTTACCCTCAACTTGAGCCTGCGAAAGTTGAACACAATGACCAGAAAAGACCTACTTGGCTCATACGGTGAGCGTGAAGCGCTTGCCGTCTATAACGCACTCAAGCCATCTGGCAACTTCATCGGCTTTGCGCAGAGTTTCATGCACGATGAGGATTACCAGGTGGCTCGCAATGCGCTGTGGACCTTGACAAAAGCCACCGACGAGGAATTGTCAAGTCTTCAGCCTATCCTCAACGAGTTCATTGACCTTGCCATAACAACCGATAACTCCTCTGTCAGACGACTGAGCATGAATGTCATAGAGCGGCTCAAGATTACCGAGGACAACCTTCGCACGGACTTCCTCGACTTCTGCTTCGACCATGCCATAGATCCCGCAGAATATCCGGGCATCCAGTCGCTTGCCATAAAGCTCGCTTACAAGATGTGTTCGTTCTATCCGGAACTGAAGGCAGAACTTATCCTCACACTCGAAAACATGCAGATTGAATACTACAAGCCTGCCGTGAAGAGTATCAGAAACAGAATATTGAAAGGAAAATACAAGTAGATTTCTTTAGACAAAAACATAAAAAAACGTTTTTATAAGGAAGTGTCTCTTTGAGCCACTGCTGCATTGCTTATGAATTGTTCTAATGAAAGCGAGCTTTCAACGCCCAATCCATAATCAATCCAGCACCATAAAGGTTTTCCTTATAAAAACAAAAAACAACGCTTCGCTAAAAACACTGTTGGTGGAGAACCGACGCAAATTCCCTTAATGCACAAGAATTCTATCCGTAATAATAATCATAATAATTATTTTAATTTTCATAATAAATTACGGTTTAATTACGCGTATTATGCGCATTTGTGTTAGTTTTTCAGTCGCGAATGTTTTTTCTGTTTTTTGCATTAAAGAGAAGAAAGCCCGTTAGGGTGATGATTTGTTCTTGGGATTTTATCTGTGAGCTCGCTCACAAGGAAAATCACGAGAGCAAATCATCAATGGCTTGTCAGAGCCATCTTCTCTTTTATGCGGTTTTTATTGTTTTTGTTTTATAATCATCTTTGTGCCAAATTAAATCATACATCATAAATCAAAAATCATAAATGTCATGTTTTTCCACAAACTCCTATCTTCAATCCTTCTAATCGCTCTTGCTGTCATCCCTGCCAACGCACAGGAGGAAGGTTTCAGCATCGACATCAAGACAAATTCGGAAGAAGCTACAGAAATCAATCAGCTCGCTGCCCAATACTTGGTAAACGGCCAGCATTTTGAACTGAAAAAACTCTATGATGCGAAAGCCGATTCGCTTGCCCCTATGGTGCGTGCCTTCTCCGAAGCAGAATTGCTATCCGTGTTCAACCGCAACGAAGAGGCAATACCAGCCATCCGTCATTTCATCAACGAGCATCGAAGCGAGATTCCTACCGAGCTTCTTCTGAAAGAGTTCAGTACAGCCATTGTCTGCGCAGAGATTATCGGCAATCACGCTGAGGCAAGAGACATGGCTGCAAATGTTGTCGGAATGCTGAAGCAAGCCGGCGCACCCGACGATTATATCCAACATTTCACCAACTACTATAACTCGAACGCCATTCTTGCCACATTGCCATCCCAGACCATTGAGAAAAAAAAGGCTGAATGCCAGATTCCTTTCATCATACAGCCAGTTGGCAAAAAAGGGGGACACCACATGCTTGTCAACGGAACCATCAACGGCAAACCTACGGGAATGGTCTTCGACACAGGTGCTGGCTGTTCAATGATTACACGCCGAAAGGCAGAAGAGTTTGGTCTGCGAATGTCTGATGCCACCGCAAGCATCAATGCCGGCGGTAGCGTGAACGCGGCTTACGGCACTATCGATTCGCTCGTTGTTGGCGACCTTGTCTATCGCAATGTGCTTTGCGCCGTGAATGATTTCAAGACCGGCAATGCCGAAGCCGATAGCGTGATCAAGGACCTGGACCTGGTTCTTGGCCTGAATGTGATGCGTCCTTTGCAGGAATTCACATTTGATTTCGATGCCAACGCCATCATCATCCCATCTGCACTTCACAACTACCCTACCCCAAATATGCGCCAGCACATACAGTCACGCGTGTTCGAGCTGACCCTCACGCACAACGGAATGCCGATTGACGCCATTCTCGACAGCGGATTCGCAGGCGTACTCAACCTTGACAGTGATTTCCTTGAAGCAAACAAAGAGGAGGTTATGGCAAATGGAGAGGAGATTGAAGACCGTGGTGCAGGTCTCGCAGGTGTTTACATTCAGAAGAAATACCTGTTGAAGGATTTCAATTTCCGCCTCAACGACACCGATTACACCGTGGCAAAAGCTGCCGTAGCCACAAAAGCCAACGAAGAGCGCAGCGCCATTGAGAATAATCTCTTCGGTCTTGACGCCATGCGCACCTTCCGCCGCGTAACCATCAGCCTCAAAGACTGCTATATCGGACTGGAGAAGTGAGAAGTGAGAAGTGAAAAATAAAAAAAATCGTTTTTCCTGTAGTAAACTGAAATGTTCGTGCGTCTAACGGTCAGAATGATTCAAAAAACAAAACAAAAATGGAATTAACTGAACAAGAATTCGCAAAGATGGTGAGAACCCACAAGAGCACTATCTACACCGTATGCTACATGTTCTCAAACGACGAGAATGAGGTAGCCGACCTATTTCAGGAGGTGATGATAAAGATCTGGCGAGGACTGCCATCGTTCGACGGACGCAGCGACATCAAGACATGGATCTATCGCATTGCGCTGAACACCTGCATCAGCATTGACCGCAAGAAGAAACGCCATCCCGAGGCACGACTTACGATGGACATCAACCTCTTCTCCGACGACGACAAGGAGACCGAGCAAGTCAATATGCTGCACAAGAGAATCAGCCGACTGCAACCCTTCGACCGCGCCATCGTACTCCTGTGGCTGGAGAACATCAGCTACGACGAGATTGGAGCCATCGTAGGCATCTCGGCAAAGAATGTCTCAGTGCGACTGGTACGCATTCGCGAACAACTAAAGGCAATGTCTAACGATTAAAATAACAGGGAAAACAATGGAAAACAATACAACTAACAACGAACTTGAGCAGATGCGCCAACAGTTGCAGATGCTTCACGATAAGCTTGACAAGCAGGAGATTATCAGCGACAAGATGGTGCGCAACGCCGTCAATGCCAAGATGTCTTGGATAAAGAAATACACTTACATGCAGATGTATCTGCTGGTGCCTTTCTGTGCAGCGATATGGCTGGTGCTCAAATACATGGCAAACCTCTCTTGGTATTGCTACGCCTTTATGGTCATCATGACCATCGTAGATTCCGCTTGGGATTACCGCATAAACATTGCATCGCTCAAAGCCGAGGAAGTGGAGAAGAACAGCTTTAAGGACACAATGCAGAAACTCATCGACATGAAGCAGATGCGCAAAAAATCATTCGCCGTAACACTGCCTCTCGTCACCGTCTGGCTCATTTGGGTTGGCATTGAGATGTGGCTGAACTTGGGCAATCTCTCCGGCCTTGACGACGCTTTGAAGGGAGCTGCCTACGGCGGTTTCGTCGGACTCCTCATCGGCATTCCTGTTGGCATCTTTGCCGCATGGCGCATCTACAGCAAGATGCAGCGCACAAACGATGAAGCCATCGCACAAATCAAGGAACTCACAAACGAGGAGTTATAGTCTCGTTACCTGCTTTATACCCTTAACCTGCTGCAGTTTCTTCATCAGCAGGTTGAGGCGTTGCTGACCTTCCACGGAGATTGTAATCTGGCCGGAGAAGAGTCCATCGTGAGAGTTGATGTTGATGGAGCGCATAAGGATATGCTCTTCCTTTGAGATGATGTTGGAAAGGTTTGAAACTATTCCTATATCGTCATTACCGATTATTCGCAGAGTAATGTCGTATTGCGCCGTACCCTTGCCACTCCAAACAGCCTTTACAATGCGATAGCCGTAACGAGTGTGCATATCTTTCGCGTTCGGACAGTCGCAACGGTGAATCTTGATGCCATCGTTGATAGTGATGAAACCGAACACATCATCGCCATAAATCGGATTACAACAACGAGCGAGAGTATAATCCACACCTTTCAGGTTCTGGTCGATAACAAGAACATCCTCACCTTGGGCAGCGAAATGCGACTTCATTGCGCTGTTTACGGCATTGCTGTCAAGTACGAAGTTCTCTGCACTGCGCTGTTCATCGTTGGAAACCGGTTGTCCTATGCCATCTTCCTGATTCTTAACCTCAATGTATTTGTCGATAACCATTGAGATGTCGAGCGAAGCATTAGCCACATCGCGGTAGAAATCCGCCATTTCCTTGTAGCCAAGTTTCTTTATCATGTGATTGAGAGCCGTTTCCGTAAGTTCTACCTTGCGGTTCTTCAAACGGCGTTCAAGCATTTCCTTGGCATAAAGACCATCTTTTATCTGCGTTTCCTTGAGAGCAAGGCGAATCTTGTTCTTCGCACGACCAGTGACCACAATGTTCAACCAATCCTGCTTTGGCTTTTGCTGAGACGAAGTAAGAATCTCAACATTATCACCACTCTGCAGCTCATATTTGAACGCAACAGCCTTTCCGTTAACCTTTGCACCGGTACAACTGTTGCCCACCTTTGAGTGGATGGAATAAGCAAAGTCGAGCACGGTAGCACCCTTTGGAAGTTTCTTCAACTCACCCTTCGGAGTGAACACGAAAACCTCCTTCTCGTAAGTGCCTGTAGAGAAGTTATCGTAAAGGTCGATGTTGTCAGATGTCTCAAGAGCCTGACGGATTTGTCCAAGCCATGAATCGATGCCACCATCACCTTTTATGCCCTTGTAGCGCCAGTGTGCAGCGAGACCTTTCTCTGCGATCTCGTCCATTCGCTCTGTGCGAATCTGAACTTCCACCCATTTCTGCTGCGGACCAAGAACCGTGATGTGCAGACACTCGTAACCGTTAGACTTTGGCACGCTCAGCCAGTCGCGCATTCGCTTTGGATTCGACTGATACATATTCGTGATAAGCGCGAAAGTCTGCCAGCATTGCACCTTCTCCTGATCGAGCGGAGAGTCAAGAATGATACGAATGGCAAAGAGATCATAAACGCCTTCAAACGGACAGTTCTGCTTCTTCATCTTCTGCCAGATGGAGTGGATTGACTTCGTACGACCTTTTATGTGGAACTTCAACCCAGCATCCGTGAGCATCTTGTCAATAGGTTCGATGAATTCGCGGATGTATTTGTCGCGGGCAGTCTTAGTGGCATTCAGCTTGTCCTTGATATGATAATAAGCATCATGCTCAAGATATTTCAGCGACAGATCCTCTATCTCACTCTTCAACTGATAAAGACCCAGCTTATGTGCCAGCGGAGCATAGAGCAAGGCTGAATCCTGGATTGTGTCTGTTGGCACCTCCTTCAGCTCAGGAACGCCACGAAGGAATGCTACTGTCTCTGCAATGACGATGAGAATTACGCGGATGTCTTCACACAGCGACATGAGAAGATTGCGGAAATTCTCATTTCCAATGACACGCTTTTTTGTGTAAATAGCCCTGATTCTCAGATAACTGACTAGAATTCTGTATGGAGCCTCGCCAAAATCCTTGCGTACTTTCTCCAAATCCTCATCCTGTTCGTCAGGAAAGCATGGCGAGAGAAGAATGGCTATGATGGAGTTGCGACCAAGACCAAGGTCGTCAACGGCAATCTGACACACGCGCCGACAACTTTCTATCGGGTTGCGACCAAGCCAGTCAGACTGTATCTTGCCAGCCTCTTCTGCATGATTGATATATTGTGAAATAAGACGATTGTCGTCTTCGTTGAGATAGCAAGACCCCCATCCCCCAAAGGGGGTGTTTTTAATAGTTTCAGGGGATGTGTTTATGGTGCTCATTATGATTTCGGTTATTACCCTCAATAAAAGGGAGTTCTGTGTTAAAATGAGTTTTTTGCTGTATTTCTCTTTTACAAAAGCATTTAAAAGTTCCCCCTTGGGGGGCTAGGGGGTCTTTACCAGCCGAACGCTTTTGCATTCATCACCCAGTGCCCTTGCGCTTTGAGCACTTGTTCCAGGATGTCGCGGGCTACGCCTTGACCGCCTTCTACTGGTGAGATATAAGTTGATATTTCCTTAATTTCCGGGCAAGCATCAGCAGGACAGCAAGGACAACCGCAGAGCTTCATTATTTCGTAATCAGGGATGTCATCGCCTACATACATTATCTCCTCGTCTGTGAGGTTGTGCTTCTGCTTGTATTCCTCGTAAGTCTGAATCTTTCTTGAGCATGCAATGTAGATGTCCTGCATGCCGAGACCTTCGTAGCGATGCTTTATGCTCTCAACCTTCGCGCCGGTTATGATGGCGAGTTTCAGTCCGCATTTCACTGCAAGCTGCAGCGCATAGCCATCCTTGATATTGACCGTGCGAATAGGATTCCCGAGATTATCCATCGGAATAGTGTTGTTGCTCAGCACGCCGTCAACATCAAATATTATGGAACGAATCTTATTTAGGTCGTAGTTTATCATCTTATAATATAAGTAACTATGCAAAAAGATTTATATAATGGTAAATGAACACAAATATTTTATTGTCAAACGCGAGTTGCACGAGTTACACTAGTTCTTTAATTCTTATAGTCTTTAAAAGTTTCAGAAATTTTCTTTGTAATAAGTAAAACTCATGAACCTTTTATAAACTATAAAAAACTCGTGACACTTGTGAAACTCGTGTTTGAATAATTCGGGGTCGTTATTATAAAAATAATTGTGTTCACTTACTTATAGATTTTTCACTTCTCAAACAGTATTCGCTTTTCTTCAGCCGTGAGACTCTCGTAACCGTTTCGGCGAACCTTGTCGAGAATCTTGTCTATGATTTCCTCGCGAGACATCTGCTGCTGGTTGTATTTCCAGTCCTTGTTGCGTTCGTCAGTAGCTTGGTTCTTGTCCTTTTTCTTCTTGAATTCCGGCATGTTAGGCATCTGGAATCTCATGCCAAACTGTCCACCGCCTTTCCAATGGCGAATAAGGAGGAATCCGAACAGCATACCGCCAAGGTGAGCCACATGGGCAACGCCATCGCCTGTTGTGGCAAGTGCAGAGAAGAGTTCGATTGCTGCGTAAAGGCAAACAAACCATTTCGCCTTTATTGGCACAGGAATAGGGAAAATGAATATCTTGTTCTCCGGCCATGTCATGCCAAAAGCAAGCAGAATACCATAAATAGCACCTGAAGCACCTACGGTAAGACCTATTGCCGGATTCAAGCCGTACATCATGAACTGTGCAAGCTCCTGAAGCAAGCCTGCTCCTATTCCGCAGGTAAGGTAATACACGAGATAGCGCTGGGTACCCCAAGCCTTTTCTACAACACAACCGAACATCCAGAGGGCAAACATATTGAAGAACAAATGCTCCCATCCACCGTGCATAAACATATAGGTTACTATCTGGTAGATGTGGAAATCAGGGCTTGTGAAATAGTGGAGACCGAGAATGCAGTTCAGTTTTAGCATTGGTTCTCCGTATATCATAGTCTCACCAAAAGCCATTTTGGCAAAGAGGAAAGCGGCAACATTCAGTATCAGAAGTGCCCTTGTAACAGTAGGAATTGAACGCATACTTATTACTTGTTGCTATTTACTTATTACTTGTATTTATGCTGCAAAGATAGCGAAAATAGGCTGTTTTGCCCCTAAAATAGGGGGGCAAACGACTTTTTTTAACTTTTTCTTTGATTTTTTCGCATATTTTATTGTCTAAATCTTTGTAAATGTGTACATTTGCAAACGAAAAGAACACAATTTTATTCTCTTTTTTCAAACACCCTTCTGAATAAATATCTCACTAACTAAAACACATAAAAGAATTATGACAAAGCAAGAACTTATTGACAAGGTAGCTGCTACTGGTCTTTCTAAGGCTCAGGCTAAGGCTGCTCTCGAGGCTGCTCTCGAAGGTATTAAGGACGCTGTTGTTGCTGGCGATAAGATTCAGCTCATCGGCTTCGGTACATTCTCTGTAAATGAGCGCCCAGCTCGCGAAGGTATCAACCCAGCAACTAAGGAGAAGATCCAGATTGCTGCAAAGAAGGTTGTTAAGTTCAAGGCTGCTTCTGCTGTTGAAGAGGCTCTTAACAAGTAAGAAACCCTTTTTTGCTTGTCCAAATAAAACCCACAGAGTCATGGATTCTGTGGGTTTTTAAGTTGAATCTCTATGCTAACCAAATACCGCAGATACCTTAAACTGGAGCGCAACTTCACGGAGAACACCATCGAAGCTTACATGCGCGATGTGGAGAAGTATGTCACATTCCTTCGTCAGGCGGGCATTGACAGCCCTGTAGATGCCGAATTGAAAGATGTGGAAGCCTTCTCTGCGTCACTTCGCGATGTTGGCATCGGACCGCGTTCTCAGTGCCGCATACTCTCTGGCGTGCGCTCTTTCCATAAGTACCTGCTGCTCGACGAATACACCGACAAGGATCCGACGGAACTTCTTGAGTCACCACGCCTCGGCGACCATCTTCCGGAAGTGCTGTCGGTAGAGGAAATCGACGCTCTTGAGGCTGCCATCGACCTGTCAAAGTGGGAAGGCCAGCGCAACAAGGCAATCATTGAGGTGCTTTTCTCGTGCGGACTCCGCGTATCCGAACTCGTCAATCTGGAACTATCCAATCTCTATCTTGAGGAAGGTTTCGTGCGAGTCATGGGCAAAGGACGCAAGGAAAGGCTCGTGCCTATCTCGAAAGAAGCCATCAAGCAACTGAAGTTCTGGTATATCGACCGCAAGCAGATGCAGAACATAAAGAAGGGAGAAGAACACATCGTGTTCCTTAATCGCCGTGGTTCTCGTCTCACGCGCACGATGATTCTTATAATGATAAAGGATCTCGGCATAAAGGCTGGCATACAGAAAACGATTTCGCCTCACACCTTGCGCCATTCCTTCGCCACATGCCTACTTGAAGGCGGTGCAGACCTTCGTGTCATACAAGCAATGCTCGGTCACGAAAGCATCGGAACGACGGAAATCTACACTCACATAGATACACATACTCTCCGCGATGAGATTCTCAACCATCATCCGAGGAATATGGCTAGTAGCGAGTAATAACTAATAACTAATAACTAATAACTAATAACTAATAATTCATAATTAACAACATGGTAAGACACGTGATTTTATGGAAGCTCAACGAGCAGTTGAGCGAAGAAGAAAAGCAGAATGTAAAGGCAGGCATCAAGAGCGGACTTGAGAGCCTAGTAGGAAAAGTACCAGGACTCCTCGACGTAAAGGTTCACATCGACGGCCGTCTGGCATCCTCCAACGCAGATGTAATGCTCGACAGCCTTCTTGAAAGCGCAGAAGCCCTGAAAGCATACTCTACTCACCCAGAGCATGTAGCAGTGGCAAACGGCAAGGTTCGCCCATACACAGTTCAGCGCACATGCCTCGACTTTGAGGTAGAGTAAGGGAAGCTCACTAGACAAAATATCAGCTTCCATACGCAAATAAATCAGCCACACTCGAGATAATGCGAGTGTGGCTGATGTGTTGTTATTGTATAGAGCGGAGAAGGAACGTCCCAGCTATCCTCTGCCTAGTACAAGAACCCGAATGTCCACAACGGCAATTTGTTTGGCGTGGCAGAATCTATGTCATCTGCAGCTACAAGTGCATTCTCTTGTCCTTTTAATTGGCGGAATCCCTTGTCAGCACCTCCTACTTCTATTACTATGCTATCATCGACTCTAAAATCACCACTCTTGTAACCTGCGTATTCCAACTTATGTCCGGTTGCGGACAATTGGTTTGCAAGGAAGGTTTCACGGACAGTACCTATTTCAGGAGTTGTAGAGCAAAGAGTGTAGAGCAAATTGGTATTATCCAAAAGAATTTTGTCTGGCTTCTGTAAATCTGTTATTGAATTGAGATCAGAAAACAAACGATGAATCATCTTTGCCTCTTCAAGATTTTTCAGATAGCGAAGAGCTGTTGCTCTTGATATGCCTGTCGCCCTTGAAAGCTTGGCTATGTCCACATCGTAAGGCACCATCTGGGAAATCACTTGCAACAGAGCCTTTACTGCCCTCGTGTTGCCAACCTCCAGATTGCGATATTTCGTCAGTTCTACATCAATGGTGTAATTGACCACATTCTCTAGTCTTGTCGCATAGCTCTTTGGCGATTCAAAATAGAAAGGGTAATATCCTACGCGAAGATAGCGAGCGAAATGTTCCAAAGGGTGGCATTTGCTTTTCACGTAACTGCAGAACCTGTTTGGATGTGCCAGGAGTTCCTCGAGGCTAACAGCCTCAATGTCAATATCCGCATCCAACTTCAGGAACTCGCGCATGGAAAGTCCTGGCATGTCATAATAGATGATACGCCTTGACAAATCTGCATCTCCGTCGTTGATCTGTAGCATAGAAGAGCCACTCAACACGATATGCAGGTCTCGATGAAGATCATAAATCTCTTTTATCTCGCTGCTCCAACCTGTATATTTGTGTGCTTCATCAATAAAAAGGTATTTTCCACCAGTCTTTGCAAAAGAATCGGCTGTGTCAACCAATGTGTGAGTAGAGAAGTAGCCTGTATCGGCTGAGAAATATAGCACATGTCTATCATCAGGCTCAAAGTGGGATTTTATGTATTGGAGTATCATAGTGGTCTTTCCAACCCCCTTAGGTCCTCTGATAGCAATCAATCTGGAATCCCAGTCAATGTCCTTTATTATCTCACGAATATAGTTCATAGGAACCAATTCCATGTAACTATCATGACGTTCAAACAGCTTGTTCATACTATAAGTGTTAAATGCAAATAACAGATTTCGTATAAATATGTTCTGCGCAAATAACATTTTCAAGGAAAAAGTGTTAAATACGCAGAACACTTTTCCTGCTGCAAAGTTACATCTTTTTACAACAATACAAAATAAAAAGGCAGAAAAAGTATGAATGTACCTCTTTTCTGCCAAATCTTATGAAGGAGAAACGTCCCTGTTATCCTTTCAATCATCTAAAGAATGTTGCAAATGTTGCAGATGTTGCAAATGTTGCAGTACCTATTGTAATATGGAAATAGGAAAATAACGTAAAGTAATTGTAATTAAGTACACAAGTAATTATAGTCTAACTCTACCCATAATCCATAGGAACTTGAGGCAAAACCCATAGGAACTCGAGGCAAAACTCATAGGAACTTACACTCACATAGGCAGTGCAACATTTGCAACATTTGCAACATCTGCAACATTTGCAACAAATTCTTCCTTTGTTCGCTGTTTGCGGTGAGGGCACCGCACCTCCATAAAAAAATCAGCCACACTCAACGATAATGTGAGTGTGGCTGATGTGTTATTGTATATTATTGGTGTCCGGTAAAACGGGCACAAATAATTGTATAGAGCGGATCGGAGAACCGTCACTGTTATCCAGAAAATGTTGCAAATGTTGCAGATGTTGCAAATGTTGCAAATGTTGCAGTAGCTATTGGAATTTGGAAATAGGAAAAGCGAATCAGCCACACTCGACGATAATGTGAGTGTGGCTGATATGTTTATTGTTGAGCGGATAGGAGAACCGTCCCAGCGATTCCTGTACCGTTTAGTACTATTAGTCAATAGCGCCTAAGTAATACATATGAACATGTTTAAGATCTTGCTTCAGGTTGTTCTGTAAAGAGCCAATTGTGAGTTGTCCTTTTTCAAAAGTACCTGGAATCATACAAACGATATGCTCGTATTTTTTAGAACGTTCCATATAAAGACCATGTGATGTGATGGTCTTGGCGGATGCATCCGTACCACTAATAGTTGCACAACCATCAAAATTCTCCCAATTAGCCCAAGTGTTTTTACTTGTAGTACATTTAACTGCACCAGAAATTGAACCTGCTGTGCTGACGATATTAACAGTTTCATTTCTGCTTGCGAAATAAAGGTAGCAAACTATTGGCGCAAGGAAACATGTAGGAGTTTCAACCACTTCTTTTTTATATCTCGCAGCTACCATAATATTTGCAGCATTATCATAGGTAACACCACCGTCAGCCGAACCAATAGTAGTTTGATCTTGCGGGATAACAGATTCGTAAATATTTGTACCTGTTCCATTCGCATCATTTGACAATAATGTCATTTTGTTGGATGGAGATGAAGGGAAAATTGCCGCCCATGCGCCTTCGTCTGTAGTCCATGTGCCTGAGAAATTGGCAGCCTGGTAAGCTCCTTGATCTTGGTTAGTAAAGACATACTTGGTATTCTGCTGATAACTGCAACTTTCGTAGATGTCCATTTTGTCTCCACGAGTAAACTTCACTCCAATCGTTTTGCTTCCATGATCATCATCAATATGACCCAAATACGCACGTGAAGTAGCTGTCTGACCCGCACTAACCTTCATCTCTGCTTTTACATACTTAGTCTCTGTAATAACTGGTTCATCGTCATTTGAGCAACTAGCGGCCAACAATGCCACTATAGAAATAAATAGAAACTTTTTCATCTTATTTACCAGTTAATTTTATTACCGTCAGAATCTGTTCCTGAATGGTCATCTACTATAACCGTAGCAGTATTGACACCTGCCTTATTTGGACCGCCACCACTTTGACCTTGCATCAACGCTTCCACGTCAAGCTTAACTACGCGCACTTTAGGCGTAATAAATTTTTTCTTTTTCATTCTGTTTACGTTTTTATGTTATTATTATTATTATCTAAAAGAGTGATAGTTAGCACTATCATACAATATACGAGTGCAAAATTAAATAAAAAGAATGAATTTACAACCAACTCAAAAACACATATTTACATCACATTGATAGGTATCAACGGAACTAGAACGAACAGAAATCACTATTATTATCAAACGCGAGTTACACGAGTAACACGAGTTCTTTTATTCTTATAGTCATTAAGAGTTTCACAAGTTTTTTTGCCATAAGTAATCATGAACCTTTTATAAACTATAAAACTCGTGACACTAGTGAAACCCGTGTTTAAATAAAAAATGTTCTGCACAAATAACATCTTGGAAAACGCTAAATGTGCAGAACATTTACATTATTTAATATATGTGGATTAATATGCGCGGAGGTTCCACTTTGAGTTGTCGCTATTCATGTCGAATGGTGCGAGAGCTGGAGTACTGTCGCCTGCAGAGTAGAGACAGATAGTGGTGTTGATCTCACCGCCACACTGAGTGCGTCTTGGCATAATGCGATAAGTGCCGTCAGTACATTGCTCGATGCGCCAGAGCTGTATGCATTGGCCTGTGTATTTGCCGACCTTCACATTAGGACCGTCGGCTGTGAGAGCGAGGTCTGTGCCGTCAATGGCAATCTTGTAATAGAGACCGCCGAGATAGCCTTCCTTCTCAGGAACAGCAGTGATAGTCCACTTCTGGTGAGGGCGTGCCATGTAATCACCGATACGAGCAGGGATATTGCCTTCTGCGTCAGCATGCTTTGCCCAGTCGCCCTGAACATCTGCAAGCTGCTGCTCTGGGAGCTTCTTGCGAGTAGCAGTAGAATCCACCTGGAACCATCTGCCACGCTGCTGCTGCAAACGAACGAAGTCAACGGCAAGTTCCAAAGCGTAGCCACGACGCTCAGAGAACACAGCGTAGTTTCCTTCCTTGAAGAGCTGACCAGCTACTGGCCAATCGTTTCTCCAAAGCAATGGACGGATAGCGAGTGTGCTGTAACCGCCACGATCCATGTCAGCCTCCCAGTGGAAAGAAGCCTTTTCAACGCCGTCAGCCTCGATGTAGCGTCCGAAATGACCTGCACCAACACCGCGACCTTCAGCAGCAACTACCATCTTGCCACCACCATGGAGCATGTCTCTACCCATGTTGTCGAGATAAGGACCAGTCACATTGCGTGAACGGCCAACAACGATGTTGTAAGTAGAGTTCACACCGTCGCAGCAAGTGCCGTGAGTACCGAGGAGATAGTACCAACCGTTGCGATAGATGAGGTCGGTAGCCTCGCAGTCGATAGCTATGTTCTTTGCCTCGTTTCCTTCCATGCGCTTACCTGTAGCAGGGTCGAGTTCCACGATGCGGATGAAGCCGAAATATGTTCCGTAAGAACACCAGAGGCGACCAGTTGAAGGATCAAGGAGAAGACCAGCGTCGATAGCGTCGCAGTCCTCATCGTCTGTTGACTCAGCAACGACAATAGGATCAGTGAACTTGAAGTCTGGCGAATTAGGGTCGAGTGTCTTGTTCCACATTGTAACGACAGTACCTCTGTGAGTGCCGCCGAGTCCGCCACCAGTAGTACTATATGCTACGAGGTAACGGTCGCCAATCTTCAGCACATCAGGAGCAGCGCCTCTTCCCGGACGAACGGCACCAGTCTTCCAAGTCCAGCCGTCAGCAGAGATAAGTCCGCCACCACCAGTACCGAAAGTGTAGTATTTACCGTCGCAGAAAGCGATTGTAGAAGGGTCGTGAATGAACGGTTCACCTGCGAGATGCAAGCCATCGCCTGCCTGTGCTCCGAGTGGAGCAATCGCAAGTATCAAGGAGAGAATTGAATTTTTCATAAGGTAAGGGTTGTTATTTTCTTTGCGCAAAATTAAGAAAACTAATCAAATAAACCGAAAGATTACATGATTTTCTTCTCACATATACGCGAAATGTATCGGATTACATAAGTTTTTGTTTCAACAGAAGAGTTTAACCAAAAAATTCATTTGGGTTTAAGAAGGCTGTCATCACTTCTTTCTCGTTCTCTTTTGTTTCGGCTGATCCACTTCCGTAACGGCTGCGTGGGCTTTTGCTTTCAGATAATTAACGGTAGTGAAGCCTTTGTCGTTGATTGTCTTGAGCGTCTGGATCTTTACTCGAAGCATGTCCAGGAAATCGTTAAGGGCAACATCCATTCGCTCCTGAAGAGCCTTGTTCTCAGACGAAGGCTTTGCACCCGTGAGCAGAGAAGAATAGATGGAAGTGAGCTTGTCGTAGAAATACTCCGTGCCTTTCTGAAGACGCGTCTTGATGGTTTCATCGTTCTCGTAGTCCTCGGTTGTCATGATGAGATAGCCATACTGGTTCTTGAACTTGTCGGCAACATCTATCAGTTCGGGGCGTACTTTGTCGTAGGCATTATTATAGCGGGAAACAAGCGCTGGCTGCTTCTTCGAATAGCCATCGAGGAGAATCTTCAGCACACGCTCATGAGCTTGGAAAAGTCCGCGAAATTCGTACATTTCCGAGATAAGATTGATGTAGTAGCCGCGACGAAGATTGTCCATATCGTCCGTGGCATGTTCGCTGATTGCCGATTGTTCCGCCAGATAAGCTTGGACAGATTCCTCAACAATGACGCCACTGGTAGTGATAGGCGAAGAGAGAACGAGTCCTTCGAGAGTTCGGCAACGGCTCAGAGCCACATAGACCTGGCCCGAAGCGAACGAACGCTCAGCATCTATAACGCAGCGATCGAATGTCAAACCCTGACTCTTATGGATAGTTATCGCCCAGGCAAGACGAAGCGGATAATGAACGAAACGACCTTGAATGTCTTCAACTATCTCATGCGATTTCTCGTCGAGAGTGTATTTTGCATTAGTCCATTCATGTTGTGGCACCTCTACCCTAACGCCGTCTTCAAGACATTCCACAATGATGCTGTTCTTCTGGAGTTCAATGACCCTGCCAACCTTTCCGTTATAGAAATTATGTTCGCCGGAAGTGTCATTCTTGCAGAACATTACCTGCGCACCTTCCTTCAAGCGGAGGGTTTCTTCTACGGGATAAAGAGCCTCGGGGAAGTCGCCTTCAACCTTACACTCGTAGGTGTATTCGGGAGCGTCGATGGCGTCAAGCATCTGCTGGTTGTAGTTGTCAGCTTGGCGGTTGTGGGTTGTGAGGCGGATGTAGCCTGAAGAAGAGAGGGTTGAGACTGAAGATGAGGGGGTTGGGCCTGAAGCGGACGCTTCAGGAACAGTAGCGGAGGGACCCGGCTGGGAGGCTCCAGGAACAGTGGCGGAGTTTGGGTTAAAGTTCGGGATGTAACGCTGATTGAGGAGATCGAGTGTTGACTGGCGAACGCGACCTGTGCGAACTTCGTTGAGAATGTCGATGAAATTCTTGTCGGTTTGGCGGAACACTTGTGTGAGTTCGATGCTCACATACGGCGTGTTCTGCAAAGCTCGTGAACCGTAGAAGAACGGCGTGTCGTAGTAGTTTCGCAATATCTCCTTGTCGCGTTCGGTTACGACGGGCGCAAGCTGGGCAAGGTCGCCAATGAGAAGCAGTTGGACTCCACCGAAAGGCTTGTGATGATCGCTGCGGAAACGGCGCAGCACTTGATCAACAGCATCGAGCAAATCGGCTCTTACCATTGAAATCTCATCAATGACAAGGAGGTCGAGACTGCGAATTATGGCACGCTTCTCCTTGCTGAAACGGAAACGATGCTGCGCAGCCTTATCGTTGGTCTTGAAATGAGTGTCTGGAACGAACGGACTCAAAGGCAGTTGGAAGAAACTATGGATGGTTGTTCCTCCCGCATTCATTGCCGCAACACCAGTAGGCGCAAGGATTATCATGCGCTTCATGTGGCGGTCGTACAGGTTGCGGAGGAAGGTGGTCTTTCCTGTTCCTGCCTTACCAAGGAGCAAGACATTCATGCCTGTCTGCTCTATGAGGATTTGGGCTTTTTGGAGTTCGTTGTTCATTGTTATGTTGACCCAGCGGATAACCGCAGGGAATAGTCTTTATTCCTTATTCTTTGTGTCCATTATTATGGTTACAGGACCGTCGTTGATGAGGGCAACCTTCATGTCGGCACCGAATTCGCCTGTAGGAACAGGCTTGTTCATGGCTTCGGAAAGCTTTTGGACAAAGGCTTCATAGAGCGGAACGGAATGTTCGTGCTTTGCAGCTCGAAACCATGACGGGCGGTTGCCTTTCTTTGTAGATGCAAAAAGCGTGAACTGGCTGACTACCAGCGCCTCACCGTCAACATCCATAACGGAGCGATTCATCACACCGTTCTCATCGTCGAAGATTCGCATGGCCGTGATTTTCTTCACAAGCCAGTCAACATCCTCCATTCCGTCTGCATCTTCTACGCCGAAAAGGACGAGGAGTCCTTTGCCTATTTCTCCTTTAATCTTGCCGTCTATGGTTACGGAAGCTTCGCTAACTCTTTGGATTATGGTTCGCATGTTGTTGGGGGGCTAGGTGTCCTAGGAATTCTAGGAGTTCTAGGTGTTCTAGGCGTCCTAGGTGTTCTAGGCGTCCTAGGTGTTCTAGGCGTCCTAGGTGTTCTAGGTGTCCTAGGTGTCCTAGATGTCCTAGGTGTCCTAGATGTCCTAGGTGTCCTAGATGTCCTAGGTATTCTAGATGTTCTAGAAATTCTAGAGGTTTATCGTGAGTTCTACTGGGCAATGGTCGGAGCCGTAGATTTCATTATGTATCTTGGCATCCTGGAGTTTATCGTTGAGTCGCTCTGATATCACGAAATAATCGATACGCCAGCCGGTGTTTCTCTCGCGGCTCTTGAAGCGATATGACCACCAAGAATAGATTTGTTCCTGCTCTGGATAGAAGAAACGGAAGGTGTCTGTGAAGCCAGCTGCAAGCATCTCTGTGAACTTGTTGCGCTCTTCATCAGTGAAACCTGCGCTACGGCGGTTTGTCTTCGGATTCTTCAAGTCGATTTCCTTGTGAGCCACATTGAGGTCGCCGCAATAGATGACAGGCTTCTTCTTGTCGAGTTCGCAAACATAGGCGCGGAAATCGTCCTCCCATTTCATGCGATAGTCCAAGCGTTGCAGTTGGCCCTGAGAGTTAGGAACATAGACTGTAATGACGTAGAAGTTATCGTATTCAAGGGTTATGACACGGCCTTCGTGGTCATGTTCCTCTATTCCGATGCCGTAAGTCACATTCAGCGGATGATGCTTCGTAAAGATGGCAGTACCGGAATAGCCTTTCTTCTCAGCGTAGTTCCAGTAAGACTCGTAGCCATCGAACTGAATATCAAGTTGACCTGCCTGCATCTTTGTCTCCTGCAAGCAAAAAAAATCGGCGTCAAGGCTTGTGAAAGCGTCAGCAAATCCTTTGCCCACACAAGCTCTGATGCCGTTTACATTCCAAGAAATGAATTTCATAGTGTTCTTTATTTCGCCAAATTCTTAGCGAGGATAGTTTAGGAATCTTCGTATGGAGACGGTTCTCCGAGGAATTCTGCAATCTTCGAAACGAGTCGCTTCATCTTGCAGTTGAAATCTCGCGTACTTTCTATAGTATAGAAGCGCGGATGTCCTGCCCAGGCTGCGATGAGTTTCTGGTCGAGCGTACAAGCTTGCTCCACAGTTTCTATTCGAATGGCATTGCCTTCCTTGTTGCTGAGGTAAGCTTCCTCCTCGCCTTTCGCTGCTGTCACGAGGTGGAATATCGCGTCGTATTTGTTGCGTTGCATCTCTTCATCGAGATTTATTCGCTCTACTACCTCCGCATATTCCTCATCGTTCATATAGACCTTGTTGTCCATCATGCCGCGGTCACATACAATGAGAATCTTCTTGTCCTTCATTGTCTTGGCAGCCTTGAGGAAGATGTTTTCCTTTACTTCCTGAAGATGGAACTGAAGGCACTGATAGTCGGCATTGGTTCCGCAAGTCCAAGGAGCGACACCGCCAGTAATCAACTCAGTAGCAGTCTCTGGAACAACCAGCACCTTGTAACCGCGCTCGGTGAATGCGCTTTGAATCCAGCCCATGGCTGTTGACTTTCCCGCGCAAGGACCGCCAGTAAGAACAATGGTTTTTATAGTCTGCATAGGGTTATCATGGTTTGCTTGTATAGCCACTATACTTTAGAACTTAGCCATTTTGATGGCAACGATTGCACATTCAGAACCCTTGTTACCGAGTTTGCCGCCAGCACGCTCCTGAGCCTGTTCGAGGTTTTCAGTTGTAAGAAGACCGAAAACAACAGGGATGTCTTGAGTTGTGTTGAGGCGAGCGATGCCGTAAGTCACGCCTTCGCAGATGTAATCGAAGTGTGGAGTTTCGCCGCGGATAACGCTTCCAAGGATAATTATTGCATCGTAGCTGTCGTTGCGAGTGAGCTGTCGTGCGCCGTAGATGAGTTCGAAGCTGCCTGGCACGCGCTTTACATGCACATTCTCAGGGTCAGCGCCATACTTCTCAAGTGTTGAGACGCAACCATCAAGGAGTGCGCCTGTGATTTCAGGATTCCATTCAGCCACGACAATACCGAAACACATGTTCGAGGCGTCGGGCACTTGCATGTCTTCTTCCGAAGTTCTAAGTTCTGTTGCCATTTTATGTATTAAGTAATAAGTATGATTACTTTTGGGCGATATGCCTTTAGTCTTTAATAAAATAAAGGCGACCCTTACGAGCCGCCTTATTATATAATATGTGTTTATTTCTTTGAAGCAGAAGCTCGTTCGATGTACTTATCAATTTCCTGATAAGCCATGCTGCTAACATACTTCTTCTTGATGTCCTGATAGATCTCGAGAGCCTCATCAGCCTTGCCCTGTGACATGAGGATGTCAGCAGCGCGAAGGAGGAATGTTGGAGAAAGGCTGTTGTTCACGCCGTCCTTTGCCTCAGAGTCAGCCTTTGAAGCTGCGTCCTTCATTGTAGAAACAGCCTTGTCGAGCTGCTTTGTGTTAGCGTAAGCGTTACCGAGAGCGAAGAGAGCAGCAGGAGAAACCATTGCATCACCCTTTGTAGAGAAACCTTCGAGAGACTCAACTGCCTTGTCCCACTTCTCAAGATTAGCATAGCAAAGACCTGCATAAAGCTTAGCGAGGTTGCCTGCCTTAGTAGAAGAATGCTCGTCAGCAACCTTCAAGAAGCCCTTGAGAGCCTCTTCATACTGACCATTCTGGAACTGCTGCTGGCTTGCTGCGATAGCAGTGCTAGCCTCTTCCTGTGAAGAAGCGCTGAGGTAGTTGAAACCAACAATACCGAGAACAACTACGATGAGAGCCACAACTGCAGCGATGAGCTGCTTGCTGTACTTAGTAACAAATGCTTCACTCTTGTTAAGCATTACCTCCATTTCATCTGGAGTCTGTGGAGTTTGATTCTTTTTTGCCATTTTATTTTTTCTTTTTTATTTTCCAAATATTGATGCTGATTTTGCTTATAGCCAGTTCCGACTATCCACAAATCGCGTGCAAAGTTACTAAATGGTCATGGAAAAAACAAATTTATTTTGATAAATCACATTTTTTTATGACAAAACTCTCCTTTTCTTATTATAAATGTGTACTTTTGCACTATGATTCTCAACAAACTAACCATACTTAACTATAAAAATCTTTCGGAAGCAACGCTCACTCTCTCGGAAAAGCTGAACTGCTTTCTCGGCTTCAATGGCGCAGGAAAAACAAATTGCCTTGATGCAGTTTACTATCTGTCGTTCTGCAAGAGTGCGTTTTCGTCGATCGATTCGCAGAACATTCGCCACGGAGAATCATTCTTTATGATAGAAGGCGACTACACTGACGAGAAGGGCGAAAAGGAGAATATCCAGTGCGCAATGAAGCAAGGTGCAAAGAAACATTTCAAGCGCAACAAGAAAGACTACAAGAAATATTCCACCCATATTGGTCTTATTCCGCTTATAATGCTTTCTCCATCAGACAGTTACCTGATAGAAGGCGCGAGCGAGGACAGAAGAAAACTGATGGACATCGCAATATCGCAATGCGACAACTCATACATTGACATCCTGAACAACTACAACAAGGCTCTACAACAGCGCAACGCCCTACTGAAACTTGAAGACTGCGACACCGAGCTTCTTGCCCTTTGGGAAGAGCAGATGGCCATGTATGGCGAGCAAATCTACGCAAAGCGCAGCGATTTCATTGAACAGCTTACCCCACTCTTCCAGAAATATTACGCGATAATATCGGAAGAACATGAGCAGGTGGAGCTTCATTACAAGTCTCACTGCCAGCGCGGACCACTTCTTGAGGTTATCCAGCGCGACAGGATGAAGGATCTTGCCGTGGGTTATTCGCTTCATGGCACCCATCGCGATGACATAGAGATGCTTCTCGGCGGTTTTCCGATACGACGCGAAGGCAGCCAAGGTCAGAACAAGACTTATGTGATTTCGCTGAAGCTTGCCCAATATACATATTTATATATGCACGGGGCGAAGACGAAACCGATCCTCCTGCTCGATGACATCTTCGACAAACTCGACGCAAAGCGCGTGGAAAAGATTGTGCAACTCGTGGCAAGCAATGAGTTCGGACAGATTTTCATCACCGACACCAACAGCGAGCGACTCGACAAAATCATCAAGCGCCAGGCTTTCGACCATAAGCTTTTCCGCGTAGAGGAAGGTGTTGTAAGCGAAACCTAGGCGCCATATTTGGGACAAATTCCACTGATACTATTTTGTCATTTCTGGCGGAGTTTTTGCAACTCTATAGAAAACGGACAAAAACTCAGCGGGAAACGATCAAAAACTCACGGTAAAACGACTCAAAACTCGCTGAGTTTTTACCCAAAACTCACGAGGAAATTTTCCACTTTCATAAGGCATTGGATTTCAATAAGATACAAACATCACGAAAAAGCAATTAATACCCAAGAAACGATTAATACTATTTTGTCAAAACTAACCAACAATTCTATATGAAAACAATTAAAACACTTGCTCTCTCTGCATTGTTGGCTGCACCATTATCGCTCGCAGCTCAGCAGAAGCAGTCGTCAGGCACAAGTTACTTGCTCAACCAAACAATCGACATGAGCCAGGACTTCTCTGACCTTGCTAACATCTATTTCTTTGCGGACAGCATGGAAAGTTTCAATCCTTCCACAGGAAAAGGCGAACTGAAATGGGTGCGTCGTCAGCTTCAACCACGTCAAGCTTTCAACGCTAACACCTATCTCCATCAGCCTTTGAAGCAGCTTGACTTCCCTGACACAGCCTATCCTCAGGATCCTGTGCTCGGTTTCCAGGTAGATCCTGTAAACAGCAACACAATCCGACTTCGCATCTACACTTCGAATGTCGTAAAGGACAATCCTGATGAGGTTATGCTCGCGAAGGAACCTTCGGTAAATCGCAGTGCATGGAAATCACAGAAAACAGCAGATGGCTACATTCTCAAGTCGGACAAGGGTTCGCTCGAGATAAAGACTCACCCATGGCGCATCGTTCTTCGTGACAACAAGGGCAAGCTTCTCACGCAATCACGCGTTTGGGATGACAACGATTCCACTCAGGTAAAGGTTGGTCCTTTCTCTTTCATCAAGCGCGGTTCCGACAACACTCGCTCCATCAACCCTGTGTTCTCTCTCCAGCCAGGCGAGAAGATTTTCGGTTGCGGCGAATCGTTCACTCCGCTCAACAAGGTTGGCCAGAAAGTAAACATGTTCGTAACTGACCCTCAGGGACCTGAGACCCCAGACCAGTACAAGCCTATTCCGTTCTATTTCTCTAACCGCGGCTATGGCGTGTTCATCCACACTTCTGCTCCTGTGACTTGCGATTTCGGTCGCTCATACATTGGCGCACAGAAGCTTTTCATGGCTGACGAGACAATGGACATCTTCATCATGCTCGGTGAACCAAAGGACATTCTCGGCGAATACACTTCTCTCGTAGGTCGTCCAGAAATGCCACCACTCTGGTCTTTCGGTACATGGATGAGCCGCATCACTTATTTCTCTGAGGATGAAGGCCGTGAAGTGGCAAACAAGCTTCGTGAGAACAAGATTCCAAGCGATGTAATCCACTTCGACACAGGTTGGTTTGGCGTTGATTGGCAGTGCGACTATGAGTTCGCGAAGGATCGCTTCAAGGACCCACAGAAGATGCTCAAAGACATGGAGAAGCAGGGTTTCCACACTTGTCTCTGGCAGCTTCCTTACTTCACTCCGGGCAACCGCTACTACAACGAGTTAATCGAGAAGGACCTCTATGTTCACAATCAGCAGGGAAGTTCACCTTACGAAGATGCTGTTCTTGACTTCACAAATCCAGAAACCGTGAAGTGGTATCAGGAGAAACTCGCAGGATTGCTAAAGATTGGCGTTGGCGCTATCAAGGTTGACTTCGGTGAGGGTGCTCCTCTCAACGGCATCTACCACAACGGCCGCGGCGGACTTTACGAGCACAACATCTACCCTCTTCGTTACAACAAGGCTGTTGCCGACATTACAAAGCAGGTAACTGGTAATAATATAATGTGGGCTCGCTCTGCTTGGGCTGGCTCTCAGCGCTATCCATTGCACTGGGGCGGCGATGCTGCTACCACGAATACTGGTATGCTCGGCACAATGCGTTCAATGCTTTCTATCGGACTTAGCGGTTTCTCTTTCTGGAGCCACGACATCGGCGGTTTCGTAACATCATCACCAGAAAACCTCTTCGGTCGTTGGTTGCCATTCGGTTTCCTCACTTCCCACAGCCGTATCCATGGCGCACCTCCAACAGAGCCTTGGCTTTATCCTAAGAAGTTCATGAACCTCTATCGCTCAGCAGCAGAGATGAAGTATAAGCTCATGCCTTACGTCTATGCTCAGGCTAAGGATTGTACAGAACGCGGACTACCAATGATGCGTGCTCTCTTCGTGGAATATCCAGAAGATGCTGGTGCATGGCTCATTGAAGACGAATATCTCTTCGGAAAGAGCATGCTCGTAGCACCACTCCTCGAGGATGTAAAGAGCCGTGATGTATATCTCCCAGGTGGCAAGAAATGGATTGACTATCAGACAGGAAAGGTTTATTCTGCAGGTTGGAATCACATCGAGGCAGGCGAACTTCCTATCATCGTCCTCGTTGCCGACGGTACAGCAATTCCTCATGTGCCAGTAGCTCAGCACACTGGCGAGATCAAGTGGGACAAGCTCTCATGGAAGCACTACAAGGCTGACGCAAAGAAGACAGAAGGTCTGCTCTGCTTGCCAAGCAACAACACACTCGAAAAGAAGGTGTTCGAATAAGGACACGATAACTCTCCGGAATTATTTCCAACAAAAAAAGGCTAAAGGATCCGTTTGGACCTTTAGCCTTTTAACTTTAATGGTGGGTATCTTTTTTATCCATTACATGGACACATCTCCTACTTCTTATAAGCCTCGAGACCCTTCTTGAGGAAGTCGATGTAAGCAGGGATGTCTTCGTTGTAGGAACGAGTGTCGCCAAGTTGGTTGCCTTCGTTGTCAGTGAGCACATAGAAAGGCTGGGTGTTAGCCTTGTACTTGCTACGCTGGAGGTAACTCCATTTGTCGCCTACGGTGCGAAGAGTACGCTCCTGACCGTTCTCTGTGACTATTTCCTCCTTGTCGAGCGGAGTCTTGTCGTCAACGAAGAGAGAGACGAGGATGTATTCCTCATTGAGCATCTTGGCAACCTCAGGATTTGTCCAAACAGAAGCTTCCATCTTTCGGCAGTTTACGCAACCGAAACCAGTGAAGTCTATCATCAGCGGCTTGCCTTCCTTCTTGGCAACAGCCATAGCCTCGTCGTAATCCTTGTATTTTGCCTCAACGACATTCTTGTTTTCGCCTTCACCGCCACCGGCAGAGAGTACGAAATCCTGAGTGTTCATTGGTGGTGCGAAAGCAGAGATAGCCTTCAATGGTGCGCCCCAAAGTCCTGGGATCATGTATATTGCGAAAGCGAGAGAAGCCATACCGAGGAAGAACTGCGGAACATTCGTGCGACCGAAAGTTGGAACCTGTTCACCGAGTTCTGTGTATTCCATAGCGTCATCGTGAGGGAACTTCAACCAACCGAGGAGATAGATGCCGAGGAGTCCGAAGATTACTATCCAGAGAGAGATGAACACCTCACGGTCAAGAATATGCCAACCGTAAGCGAGGTCTGCTACAGAGAGGAACTTCAATGCGAATGCGAGTTCGATGAAACCGAGAACAACCTTCACTGTGTTCATCCAACCGCCAGACTTTGGCGCAGACTTCAGCAAGCTTGGGAACATTGCGAAGAGCGTGAAAGGAACGGCAAGGGCAAGGGCAAAGCCAAACATACCGATGAGAGGACCAAGGAACTCGCCCTGAGTGCCAACGGCAACGAGCAGGAATCCGATGATTGGACCTGTGCAAGAGAAGCTGACAAGTGCCAGTGTGAACGCCATGAAGAAGATGGAAATCAGACCTGTAGAGTTGTTTGATTTCTTGTCGATGGCGTTGCTCCAAGACGAAGGCATCGTGATTTCAAACGCACCGAAGAAGCTTGCTGCGAAGACTACGAGGAGCAGGCAGAAGAAGATGTTGAACCATGCGTTTGTAGAGAGAGCGTTGAGTGCACTTGCTCCGAAGAGAAGTGTCACGACAAGTCCGAGAAGAACATAGATTACAACGATTGAAATACCGTAGATAAGTGCCTCACGGACAGCACTCTTATGATCCTTGTTGCGCTTGAGGAAGAAGCTTACCGTCATCGGGATGATAGGCCATACGCAAGGAGTAAGCAGGGCAACGAAACCGCCAGCGATACCAGCGAGGAAAATCATCCAGAGAGAAGTTGGCACTTCGCCATCGCCCCCCTCATTTTCCCCAAGGGAGAGGTCATTATTAGATCCTGAAGCTGCTTTTACCACAGCAGTGTCTTGGGTAGCAACGGCAGAATCAGAAGCTGACGCTTCAGACACAGGGGCTTCGTCTGCGGTAGCCTCTGCAGTTTCAGCCTTTGCATCAGCGGCAGCGTCTTCACTTTGCATTTTTTCCTTTTCATCTTTCACTTCGCTCGCAGGGATTGCTGGGCTCTTGCCCTTCTGCTTGAAGGTAGCTTCGCCCGGTGGCATGCACATCTCGTCGTTGCACGCACCCCATTCAAGGTAGCAGTTGATGTCGTATTCAGGCTTTGTGAACTTAACCTTCTGCACAAACTGCGCGCTATTCTCGAAGTAGCGGAGGTTGCAGCCGAACATGTTGTCGAAGTGGTTGATTTCCTTGCCACGAGGAGTGAGCTTGCCCACGAGTTCCACGCCGTCCATCTTTGTACCATGGAAAGATGCCTCGATAGGACCAGCATCGCCGAGGTTTGTAGAATAGACATGCCATCCCGGATCGATCTTTGCCGAGAACACAATCTCTGCCTGATCGCCGCCAAGCATCTTCATTGAAGAAGAGAACTTAACAGGATCCATCATCTGCGCGAAAAGCAGAAGTGGCAGGAGAAGAAACAAGAGAGAAATAGATATTTTCTTCATTTGATTTTATTTGGTTTCTTATTTACGGTTTTATCCATCTATTTAAAGTTCCCCCTTGGGGGGCTAGGGGGTCTTACTTGTCATAATATCCAGCACCATTCTGTCGGTATCGTCCATGGCTTTGGCACCAATGGAAGTGAGGTTATGGATTGTCTTGTCAACATCATTGTCCACGATACCTTCTGCCGATGTGACATGCTTTCCTTCCATGGCGAGAAGGGCTGAGAGCAGGGCTGTCGATACGCCTGAGGCAATCTTCAGCGAACAACTTGGCTTCGCACCGTCGCAGATCATGCCTGTCAGATTGGCTATCATATTGTTTACGGCAAAGCAGATGCGGTCGTAGTCGCCGCCCATGAGGTATGTTATGCCGCAACTTGCACCTGTTGACGCTACCACACAACCGCAAAGAGCCGACAATGTTCCAAGACTTTGCTTAATGTAAATGGCAGTGAGGTGCGAGAGAGTAAGGGCGCGAATGAGCTCTTCCTCCGTATTTTGGTTCTCCTGAGCATAGACCACCACAGGGTTTGTGGCGCAGATGCCTTGGTTACCGCTACCGCTATTGCTCATCACAGGTACCATAGCACCTCCCATACGGGCATCACAGGCGAGGGCTGTCTTGGAAATTATGTGCGAGAAGATGCTGTTTCCGAAGATGCCGTGCGACATCGGGCGCTCTATTGTCTTGCCCAAGCAATGACCGTAGTTGCCATGCACGCTCTCCTTTGCCGCATTCATGTTCAGTTCCTTCGCTTCAAGGATGAAGGAAATCTCGGACAGAGGAGCTGTGGTTGCGAAGTCATAGACGAGGGAAAGCGAGAGAGGGACCCCCTCATTCCCCCCAAGGGGGAGGTTTTTATTAGCTTTGCTGACGGAGGTGCATTCATCTACAGAGTCTATTAAAGACTGGGGGGGTACAAAATTAGTGTGAGAGCCCGCAATGATTGCCTTTGCTATTTTTACATGCGCAGAGTCTATTAAAGACTCCCCCTTGGGGGGCTGGGGGGCTTTACAGATTGCCTCCACATAGAGTTTCTCCGTGATGTCCTCCTTCAGTTGGATGTTTATGTGACCTTCTGCGATGTATTTCTTTCCCTGTTCAAGAGCCTCTGGTGTGAGATCCTTGAGCACTTGCAGTTTGTATTCGCTCTTGCCGATGATTGCACCGAGGGCAATGGCTATAGGCAGACCTATCATCCCCGTACCGGGAATGCCGACACCCATGGCGTTCTTGAGCAGATTTGCCGACAGATGAACATCGATTCTTTCAGGCAGACAGCCGAGTTCTTCCGTTGCCTTTGCCACGCAGAGAGCTACGCACATCGGTTCCGTGCAACCCATGGCAGGCACCACCTGTTGCTTTATCAAGCCAATTATTTCTTCGCGTTCCTTTGCTGATAGCATAGCTATATATGTTGTTTCAGGGTGCAAAGTTACGATTTAGTGAGAATAAAAAGAAATAAACTCTCTCTTTTTTTTCACAAATAGACAATTATAGCATAACTTTGGTATATCTAGTGACAATAGATAATACTATATTTGGAGGCAGACTTCTATGGTCAGTCCACCTCCCAAAGTGTTTGCTGCAGTAGCGTAACCACCATAGCGAACGGCAATGTTCTTCACAATGGCAAGTCCCAAGCCCGTTCCACCGAGACTGCGCGAGCGACCTTTGTCCGTTCTGTAGAAGCGCTCAAAAAGGTGAGGAAGATGTTCGCTTGACACGCCAACGCCGTTGTCAACAAACCAGAACACATAACTATCCTTGCTCGCTTTCACCCTTACCTCAAACGATGTAGCCCCGGCAGCGTATGCAAGGGTGTTGCTGAAGATGTTGCGAAAGAGAGAATAGATGAGTGAGGAATCTCCCAGCATAGGCAGTTGGTCAGGCAGCGACGACATGTTCAAACAGATGTTGCGCTGGGCAAACTGCGTGGAAGTTTCCTCTGCTATCTGTCGGAGTATTCTGGCAGCATCAATCTTCGTTGCCGGTCTTGGTATGTTCGCTTCGTCAAGTTGTGTAAGCACACTCATGTCCGTAAGCAGTCGTGTCATTCGTTGGCTTTGCTTGTAGCAGCGCTCAATGAACTCGCTTCGCTTTGCTTCCGGCATCGTGGGATTGTCAACGAGCGTCTCGAGATAGCCGTTTATCGTTGCAGCAGGCGTTTTCAGTTCGTGGGCTGCGTTTTCAGTCAACTGTCGTTTTATGCGTTGCTTCTCCTGCTCGCTGTCGCTTAATCTTGAGCGCAGATACAGCACAACGGCAACAAGGGCAAGAATGCCAGCCGTGTAATAGAAGAAAGTGTAGTCGCGTTCAAGGCTTGCTGTCAAAGGCGTTGAGTAAGGTACTGCAGAACGGACAATCTCACCACGTTCAGGGAAGTAAGTAGCAGAATAGAAGTACTTCTCGCCGTTCGTGTCAGAGACTCTCTTGATGTCAAAGCCTTCGCCATTCCTAAGTGCTTCCTGCACCTCTTTTCTTTTCAGGTGATTACCCATCGCGGCAGTATTCTTCTCGCGACTGTCGAAAAGCACATTGCCCAGAGTGTCTATTATGGTCATGCGTATTGATGGGTCATTACGCTTGAAATTGTTCAGTTGCAGTTGGGCATGAAGAATATCGCAGCGGAAAGCATGTTCACGCTGATATTCGTATATGCCAAAGCTGATGGTGAAAACAACTACCATCACCGTTGCAATACCAAAGAGATAATTTATGTATTTGTTCTTTTTGTACATGTTCTTATTTCTCAAAGAGATAGCCATAGCCGAACTTTGTTCGGAGGCACTTTCCATATCGTCCTATCTTCTTGCGGATTCGGGTGATGTTCACATCCACGGTGCGATCTAGCACAATGGTGTCTCCAGGCCATGCCATGCGGAGAATCTTCTCGCGCGAGAACACCTGACCAGGCGAAGCAAGCAGCAGCGCAAGCACCTCGAACTCCAGTTTAGTGAACGCCACTTCCTCGCCATCAACAGTGCATTTCTTGCGATCAAGATCCATTGTTATGCCCTCATAAACAATGGTGTTGCTATCGGTTGGGGCTACTGTTGGCTGCACAGTTCTCCTTAGCACAGCCTTCACTCTCGCTTTCACCTCGCTTATGCGGAACGGCTTGCAGATATAGTCGTCGCTGCCAAGACCAAAGCCAGTCAGAAGGTCGTTCTCCGTAGTCTTCGCCGTGCAGAATATTATCGGGATATTCGCCGTCGTAGTGTCGGCTTTCAGTTCCCTTGCCCACTCGAAACCCGACTTCGGCGTCATCATCACATCAAGCAAAATCAGATCAACGGATTTATCATTTAAGATTTTCTGGGCTTCATCTGCACTTTCAGCAGTCAGCACGTCATACCCCTCCGTCTCAAGATTGAAACTGAGAATTTCACAAATATCGGGTTCGTCATCGACGATAAGAATTCTTTTTGCCATAATGTCTCTATTTACGGCAGCAAAATTACACATAAATCCTTAATTACAGACCCAAAAATCATTTTTATCCATAAGATTTAACAAGATTGTAACACATTCCGCATTGTCATAGCATTGTCACACCGATGTAACTCACCTGTAACAACAATATTGTTCCTTTGCAGCGCTAATCGGGAAAGGCAAACCAAGACTTCCCCTTTGGCAGAAAATGAACAAAACAAAAAAGATTCTGACACTCACTCTTTTCCTCCTGTGCACAACAGCTACCTTCGCACAGGAAAGCACTACGCCGCAACTGCATGGTATTCTTCGCGGCAAGTATGAGTATGAACCAGACCTTGACGCCAGCCGCTTCGAGGTACGCAATGCCCGTCTTTCCGTAGAAGTAAGTCTGCCTATGCGAAGCAGTTACAAACTGGAAGTCGATCTCTGCGATGAGTCGCAGATAAAGATGAAGGACGCTTGGGTACGACTCAACCCTTACAAAAGCCTCCGTGTCACCATCGGTCAGCAGCGAATGCCGTTCTCCATTGATGCCCACCGCAATCCTTCGGCACAATACTTTGCCAATCGCTCCTTCATTGCAAAGCAGGTAGGCGACATGCGCGATGTGGGTGCTGCCGTTGGTTTTAGCCCCACCCCAGCACTTCGCCCCCGTTCGGGGGTTGGGGGGCTTGGGAGAATGGAAATGCACTTCGATGCTGGCATCTATAATGGATCAAATCTCGACAATCAAAAGACGGCGTGGTTTGACTCGCCAGCCTATTCTGCTCGCGCACAATTCATTTTCACCTCCCCTAGTGGAGGAAAGGTGGGGGCTATACCAAGCATTCAGCACCAACAAATAGCCGACCGCAAGGCTTCCTACACATCCGTAGATCTTGGCGCATACTACGAAGGCTCAGGCTTACATCTTGAAGCTGAATATCTGCACAAGCACTATGCCCATGGCGCTTTCGACGATTGCAATGCCATCGATGCAATGGCAATCTACAAGATGCCTATCAGTAAGGGGTATTTCAATGGTGTCAGCTACCTTCTGCGCTATGACTACATGGACAACCACAGCGACGGAAAGAAAGGATGGACCTCTCCCGACCTCTCCACAGGAGAGGAGAAAAAGCTTGTAATGTCGGACGCTGAGCGCCACCGCATGACTGCTGGCATTACCTTTCATGTCGCCAACAAGCTCTTCCCTACCGACCTCCGCCTCAACTACGAGAAATACTGGTATCCAAACAATGGCATCGCTAAGGAATCAGAGCAGGACAAGCTCGTAGCCGAACTGATGGTCAGGTTCTAAGGAACACTCCATGATGATGTTATAGTTCTTAATTCTTGAAAGAAAGAAAGATTTTTTGGCGTATTTTCAGCGTTCTTTCTCTCTTTCTTTCTCTCAAAACACAAGAACATAAGTATATGACAATTCTGTTACGAAACATTATCTTAACAATTCTGTAAGGAGTTTGTAATGTCAGCGGAGTAACTTTGCAGCGGAAAAAATTAATTCTTCAAGAAAGATTTATGGCAAAACTAGGAACTGGCAGAAAAGCTGTAGTTTCTTGGAATTGAAATAGATCGAAAACTCGTAAATCGTAAATCCGTAAATTGTAAATATAAATTATGGATATTGAGAAAGCCAAACGCATTCAGCGGTACTATGAGTATTTCCGCTGGATAGGGATAATCGCCGTGATAGCAGCGCTATTGATTGCATCACTTAAGTAATAAATCATACATCAAAAATCATAATTGAATAAATGAATACGGTCTTTATCGGAATCGTTGTATTCCTTATTGTGCTGGCAGTGTTCGACCTCGTTGTCGGCGTCAGCAATGATGCTGTGAACTTCCTTAATTCTGCCATCGGAGCGAAGGTAGCGAAGTTCCGCACAATAGTTTTGATAGCTGCCATCGGCGTGTTTGCCGGTGCTGCGATGAGCAACGGTATGATGGATGTTGCTCGCCACGGCATTATGACGCCGGAGTATTTCACATTCTACGAAGTGATGTGCGTTTTCCTTGCAGTAATGGTTACGGATGTCATTCTGCTCGACATATTCAACTCTCTCGGTATGCCGACATCTACTACTGTCAGCATGGTGTTCGAGCTCCTTGGCGGTGCCTTTGCCATCGCTCTTCTGAAGATCATAAAAGGTGCGACAATGGCTGATGGCACACCGCTCTCACTGGGTGATCTGCTTAACACGGAGAAAGCGATAAGCGTTATCCTGGGCATCTTCCTCAGCGTGGCAATAGCTTTCGTGCTCGGTACTTTCGTACAATGGATTGCGAGAATGGTGTTCACCTTCACTTATCGAGTAAACGGAAAGACTACGGCTTACAACGGTGAGATGGGCGGACTGACCAGCAGCAGTCTAAAGATTGGCATTTTCGGTGGTATTGCCGTAACAAGCATCATCTGGTTCTTGCTGATAAACGGTCTCAAGGGCAGCAGCTTCATGACAGCGGAGGTCAAAGAGTTTATCAATGATAACACTTGGTACATTATCGGCGGCGGTATGCTGGTATTTACCGTTTTGATGACGGCTGCAAGTGCAATGAAACTCCCTGTTCTAAAGTTCATTGTTATGCTCGGAACATTTGCCCTTGCCATGGCTTTTGCCGGCAACGACCTCGTGAACTTCGTAGGCGTGCCACTCACTGGCTTGGAAGCTTATCAGGATTATGCGGCAAACGGAAATGGAGTTCCTGACGGATTCCTGATGACATCGCTTATGGAGAGTGCTCACACGCCAACAATATTCCTCGTCATAGCAGGTTTCGTGATGGTCTTGTCGCTCGTATTCTCAAAGAAGGCGCAGAACGTGGTAAAGACAAGTGTTGACCTTAGCCGTCAGGACGAAGGCGACGAAATGTTCGGTTCGTCTGCAGTTGCCCGTACTCTTGTTCGCACTTCTTCAAAGATGGCTGGTAACATCGTGAAGATTGTTCCGGCACCTGTGGGCAGATGGATTGACTCTCGCTTCAACAGCGACGCCATGGTACTCCCGGAAGGTGCTGCCTTCGACCTGATTCGTGCAGCCGTAAACCTCGTGCTTGCAGGTCTTCTCGTAGCCCTTGGCACAAGCATGAAATTGCCTCTCTCAACGACATACGTTACCTTCATGGTGGCAATGGGTACAAGCCTTGCCGACCGCGCTTGGAGTCGTGAGAGCGCTGTATTCCGCATCACTGGCGTGCTTAGCGTCATAGGCGGTTGGTTCATCACGGCTGGCGCAGCTTTCATCGCTTGCTATCTCGTTACGAATGGACTTTACTTCGGCAGTTATGTCGCAATGGCTTGTGCAATTGCCCTCGCCATATTCCTTCTCGTTCGCAGCAATCTGAAGTTCAAGGAGGAAGTGAAGGAAGATGACACGCTGTTCAAGCAGATGATGAGAACGCGCGATGAGTCAGAGATTTGGTTGAATCTCTGCCGTCACATCCGCAAGGGCAATGCAACCCGCTTGCAGTTTGTCATTGATTCTTACCACAAGGCTACGGACAGTTTCCTTACAAGCAAGTATCGTCCTCTGCGTCGCGGCACTTCTCTTATCGATGATGAGCGCAAGGAACTGAAACGCCAGCGTCGCCGCGAGATTATTGCCATGCGCCGACTCGACCCGCTGACAGTCATACAGCGTAACACCTGGTACTTCCTCGGCATAAACTCTTGCCAGCAGATGCTCTACTGCATGAAGCGCATAAACGATCCGCTGCGAGAGCACATCGGCAACAACTTCTCCCCTCTCCCACTCGCTTATCATGAGCGTTTCATTGATACGAGAGACAGTGTCATTGATTTGTTCAAAGCCACTCTCGCGATGCTTCAAACAGGCGATTTCACTGAAGCCGAACGCCTTCGCGAAAAGTGTCTTACCACACAAGGCAAGATATCAGAAGACAGAAAGAAGGTTCTCGACACATTGCAAGATGGCAAACAGAACATCAACACCCTGCTTCTCACCGTGCATATTCTTCAGGAATCGCAGGAACTTCTCGGCTGTCTGCGCCACATGATACGCGGAATGAATAAGTTCGCAGGGGCGGATGCTTACCAATATTTTTAATGTCTCGTTTTGTTATTCTTCGTCTTGGAATAGGTCTTCCAATACAACTTCACTTTGTATGCTTTGCCATCCTTCGTTGTGTTCAACACCCTCGGACGTAATCATCGTAAGATGAATGGACTTGTCGGTTTCTGAAAGCATCCTAAAACTCTCAGCCCTCGACTGCATGTATGAGGCATAGTCAGAAGATATGGAATATGTTCCACTCACGAACTTCATTTCACATAGGTTGATAGTCTTGTCTCCTCTGTCAAGAATGAGGTCAATCTGTCCTCCACGGTGTTGCTTTTCATTCTTATCGGTAAAAGGAAGCCAAGAGTATGTACAAACATTACTGAGTATTCCATTTATACCTAATTTACGTTTTATCTGCTGTATGTGGTGAAGACAGATTTGTTCAAATGCGTAGCCTTGCCATGATGTAATGTCAGTTTGTCTGTGACTCCAGTAATGTTCGTCACCTCCGTTATAGGACTTTACAAAACGCAAATAAAACAAGGTATAGAGGTCTGTGAGTTGGTACATCATATCGCGCTCTGTTTTTCCAAAAGCCGTATATCTGCGCACAAAATCGCAATTGCAGAGATCTGTCAGTACGTCGGAGAAATACCCTGAGTCTTCACATTTTATTTCTGACAATAGTTCCTGGCGTGTCATGCCTTTCATCTTCTTAGAAAGCGTTTCAACGACTCTCCTGTACAATGTTGACTCCTTGAATAAAGACTTGAAAAGGAATGAATATTCAGTCTTCAGAGGAGCCTCCTTACTAAAGAACAGGCGGTCGATATTCTGCGCAATACTATCAGATTTCCTCATCATATCCAAATAGTACGGAGTACCACCAAGTGACATGTATGCTTCTGCAACCTGACGACGTGAGACGGCAAAACCTCTGGATTTGAGAAACAGTTCCGTTTCATGGAGGTTGAATGGACGAAGATAAATTGGTTGCGTAACACGGTTGTGAAGTCCGCCTTTGTTGCCAAGCAACTTGCTTGTCATCCAGGTTGTGGCAGAACCACACACAATCAACTTCATGTTGTCAAGCTTTGATGCCCATTCGTTCCAAAACAGCTCAAAGGCTTTAAGGAAGCGCGAGCGTGGTGTGTCCAGCCATGGAAGTTCATCAATGAATACAAGAATACGTTTCTGCTTTCTTTTCGTTTCAAGAAAGTCCTGAAGACGAAAGAAAGCATCTATCCATGTCTTCGGCTGTTTGATTTTCTTGCCAGAATATCGTTCCAACTGGTATGTGAAGTTGGTAAGTTGCTCAGCCCTTGTTCCTTCGTAGATTCCTGTCATATAGAAATCGTATTTTTCTCCGAACGTCTTGTCTATTAAGAAAGTCTTACCAATACGTCTTCTTCCATATACAGCAATAAACTCTGCCTTGTTGCTAATATATAGTTCATTGAGTAATATGGATTCCTTTTTTCTTCCTATGATTGTATTTGCCATAGATTCACCTTGTCAATTTGGATGCAAAAGTACAAAAACATTATCATTCCAGCAAGAAAAATGCGTTAAAACTACTACGGTAAGTAGTATTTTTTTATAGTTACCGTAGTAATATAGCAAAATCTATTGGTGGTTCACAGCTGAAACCACTTAGAAAAACAAATCATTCATAATCACGAAAATGGCGTATCTGCAACAAACTTTCTCGTTAATTGCAAATACGCCAAGGAAATAGCAGGAACTTCTGGGTTGTCTGCGCCACATGATTCGCGGAATGAACAAGTTCGCAGGGGCTGACGCATAAAAAGTTACAGGAAGTTTCAATGGTTTCAACGGTTTCAATGAAACTTCTGACCCCCCTGAAACTTCTGAAACTTGAATAATTATCCGAGCATCATCATCTCGTCCTCAAGGTCGGAAATGAAGGCTGAGATATGCTCGCGAGTGACCTTCTGCATAACGACGGCATGGACGAGTTTGCCTCCAAGGGCTTCGTCGTAACCGCAGGCTAGATTGTATTTGTCAACAAGTTTATCGGACGGCTTCTTCATCACTACGGTGTTGGAGAAGTCGTTTTTCCATGCTGGCCACCCTACCCTACGGAGTTCGCTGAGGAAGAAGTCTGCATTCTCGAGAATTGTCTGTGCCTGTTCCGACAGTCCTTCTATGCCGAGACGGTCTATGATCCAATAGAACTTCAGCGGAATGATGGACGAGCGCGAGCAGTTTATCATCGGCATCGAGCCATTGAGATAGCCTACATTATACGATTTCTGCGCCTCAAGGACGGAGCGTGTGGTGATGAAAAGTCCGCAAGGAGCGTCAACACCAAAGAACTTATGTCCGCTGATGGCAATCGACTGATAGCCGCACTTGTTGATATCCACAATGTCATGATGCTCAGTGAATGGCAGATAACCACCGAAAAGTGCTGCATCCACATGGCGATAGACTGCCACTGGATTCATTTCGTCAAGGACATCGTTGAGCGCCTGCTGGTCGTCGATGGCGCCCTTGAAAGTGGAACCTACGGAATAGATCATGAGTGCTGGTCGTCCCGGATATATTGCAGCGCGAAGGGCATCCGGCTTCATTCGTCCCATCTCGTCGCAATCTATGAGTCGGACTTCAAGATTCTGAAGGTCGCAAAGGCGCATGTTGGAATAGTGCGATTCCTTTGATACATAGACAATTGGCAAGAGTCCGGTCTCGTTCTTCAGCTTCTGTGCGCCGAAATAGATGCCGTGGTTGTTTCCATCGGTGCCACTGGCAGTGATAAGTCCCCAGACATTATCTTGGTTTATGCCCAAGAGCGAGGCAATGAACTTCACCGTCTTGCGCTCAATACTCATCGTGGTAAGGTTCACGGCGCTATCGCCGAAAGGATCTCCGGCGTTGTTCATGAACACGCGAGTCATTCCGGTGTTGACATACCAGTCGTAGAATCCTTCCATGTTGGAAGTTCCGGCAGTAGGATAGCCGAGGACCTTGCCATAGTTCTCCTTGGCAACTTCTGCCATGTTCTCGAGAAACTCATCGAAGGTGTTGACATGGCGAATCTCAGGGTCGCGTGTGGCGTAATATTTTGGATTTATAAAGCGCTTTTTCATTTACAAATTTACGGATTTAACGAACACTGATCATGTATTATCTTTAAACACGGGTTCCACTAGTGTCACGAGTCGTGTTACCTGTGCAACTTGTGTTTGATAATAAAAAACAGTTACTTATATGTTATTTTTTATTGTTTTAGCAAATAGCAAGCGGCTTCGGGACCGAGGTTGAAAAGGAGGTCAAGTATGGAAAGGTCGGGAAGGAAACCTGTCTTGGAGCGGAATACTTGGTAATAAGGAGGGAATTGAGTCACCGTTCCCGAAGCGTCCGCTTCGGCTTTTATGATGGCTGTGTAGTTCTCACCGATGAATGAGTCTGTAAAGCGAAGGGTAACATCGTCAATATCAAGTAGTTCCAAGAGCTTTTGGATGATGGAAACATTATGCTCGAAAAGGTTCTTGCAGCTATCGGCAGTGAAGAACGGCTTGAGATCGTCGGCGTAATAATCGAAGAAGGCGCTCTCACCGTAGGCTGTAGCTATGGCATTCCACTGCTTCTGCTGCCAATTGTCGTGGGAAGCGATGAGCACATCCGTCGTCTTCTCCGCCTTGACAACAGGCACAGACAAGCGCAAAGTGCCGTTTGCCGTGGCTATCTGGCAACGGTTGCGAAGTGTTTGCTTCACATAGTTCTCATGCCGCTCAATAACAGCGCGATCAAGCAGAGCCTTGAACCATGAGATAGGCGGGAAATATGCTATGGGGAGGACTGTTTGCATTCCTTTTATTTCGTATTGGGAGTGCAAATTTAAGACTATTTTTGGAAATCGGGAAAGAGAATGACTTTTTTCTATGGAAAACACGGGAAATAGGCAGAACGAGCAAATACTTGTTTTGACGGAAATCATTAAAAGCAGCGGGATTAATTAGTGTGTTCTTGATGTTTATGGCGAGATACCAATAATATTATTATATTTGTGCGCCTATAAATGAAAAACTGAAAAATAAACAATATAATCATGAAATTAACCGACATTCTAAAATCTGATTTCTCCGCTTCCGAATGGGAAGAGAAAGGCTATCAGTTGCCTAAGTTTGACATTGCTGCCGTGCGTCAGAAGACTCACGACGAACCTACTTGGGTTCATTTCGGCGGTGGAAATATCTTCCGCGCGTTTCCTGCTGCTATTCTCAACGATGCGCTCAATACGGGCAAGTACGACCGTGGCGTGATTGTTGCCGAGACTTTCGACTACGAAGTTGTTGACAAGGCTTACGCGCCTTACGATAATCTATCGCTCGCTGTTTCGCTTTGCTCTAATGGCACTATCGAGAAGAAGGTCATCGCTTCCGTTACTGAGTCGCTCAAGGCTGACTATCAGTTTGACGATTGGGCTCGTCTCGTAGAGATTTTCAAGGCTCCTTCGCTCCAGATGGTTTCGTTCACAATCACTGAGAAGGGCTACACATACAACGATGCCGACCTCGCTCGCGGCTTGAAGCCTGTCTTTGCAATGGGTAAGGTTTGCGCCTTGCTCCTCGAACGCTTCAATGCAGGCGAACTTCCTCTCACTGTTCAGTCTATGGACAACTGCTCTCACAATGGCGACAAGGCAAAGGAGGGCGTTATGGCGTATGCTGAGAAGTGGGTAAGCGAAGGTCTTGCTCCAGAGGCTTTCCTTGCTTATCTCAAGAACGAGGAGAAGATCACCTTCCCTTGGTCTATGATCGACAAGATTACTCCTCGTCCACACCAGCAGGTAAAGGAACTCCTTGCTGCTGACGGTTTTGAGGACAATGACTATATCGAGACTGAGAAGCACACATTCACAGCTCCTTTCGTGAATGCTGAGGAGGTGCAGTATCTCGTTATCGAAGACAACTACACTAACGGCCGTCCACCACTCGACCTTGGCGGTGCGCTTTACACTACTCGCGAGACTGTTGACCAGGTTGAGACCATGAAGGTTACTACTTGTCTTAACCCTCTTCATACTGCGATGTCCATCTATGGCGTAATGCTCGGCTATACTCTCATCTCTGCAGAAATGGCTGACGAGGATCTCCGTCCATTCGTTCAGAAGATCGGTTATATGGAGGCAATGCCGGTGGTTGTTGATCCAGGTGTGCTCAATCCATACGAGTTCATCGGCGATGTCATCAACAAGCGTCTTCCTAACCCATTCATGCCAGACGCTCCACAGCGTATCTCTACAGACACATCACAGAAGCTTCCTATCCGTTTCGGTGAGACTATCAAGAAGTATGTTGCCCGTGGTCTTGACATGAAGAATCTCGTTCTCATCCCATTGACACTTGCCGGCTACGCTCGTTTCCTCAAGGCTCTCGACGATAATCTCGAACCATTCTCACCTTCTTCTGACCCTAAGCTCGAGGAACTCCAGGCTATCGTACAGACCCTCCCTATCCCTCCCTGTGAGGGAGGGGAACCAAAGCTCTCTGATGCAGAATGGAATGAATGTCTCCACAAATTATACTCACGTGCAGACATTTTTGGACTTGACCTTACTGAAACTCCTCTCTATGATCAGATTGTCGGTATGGTAAAGGAACTCTATGCTGGCAAGGGTGCAGTAAGAGCTACGCTTCATAAGTACACTCAGGCGAGATAAAAGACCCACCCCATTCCTCCCTAGAGGGATGGGGATCGCTGGAATAAGAGCTTTACTATGTACAAATATGCTGATCCGATGCTCTATGGCGTGCTCAAAGAGTTTGCACGGGAAAATCGTAAGAACCAAACTGAAGCTGAATCTGTGTTATGGCATTATATAAAAGATAAGGCTTTAGGAGTGAAATTCTTAAGGCAACACATCATCGCTGACTGTATTGCAGATTTCGTATGTACAGACTTTAAGTTGATTATAGAAGTTGATGGGGGATACCATTCTGAAGTCAACCAGATTTACAACGATTTGCAAAGGACGGAGAAGCTGAATAGGCTAGGATTCAAGGTAATTCGTTTTAAGAACGAAGAAGTACTCTTTGATATTGAAAATACATTAAACAAAATAAAAACTCATTTAATAAAATCCCAACCCCTCCATTAGTAAAAGAACACATCCGCATGGATTCCCTCCCTCACAGGGAGGGTTAGGGTGGGTCTGTTGGGGCTTCATTTATGGAAAGAACATGGCGTTGGTTTGGCAAGAAGGATAAGATTACTCTTGCCCAGTTAAAGCAAATTGGTGTTGAAGGTATCGTGACTGCTCTCCACGATGTGCCTCTCGGCGAGGTATGGACACAGGAGAAGATTCACGAACTTCGTATGTATATCGAATCTTACGGCATGAAGTGGTCGGTTGTTGAATCGCTTCCTGTCGTTGAAACTCTCAAGTATGCTGGTCCAGACCGCGACCACCAGATTGAGGTATATAAGGAGTCTTTGCGCAACCTCGGCAAGGAAGGCATACACTGCGTATGCTACAACTTCATGCCTGTGCTCGACTGGGCACGCACTGACCTCCTTCACGAGAATCCAAACGGCTCTACAAACCTCTATATGGACTGGGGCGTGTTTGCTTATTTCGACATCTATCTCCTTAAGCGTGAGGGCGCTCGCGAGGATTGGGCTGCTTTCTCTAAGGCTCACAACTGGGGACGCGACCTCGTTGCCGAGGCTGACGAGATGAAGAAGACTACCACTCCTGAGCAGGATCATGAGCTCGTGGAGAACATCATCATCAAGACTCAGGGCTTCGTGTCTGGTAACTTCAGCGAGGGCGACTCTGCTCCTATCCAGAAGTTCCACGATCTGCTCAAGCTTTATGATGGCATCAACAAGGAGAAGCTTCAGGAGAACATGAAGTACTGGCTCGAGGCTATCATGCCTGTCTGCGAGGAGTACGACATCAACATGTGCGTTCACCCAGACGATCCTCCTTATCCAGTATTCGGTTTGCCTCGTATCATCGGTACTGACGAGGATATCCAGTGGTTCCTCGATGCTGTGCCAAATCCTCACAACGGTCTTACTTTCTGTGCCGGTTCACTCTCTGCTGGCGAGCACAACAAGGTTGTCGAGATGGCTAAGAAGTATGCTGAGCGCACTCACTTCGTTCACCTCCGCTCTTGCCACATCTTCCCTAACGGCAACTTCACCGAGGCAAGTCACCTTGGCGGTCGTGCAGACATCGTGGAACTCGTTCGCATCTTCGAGAAGGCAGAGCAGACAGGCAAGCCAAACAGCGGTCATCGCCTGCCAATGCGTGTTGACCATGGCATGACATTCACTGACGTGCCTGGTGGCGTTATGGATGAGTCAGCTCACGGACACAACTCTGGCTACACTCTCCTCGGTCGTATGTTCGCTCTTGGACAGGTTCAGGGCATAATGGCAGCCGTTGACAATGAGCTCGGCCTTGAATACAAGCAGCCAGGATTCTTCGATTAATAATCCCACAATATATATAGTTATGAGATCCATACTTTTGATATCATTGCTCGTGTTGTCTGCAGCATTTGCCAATGCAAAGAACCTAGACTTCTTTTACTGCAAGCTCAACCGTTCTACCCTTGTCACATGTAAGACAAACTCTTCAAACATCCGTAAGACACCAAGTGTGAAGGCACCTTACCTGATGTGGGGTTGCCATGACGAAACAGACGATTGCAGCTTCATGTGGAGCAATAAGGCAGATCGTTTCTATAGTCCTCGCCCTTACCAGATTACGGAAGGACAGGTAGTACTTGCAGCAAATGATGTCAAGACAGCAGACTTCTACCGTATCTGTGTGGGTAGCAATTCAGACTATCATTTTGAAGCTTATCTGGCAAAGCGTGCCACAAAGCCAATAAATGCCATTCCTATCACTCGCCAAGAGCTTCGCCAGGAGTACTTTGGCTATTGGATTTTCCCTGAGAGCAGTCCGTTGAAGGATGTAATCGTTGCCCTTGACAGCGATGAACTTTACGGCGTCAGCAATCTCATGCTTGGCACAATCCAGAACGGTCTGCTTATATTTGCCCACAGCGTCCCTGGCTATTTCCTGTATGATGAGAGCGCGGATGGTCTCACATGCAATAAGGATAATGACATACTCGTATTCACTTTCGGTCCAAAACAATGCCGACCTCTATCAGAGACAAGCAATTTCCATGTGCTGGACCTCGGCAAACTCACCCAGAATGAAACAGAGGAACTTCTCCTGAAGCTCGAGGCAAACCAAATGCCAAACGCTTCATTGGTACGAGCTAAATACAGGACGCCAAACACAGCGCCAGCAATCTACAATATTTTTTATGGTGATGGTGGAAACGGAGATTTCACAGCAGTTTTCCAAATGAACTTGAACTTCTAACTCTCCAACTTCCTGCAAACACTATACTAATATTACAAATAAGAAAGGTGAAAAGTGAGACACAAATCTCGCTTTTCACCTTTTCTGTTTCTTATGTCAAAAGGCCTAATCTGTTTATAACGCAGATGTCGGAATATATCGGGACGGACGGACAGACGGACGGACAGAAACTGCGAGACCATAATCCAGACACTTAGATATCTGAATTATGCTCTCAACTTATTGGTCAACTATTGAATGGGTTACTATTCCCACTCGATTGTTGCAGGTGGTTTTGAGGAGATGTCATAGCATACGCGGTTGACTCCCTTAACCTTATTGATGATGTCGTTGCTGACCTTTGCGAGGAACTCGTAAGGGAGCTTTGCCCAGTCGGCTGTCATGGCGTCAGATGATGTCACGGCACGGAGAGCTACCGGGTTCTCGTATGTACGCTCATCGCCCATAACGCCTACTGACTTAACATCAGAGAGGAGGATGGCTCCTGCCTGCCAAATCTGGTCGTAGAGTGAAACTTCTATCTCACCGTCCTTCATGTCGGCTGGTACACCTGCCTGAAGAACGCGGCGTGCATCTTCGCCAGAGAGCTTTGTCTTCCACTCACGGAGTCCGCGGATGTAGATGTCGTCAGCGTCCTGAAGTACGCGAACCTTCTCAGGAGTGATGTCGCCAAGGATACGAACGGCAAGACCTGGTCCTGGGAAAGGATGGCGTGTGATGAGATGCTCTGGCATACCCATAGAACGACCTACGCGACGAACTTCATCCTTGAAAAGCCACTTGAGAGGTTCGCAGAGTGCGAGACCCATCTTCTCAGGAAGTCCACCAACATTGTGGTGACTCTTGATGACCTTACCAGTGATGTTGAGCGACTCGATGCGGTCAGGATAGATTGTGCCCTGAGCAAGCCACTTGGCACCTTCAATCTTCTTGGCTTCTGCCTCAAAGACATCGATGAAGCCCTTGCCGATAATCTTGCGCTTACGCTCTGGCTCATGAACGCCAGCAAGCTCTGAATAGAACTTCTCTGAAGCGTCAACGCCGATAACATTCAGTCCGAGACACTCGTAGTCCTTGAGCACATCCTCGAACTCGTTCTTGCGGAGAAGACCGTTGTTGACGAAGATGCAAGTGAGGTTCTTGCCAATCGCCTTGTTGAGGAGAACGGCTGCTACGGAAGAGTCAACACCGCCAGAGAGACCGAGGATGACCTTGTCGTCGCCAACCTGCTCCTTGAGTTCCTTGACGGTAGTCTCAACGAACATGTCCGGGCTCCAGTCCTGAATGCCACCGCAGATGTCAACGACGAAGTTCTTGAGGAGCTGAGTACCGTCGATGGAGTGGAACACTTCCGGGTGATACTGAACGCCCCAGATCTTCTCGTCGTTAGCCTGATAAGCGGCAAACTTCACGGTAGAAGTGGAAGCGATGCAGCGGAAGCCTTCCGGCAGCTGCGTGATAGTGTCACCGTGGCTCATCCACACCTGTGAGTTAGTAGCGAAGTCCTTGAGAAGGACATTGCCTTCCTCCATGAAACCGAGGTTGGCGCGTCCGTACTCGCGAGTGCCTTCAGACTCCACCTTACCTCCGAAGGTGTGTGCCATAAGCTGTGCGCCATAGCAGATGCCGAGGATAGGATACTTGCCACGGATCTCTGAGAAATCGATGTGGAAAGCATCATCCGCATACACGCTGAGTGGCGAACCCGAAAGGATGACACCGATGATGTCCGGATCATTCTTCGGGAACTTGTTGTAAGGCATGATTTCGCAGAATGTGTTCAACTCACGAACGCGGCGTCCGATGAGCTGAGTGGTCTGTGAACCGAAATCAAGGATAATGATTTTCTGCATATTATATTAGTCGTTTAGTAATTAGTCGTTTCAAGTTTCCCATCTTTTTAACAAAAACAAGAAAAACACTTTTTGAAGTCATTTCAGAATCTCTTGCAAGATTCCGTATCTTTCTGCTCGTCATTCCTTGAGAGCGAGCTCTCATGAAATGCCAAACAGAAATATACCAGACTTCAAAAAGAAAAAACATTAAAAACCAACTTCAACTATGACTGCAACCTTAACGATAACGTTGCCACAGACTTTAAGTTAGGGTTAAAGTTAGGGTTAGGGTTAATGAGGGTGAAAAATGTTTTTTCTGTTTTTGTATTTTAGGAGTTAAGCTGAGCGAGGGTATCGAGTTTTCCGACATCCGTGAGCTGAAGGTCGTCCTGAACGAGGCACTGAATCTTCGCGCGTTGGCATGCCCAGAGGTAGAAGTCGGTGATGCCGAAGACCGCCTCCATCTCCCCCACAAGGGGAGTGTTTGCCGTCCGGATGGTTTCGTCCTCCCCCTGTGGGGGAGTTAGAGGGGGGCTTTGGGCGTATTCCTCAAGGAGAGGGAAGATGCTCTGCTTCACGATATGGATGCCAGAGAAGGCAAACATCTGTGAGCCAGCAGGTTCTGAGCCTTTGACCTCGCCAGTCTTTATATTCTTCCAACCGACGAGATTGTTGTCGCGGTCGAAGATGAGATAGCGTGATGTTTCCCTGCGGCTGACAAGGAGTGTTGCCACGGCATCGTTAGACTTTGACTCTGCCATGAGACGCTCGAGATTGGCATTCGAGATGATGTCAACATTATGGATGAGAATAGGCGCAACGCCATTGAACTGCTCGCGAGCCTTGAGGAGTCCACCGCCAGTGTCAAGAAGCTTGTCGGTCTCGTCGGAGATGCGGATAGACCCACCCCAGCCTTGCCCCCCTCCGACTCCCCCACAAGGGGAGAGGTAGTCAGCGAGGAATGCCTTGATCTGGTCGGAGAAGTGATGGACATTGACTGTCATGTGGTCGATGCCTACAGCCTTCAGCGTATCGATGGTGCGCTCGAGGAGGGTCTTCTCCCCTACCCTAACAAGTGCTTTCGGCATTGTGTCGGTGAGCGGCTTGAGACGCGTGCCAAGACCAGCGGCGAAGATGAGTGCGTGAGGGCGTTCCTGTTCGCGATGGCAGAGTTCCACCTTTACCTGCGGATATTTCTTTCTGATGCGGTCGGCAAGATGCTGAGCGGAATAGACAGAGCGATGCTGTCCGCCTGTGCAACCGAACGAGAACATCAGGGAAGTGAAGCCTCGCTGTAGGTATCGCTCAATGTGGAAATCGGCTAGCTTATAGACGCTCTGAAGGAAGGTTACTATCTCGCCGTCGTCCTCAAGGAACTTTATGACGCGAGGGTCAAGACCTGTGATTTTCTTGTATGGTTCGTAGCGACCTGGGTTATGCGTGCTGCGGCAGTCGAAGACATAGCCTCCACCATTGCCAGAAGGGTCCTGAGGGATTCCTTTCTTATATGAGAAGGAGAAGATGCGGACGGTGAGAGGAGCCGCCCCCTCCCGACCTCCCCACAGGGGAGGGGTTTCAGAAGTTTCAATGGTTTCAACGGTTTCAGACGCTGGCTGAAGTTTCTCTATGAGCTTATTGAGAACGCTTATCATGTAAGCGTATGGGAATTCATGCTTTGCAAGGAGTTCCTTAAGATTCTCCAATGCTGGCGGAATGCTATCGATGAAGTGCTGCTTGCGTTCGAAATAGCCACGGAAACCGTAAGCACCAAGAACCTGAAGCAGGCGGAAAAGAACCATCGACGAGAGCTGCTTGTCGAAGGCTTCGCGTGATTGACTTTGACCTTGACAAAGACTTTGGAGTTCTTCGAAATAGACATCTATGAGATGCTCACGGAGTGACTGCGGATAGCGTGCCGAAGCTTGCCAAAGGAATGAGGCAAGGTCATAGCAGAGAGGTCCGCGACGACCGCCCTGGAAATCGATGAAGAGCGGATTGCCTTTGCCGTCGAGCATGATGTTGCGAGCTTGGAAATCGCGGTACATGAAGGTAGACGAGCCCGGCCCCTCCCGACCTCCCCACAGGGGAGGGGTAGCCATCCGGATGGTTCCGTCCTCCCCCTGTGGGGGTGTTAGAGGGGGTCTTTGGGTTAAGTCCTCCGCAAAAGCTTGGAAATCAGCTTCGAGCTTGACTTCATTGAAATCTATTCCTGTAGCCTTGAGGAAGCAGTATTTGAAGTAGTTGAGGTCGAAGAAGACATTCTGCTTATCGAAAGAAGGCTGCGGATAGCAGACATTCCAATCCAATCCTTCTGCTCCAAGCACCTGAATGCGAGGGAGTTGACGGATGGTATTCTCAAGAAGTGCTATTTCCTCCTCGCTATAGTTTCCACCCTTCTCACGACCGTCGGCAATGGCATCAAAGAGTGAGCGCGAACCGAGGTCTTGCTGAAGGTAACGGAGTTTGTCATTCGAAACAGCATAAACCTCAGGCACTGGAAGTTTCTTTTCCGTAAAATGCCTTGAGAGATAGATGAAAGCTTCGTTTTCCTCAACAGAAGTGCCGACAGCTCCAATGACAGAATTGCCGTCAGCATCGCAAAAACGATAGTACTGACGGTTGCTACCAGCACCCTTGAGCTGCTCAACAGTCTTAGGCTGCTTGTTGAATGTAGATATGTATAATTCCTTTAATTCTTGCATAATTAATTTAAGTTTCGCAAGCTCAACTTAAGGCTACAGAGTACAGGCTACAGAGTACAGGCTTTTTGGCTGCGCACTGTTTTCTGGTGCAAAGTTTACAAGCCGCATGGCAACCTGTAGTTTGTACTCTGTAGTTTGTAGCCTCAACATGAGCAAGTTAGAAACTTGCGAAAGTTGAATTATCTTATTCCGTGCTGTTCGTCCCATTCCTTGTCGTCACGGCGTTTCTCGAGATAGCCGATGATAAGATATTCTCCAAGGATGAGGAGCAACATCACGCCCATTGCCATCAAACATGCCTGCCAAAGAAGGAAGTTCAGATTCAGGAAAATGAAAATCAGTCCACCAATGGCGATGAAATACAGGACAATCTGCATCGGTTTTATACGGAAATCGTTTGGATCTATTTTTTGCATAAGTAAATCTTTAGTCGTTTCTGATTATGCCATTCATTAGGCTTTACAGATATGAATATTAGCTTCGCTGAACGAGCATGGTGGTGTTGAGAAATAGAGGAAGGAAGTTGTTCGCGATGGTCTTGACACACCTTTCGAGAAGATGTCGAGAGCTTCCTTTATCACCTGGTCGTCTTTGTTGAGATACTGCATCAACGCGTTCTCATTCAGCATGTTATATATTATTCTGCTATGCAGGTAACGCTTGAACAAACGGCGTGACTTTTCTATCATCAAGTTACGACGCTGCATGCCTTTCGATTCAGCGTAATTAGCGAAATTGTCAACGAGTGGTTGCTTGTCAAGGAAAGCATTCATCTCTTCTGCCGTGCTGAATGCCTTCAACTGCTGACGGTTATTGTCAGTGTATTGATAAGCAAACTGCATGATAAGTCCGCTCATGGCAGCCTCCTTATAATAAGATGTCATGCCAAGGGTATCTTCCGGCACGAAGACATCAGGTGTGATACCACCGCCGTCATACACTATTCTGCCAATCGATGTCTTGAAAGCCTTGCCATTGTTATGGATGCTGTCGGCAGAATAAAGCTCGCCATTCTCATATCGCTCAAGCAAGTCTTCCTCATATTTCAAGCCCTGTCCTGGAAGATATGGCTTCTGGATGCAACGACCTGAAGGAGTATAATAGCGGGCAACGGTAAGACGAAGCAGAGAGCCATCAGTGAAATTCATCTGCTGCTGGACAAGTCCCTTGCCGAACGAACGGCGACCGACAATAGTACCACGGTCGTTATCCTGGATGGCACCTGCGAAAATCTCGCTTGCAGAAGCGGAAATCTCGTTTATAAGCACTACCAAAGGCATCTGCTTGTAAGCACCACGACCGTCGGCAACGATGTCCTCGCGAGGCGAACGGCGACCTTCAGTGTAAACAATGAGCTGGCCTTTGTCGAGGAATTCATTTGCCATGAGTGAAACAGCCTGCAGCAAACCGCCTGTATTGTCGCGAAGGTCAATGACAAGATTCTCTGCACGCTGCTGAGAGAGCTGTGCGAGAGCGGCAAGGAACTCCGGATAAGTGTTCTCGCCGAAGTTGCGAATCTTGATGTAACCAGTAGTCTCGTCGAGCATGTAGGTCGATGTTATGCTGTGCTGAATAACATTTCCTCGTGTAATCTCAAAGATTTTCGGAGTCTTGCTTCCATAACGGAGCACGCCAATCTTCACCTTGGAATCCTTCGGACCCTTAAGCGTCTTCATGGCAATATCGTTCGTAATGTCCTTGCCAACGAACGACTTTCCGTCAACAGTCACGATCTTATCGCCAGCAAGCAAACCGGCACGCTCTGAAGGTCCGTTAGGCAGAACATTCTGCACTCTCACAGTGTCTTCGCGAATAGTAAACTCAATGCCCACGCCGGAGAACGAACCTTTCAAATCGTCCTCAGCCTGCTTTGCCTCAGCAGCAGGAATATAAACGCTGTGAGGGTCGAGTTCGCCAAGAATCTGCGGAATTGCCTTGTCCACAAGAGAGTCTATATCCACTGCGTCAACATACTGATCGTCAATGACATGCAGCAGATTTGTCAGACGACTGCTACCAGAATTGATTATCTGAAGGCGGTCGCCTGCAAAGTGATTGGCACAGAAGGTACCGATAAGCACGCCTACCACAACGCAGACTGCCATGATTATCGGCATCAAGTATTCTTTCTTCATTGAAAAGTTTTTTAATCTAATTTATAGAACCCATCTTATTATTGATGGACATCTTCCAGAAGTAAAACTTCAACTCCGGCTCTTTTCAGCAATCGGATGCCGTCGTCAAGACGATAGTTCTCGCCATAGACAACACGCTTTATGCCCGACTGGATAATGAGTTTCGCGCATTCAATGCAAGGCGAAGCTGTGATGTAGATCGTTGCTCCGTCGGAATTGTTGCTGCTTCGGGCAAGCTTCGTTATAGCATTCGCCTCGGCATGAAGCACGTATGGCTTCGTGACATTGCCTTCGTCCTCGCAGACATTCTCAAAGCCACTCGGAGTTCCGTTGTAGCCATCGGATATTATGCGGTTGTCCTTGACCACGATAGCACCTACCTGGCGGCGTTTGCAGTAGCTGTTTTCCGCCCAGATGCGTGCCATTCGGAGGTAACGGCCGTCGAGTTTCAGTTGTTTTTCTTCCATTTTTCTTGATTATTTCTTTGCTTTGGAAGCCTTCTTTGCAGGCACCTTAATGCCATTTCGCTTCATGAGAGCATCAACGGTTGGCTCTTGTCCACGGAAAGCCACATAAAGCTCCATCGGATCCTTAGTGCCACCCTTCGAAAGGATGTTGTCGCGGAAGGATTGTGCCACTTCCTGATTGAAGACGCCCTTCTTCTTGAACACGCTAAACGCGTCTGCCTCAAGCACTTCTGCCCATTTGTAGCTGTAATATCCCGCAGCATAACCACCCGACATGATGTGGGAGAACTGCGTAGTCATACAAGTTCCAGGCAACTGTGGCATAATCATTGCCCTGCCCCAAGCCTTCTTCTCGAACGGAATGATTTCCTTGTCGAAAGGCTTCTTGATGGAATAGTAAGCCATGTCGAGAAGTCCGAAGGAAACCTGTCGCATGCAACTGTAGGCAGCGAGATAATGCTTTGTCTTCTTCAAGCGGGCAAGCAATGACTTTGGAACAGGCTTTCCGGTCTCGTAATGGAACGCGAAGGTGTTGAGGAACTCGCGGTTTGCAGTGTAGTTTTCCATAATCTGCGATGGAAGTTCCACGAAATCCCAGAACACGCTTGTGCCTGACATTGCGCCGAAGCGAGTGTTGGCGAACATGCCGTGAAGCGAATGTCCGAACTCATGGAGGAAAGTCTCAACCTCGCCGAGTGTGAGGAGCGAAGGCTTGTCCTCTGTCGGCTTTGTGAAATTCATCACTACAGACACATGCGGACGATGGTTAACTCCCTTATGGCTAATCCATTGGTTGTTGAATTCTGTCATCCAAGCGCCGCCCTGCTTGCCTTCTCTTGGGAAGAAGTCAGCATAGAACACGGCAAGATAACTGCCATCCTTATCCTTTACCTCGTAAGCCTTCACATCCGGATGATAAACCTGAATGTCAGGATTCTCCTCGAATGTTATGCCGTAGAGTCGGTTGGCAAGTCCGAACACGCCGTCGATGACATTCTCAAGTTTGAGATATGGGCGGAACATGTCCGACTCGATGTTGTATTTCTCTATCTGGAGCTTGTGTGAATAGTAGCTGAAATCCCATGGCTTCAACTCAAACTTGCGGTCTTTGTTGAGCTTGCGTGCATAGTCACGGATTTCCTTCACATCATTCTGCGCAGGCTTCTTGTATGCCTTGATGAGAGTGTCGAGGAATTCCTTCACATTCTTTGCTGACTTTGCCATGCGATGCTCCATGACATAGTCCGCATAAGACTTATAGCCAAGGAGTTGCGAGAGTTCAAGGCGAATGTTTACGATGCGCTTGCAGATGTCGAGGTTGTTGTATTCGTTGTCCTTGATACAAAGAGTGTTGTACGCCATGTACATCTTCTCGCGCAATTCACGCTTGTCGGAATGTGACATGAAAGGACCATACGAAGGACCGTCGAGCGTAAACACCCAACCGTCAACCTTCTTCTCCTTAGCAGCAGCCTTTGCCATCTCAATGTCATGCTCCTTCAGTCCCGAGAGGTCAGCCTCGTCCGTGATATGAAGCATGAAAGCCTTCTTTTCCTTGCGAAGATTCTCCGAGAACTTCAGCGAGAGCATTCCTGCTTCCTCGGTCAAGGCGCGGAGCTTGTCCTTGCCAGCCTCATCAAGCAAAGCGCCACTGCGAACGAAACCTTGGTAAGTGTCGATGAGCAGTTTCTCCTCTTCTTCCGTAAGGTTCTCATCCGCCTTATGCTCGTAGATATACTTCACGCGCTCAAAGAGTTTCGGATTGAGCGAGATATCGTTTGAATGCTGGGTGAGAAGCGGCTGGAGTTTCTCCGCGAGATCTTCCATATCGTCGTTGGTCTCAGCACTCATAAGGTTGCCGAAAACAGACTCAACATTGTCGAGAAGGTCATAATAGTCGTCTTCTTCCTCTTCAACAATCACGATTGTGTTGCCGAAAGTCGGTGTTTCCGGATTGTTGATGATGCGTTCAAGACGCTCTTTCTCACGACGCATACCTTCCATGAATGCCTCTTCATAATGCTCGAACTTTATTTCGTCGAACGGGAAGGTCTCGTGAACTGTATTGAATGGTTTGAAAAACGGATTGTTACTCATTGATAAGTTCTTTTAGTTTTGGTGAATACCACACATCATTCTTGCCTTCCTCATTATTATATATCAGGTAAGCCATGAGTTCCGGGTGGCGATTCAGTATCTCTTTTGCCTTTTCCAAGCCTACCACCATGAATGATGTGGCGTAGGCGTCAGCGATGGTGCAAGAAGGACCTAACACTGTGGCAGACAAAATGTTATGTTGTATTGGATAACCAGTTCGTGGATCTATCGTGTGGGCATATCGCTTGCCGTCTTCTGCGATGTAGAAGTTGCGGTAATTGCCACTTGTAGCCATAGCGATGTCCTGCACATTGAGAATTGCCTTATGCTCTGTAGCCGTGCTTAACGGATCGTCAACAGGTTCGATGATGCCTACGCGCCAAGCATTGCCCTTTGGATTTACGCCTTGCGAAACAACCTCGCCGCCTATTTCAACGAGGAAATTCTCCACGCCTATCTCTCGCAGTCTATTGGCTACAGCATCCACTCCATAGCCTTTTGCAATGGCAGAGCAGTCGAGCATCATGTCTGGATTCTCCTTTACGACAGCGCCATTCTCAAGCTTTACCTTCTGATAGCCGATAAGTTCCTTGAGGCTATCAACCTGTTCTTCGGTTGGTTTCTTGCCTTCCTTGAAACCGAAACCCCAAGCGTTCACGAGCGGAGCAACCGTTATGTCGAAAGCACCTTCAGTATCGTCAGACACCTTCATGGCAGTCTCAAACACCGAGATAAAATGCTTGTTGAGTTCAGCCTTCTGGTTGTTGTTCACTTTCGTGATGACCGACTCCTTGTTGAAAGGCGAAAGCGAGAAGTCAACCTCTTCGAGAGCCATCGTAATCTCGTCCTTCAGCTCACGGTCGTACTCGTAAGTGATGTTGTAGATCGTGCCAAACACCTCACCGCTTGTCGTGATATACTGCTTCTGCTGGCAAGACGCCAAGAGCATTGCAGCAAAGGCAAACAGCGTGAGTGTCAATATGTTGCGTAAAATTATCTTCATTTTCTGTTTATTTCTTCCTTGTTTTGAAGTCCCAGAGATTGATGCCCACATTGAAAGTAGCGCCAAATCCCGAGTCTCCGTCCTTTCCATAGCCAGGCACATACCAAGCCTTGTCAATTCCCTTGTAGCTTGAAGAAAGCCTTGTCTTGTAGCGCATCGTCCAACCGAGATGCACAGGACCTGCTATTCTCGCGTCAACGCCAGCAAGGAGTTCTGCCCAAAGGTAGTTGCAAGAGGCATCCTTCACCTCGTAGTTTGCATTTCCGCCCCAATAAGGGTCAACGGCATCCGGCACGCTCACATCGTACTTGAACGAAGTGTAGGCAGCCCTTGCGCCAACAACAACGCGATAATCATCGTGGCGATCTTTCATCACATTCACATCAAAGCCAATTCTGCCGTAGGGAGCGCTGCATTTGTAGTATGTGTTTGATGTTATCTCATGAAAATCGGTTGTTCCGAAACCGAGTTCTACGGTTGGATAAAACCAATCCTTGATGCTCAATTGCGCTGATGCCTCGTAATATTTATTCTCGGAAAGCATCGACTGAACAGCGCCTACAAGGTCCACATTCAACTGCAAGCCGTTGATGACTGCCGTAGAATCCTCGCGGAATTTCTGGAAGAAGTTCTTCTTCTCCACAGCATAGACAAGCTTCTTTGGCCTGTTAGCCTTTTCAGCCTTCGCTATTTCCGCTTTCTGCTTTGCCTTTTCGGTCACGACATAATCCTGGGCATCAATGTGTTGCACGCAGAGCAAGCAGCACATGAAAGCCAGGCATCGCAGCCATCTAGTGCTTGAGATATATGTAAACATGCTCTTTCGTTGCATCTAAATTCACTTTATTGTACTTAATAACCACAGAATCGATGAAGTTGTTCGTGCATGAAACCTTCGTCAATGTATGGAAATAGTTTGCACCACATTCCACGGACTCAAAGTGCGGATCGTTGGTTTTCTCCACACTTACCACATCGGTTATCACAGTGCCGTCTTCAAGTTCAAGCAGGAAGTTCAGCTTATCCACAGGATTCTGGAAACTCATCGGCAATCGAATGGAATGAGCGCCCGACTCCTTGTTCAGCAGTGTCGTGTCGTTGCCGTCCATCCTACTGACATTCACAGACAGATGTCCGTTCAAGGATACCGGCATGTCATCATCCACATAGAAACCGTAAGTAGCATAGACATGGCTGTTCATCGGACAATCCAACGAACTGCATGACGCAAGGAGCATCACTGTGATGAATGTATATATTAGCTTTCTAAGCACCGTTATCATTTATTTAGGTGATTATATACAATGGCATTTTAGCTTGGATTCTTTTAGACAAAAACATTAAAAACAAGGTCGCAGTCAACTGAAGATTATCAATAAATTATACTTATACAACTGATGCACACGATAAGTCAAATAAGTAGGGTGTCCAGTTTATGGTTCTGGTTTAGTTAGGATTTTTAGTAGGATTTTTGGTTAAGATTTTGAGAAGCTATGCTTCGACCATCTAAATACTATCGTTGAGATATTTTCTGTAAGATTTTAAGTAAAGATTTTAAAATCATAACAAAAAATCTTTCTGAAAATAATGAAAGGTATTGATATTTAGGTCGCTGCGCTCAAAATCTTATTGAAAATCTTACAGAAAATCTTTACTGATAACTGGACATCCTATACAATAAGTTAAATTTATTGATCAGATATAGTTTTCAGTCGAAATGTTTTTTTCTGTTTTTTGCATGAAAGAGAAGAAAGCCCTTCGGGTGATGATTTGAACTTGGGATTTTATCTGTGAGCTTGCTCACTAGGAAAATCACGAGGGCAAAGCATCAATGGCAAAGCCATCTTCTCTTTTGTGCGGTTTTTATTGTTTTTGTTTTATCATCATCTGACGTTATGCCAAATCGTATATTGTTTCCTTTATTTACAATTTACGATTTTCCTTCCGGATGGCTCTACCCTCCCCTTGTGGGGGAGTCGGAGGGGGTCATCACACCATCTTCTCGATTTGGTAATCGTTTCTGCCCTGTGAGTTGCGGCTAATCAGATCGCCGAGGAAACCTGCGATGAAGAGCTGCGTACCAATCATCATCATCGTCAATGAGATGAAGAAGTAAGGAGAATCGGTTACGAGTCGCTGTGGGATATTGTTTGCCAAGCAGTAAAGCTTGTCCGCTCCAAGGATGAAGGCTGCGATGAAACCTATCATGAACATCAATGTTCCGATGAAGCCGAACACATGCATTGGCTTTCTGCCGAATGTGTCGAGGAACCAGAGCGTGATAAGGTCAAGATAGCCATTGACGAAGCGGTTCCAACCCATGAACTTCGACTTGCCGAACTTGCGAGCCTGATGGTGAACCGGCTTCTCGCCAATCTTGCTGAAACCAGCGTTCTTTGCAAGATATGGGATGTAGCGGTGCATCTCGCCATAGACTTCGATGTTCTTCACGACATCCTTGCGATATGCCTTCAAGCCGCAGTTGAAGTCGTGGAGGTTCTTTATGCCACTGACCTTGCGAGCCGTTGCGTTGAAGAGCTTTGTAGGAATGGTCTTTGAGAGCGGGTCGCCTTCCTTGCGGTTCTGCTTGAAACCGGAAACAAGGTCGTAGCCGTCTTCCACGATCATGCGATAAAGCTCTGGAATCTCGTCTGGAGAGTCCTGGAGGTCGGCATCCATTGTTATCACGACATCGCCCTGAGCCTCCTTGAAACCGCAGTAAAGAGCAGGCGATTTTCCGTAGTTTCTGCGGAACTTTATGCCCTTGACTTCTTCAAACTCCGCTGCAAGCTGCTCTATGACCTCCCAAGAGCGGTCGGTGGAGCCGTCGTTCACGAAGATCACTTCGTAAGTGAAGTTGTTCTCCTTCATCACACGGGCAATCCATTTGTGAAGCTCAGGAAGAGATTCATCTTCGTTGTATAGTGGTACTACTACTGAGATATTCATATTTTCTATTGTTATTTTTCAAAAATCTTTTATTGAGACCACGAAAGCCTTGTACTTTTTCTGATAACACTTACCCTTGCGAGGCTCCCCTCCTTGTGGAGGGGTTGGGGGAGGTCGTTGTTACTTCCTCACCGCCTTTCCCATCGACAGCATTGCGAGGAACAGTGAGAGGAAAAGACTTACCACGACATCTATCGACAGGAACTGGAAAGCGATGTCTATCGGTCTCATCTCGGCTATCTGGTCCACTGCCACCTTGAACATATTCTCGTCAAAGCCCTCCATGCCCTTATAGACATCCATAGCCTGCTTGAATTCGGCAGTTTCCATCATCTTCATGATCTCGCCGTAGAGGAATCCCTGGTCCATGAACTGGAAGTATATCCATTGGCCGAGAGCCATTATCAGCGAAGCATACAGGAACACAAGGAACAAATAGACAAAGGCCTTGAAATACGGCAGGAAATCCAAATACTGGTTGCGGTAGCCCCTCAGTCTGTTTACCACGACGAAAACAGAAATCAGCGATAACGGCATCACCATCAATCCAAGTATCGGCTGGCTCAATTGCCCTATGTAACAAGCGAAAGCAGCGACCCACAACACGCCCACCACGAGACCTTCCTGCGGAGCCTTTGCCTTCAATGCCTTGTAATCTTCTGCGTTCATATCAAAATAATGTATAAATTTGGGGGCAAAGTTACGAATAAGTGAGCGAAAAAACAAATTTATTTGATTTTTTCCGAACGGAAGTAACTTAGGCGCAAGCCAAAGTTACGAATAAATGAGAAGAATACAAAATAAATTAGGAAACAATATACCATTTGGCACAAACTTATTTAACCGCAGATTGGCTTTGACTTTCCGCTTCGCGCCGCCGACTTTCAGTTCTCCTACGGACCGCCTTCCTTCGGTTCAACCAAATGGATATTTAAGGAAACAAATTAGAGCAAATAATAACAAATTTAT
>JAKSLI010000109.1 GCA_024401305.1 Bacteroidaceae bacterium | reverse complement strand
GCAAGAGAACCTGCCGAAAGTCGAGCTCAAAATCGACGAGAACGGCAACCCATGTCCGTTCTAAAACGAGAAAACTATGGCAAAAACAGAAAGCATAGGCGACGTGCTCAGCGAGATACGCAAGCAGCATCCACAGATTGCATTCATAGAACGAGTTGCGCCCGAACCGATGGAGCGCGAGCAGCTCCTGATGTGCTGGAACCGTCTGATTCAGATAGGCAGGCTGACCACACCCGCGTTCGTCATCGACAACGACAACTCGTTTGTCTATAAGAACCTGATGCTATGGGCGGTGGCCGACCCATCGTGCAAGGCCATTGATCCAGAGACATCGCAAGAGATACCTGCGGACTTGAGTAAGGGCATCTTCATCAGCGGCAAGACAGGCACAGGCAAGAGTCTGGCACTGGAGATACTGCGTGAGTTTGTGCGAGGAATCAGGGGCTTCGGCTTCTACTTCAACGGCAACTATGAGAACCTGGCGTGGATAAACCATCGCGCGGATGACATTGTGGACCGATTCTGCGAGGGCGAAAGTATGCGTTGGATGAAGAAGGCGACGATGCTCGGCATTCAGGATCTTGGCAGCGAGCCAACGGAGGCCATCTACATGGGCAACCGCCATGAGCTGCTGCGCCTGATACTTGAAAGCAGAGCCGACTACAGTACCGTTACGTTCGTGACATCCAACTTTGCAATGCTCTCGCCAGAGCTGCGCAAGAAGTATGGCGACCGCGTGCAGAGTCGGTGTCGCGAGATGTTCAACTATTACGTGCTGGGTGGGGAGGACAGGAGAAGAGGAGGAAGCATAGTGCCGAACAACGCACTCTCTTAGGTCATTTTGCACAAAATGAGCAATCTGAGCCTTCCTGAGCTGTTCGGAAGGCTCGGATTTATCACCCTGATAATATGTAAATTACGCTATAATAATAAGTTACAGAGAATATTTAACGCAAAACATAGTCGAATGCTCGATAAAACTTATTATCTTTATCGCTCGTATACACAGGCGAGATCGGGTAGTTGCAGTCAACTCTCCATATCCATCACGTACAACAACTTCCGATAATAATTTGTTATCGGAAGCAAACACAGTCAACATCATGAACAAGAAAGATTTGACCGAAGAAGATATAAAGCTGCGTTACATCACGCCTGCCATCAATAATGCAGGATGGAAAAACGAGCATATAAGGATGGAATATTACTTTACCGATGGCAGAGTGATATTCCAAGGGAAGGTGCACGCGCGTCAGACTGGCAAAAAGGCTGACTATCTTTTGTCGCAAGCAGCAAACAAACCGATTGCCATAGTTGAAGCCAAAGACAACAACAAACCTTTAGGCGGAGGTATGCAGCAGGCGATGGAGTACGCACAGATTCTCGATCTTCCATTTGCATACAGCTCGAATGGCGACGGATTCCTTGAGCATGATTTCTTGACTGGCAAGGAAAGAGAACTCTCTTTGGATGAGTTCCCTTCTCCTGATGAATTGAAGCAAAGGATTCTTAATGCAAAGAATTATACTGACGAGGAAAGGAAAATTGTAGAGCAGCCTTTCTATTCAGACCCTTACACCTACGAGCCTCGTTATTATCAACGCATTGCTGTTGACCGCACCGTAGAAGCTGTGGCAAAAGGTCAGAACAGAGTACTGATTGTCATGGCAACTGGTACAGGCAAAACGATTACGGCATTCCAGATTATTCATCGCCTGAAGGCTTCTGGTAGCAAGAAGAAGATTCTGTACCTTGCCGACCGCAACATCCTGATTGACCAGACTATGGTTCAGGACTTCAAGCCGTTCAAAAAAGTGATGACGAAGGTGCAGGGTGCCAAGATAGATTCTGCGTTTGAGGTCTATATGGCGTTATACCACCAGCTCGTAACCAACGAGGAAGGCAAAGAAGATCCATTCAAGCAAGTCCTCCCGACATTCTTTGATTTGATAATTGTAGATGAGTGTCACCGTGGTAGCGCTAAAGACGAATCGGCATGGAGAAAGGTTTTGGAGTATTTCAGTACTGCAACTCAGATTGGCATGACAGCCACTCCAAAAGCTGAGACAGGAGCAAACAATCTCGACTATTTTGGTGAGCCAATATACACATATTCGCTGCTTCAGGGTATTCAAGACGGATTTCTTGCTCCATACAGAGTGACCAACAGTTACATCAGCATAGATCTTCAAGGTTTCACGCCAGAGGAAGACGAAAAGGATTTGCTCGGCCAGACCATTGAGCAGAAACTATATGAGCGTAAGGACATTGGCCGCGACATAGCCTTCACTAAAAGAAGGGAGATCGTAGCGAAACGCATCACGAAAATGCTTCATCAGATTGGCAGAATGGCCAAGACCATAGTTTTCTGTGCCGACATAGATGAAGCCGAAGCGATGCGAAGCCTATTGGTTAACATGAACAGCGACCTTTGCAAAAAGGACTCACGCTACGTCATGCGAATCACGGGTGATGACAATATAGGGAAAAAACAGCTGGACAATTTCATTGATGTAGACCAACCATATCCTACAATCGTTACCACATCAGAGTTGTTGGCAACGGGTGTCGATTGCAAGACTTGTGGATTGATTGTCATAGACAAGGAGATTGGTTCCATGACCGAGTTCAAGCAGATTATCGGTCGAGGCACTCGTCTTCGCCCAGACAAGAACAAGTGGCATCTTGAGATTCTTGACTTCCGCAATGCAACTGCGAAGTTCAAAGATCCAAAGTTCGATGGCGATCCAGAACCTCCACAAAGTAAACCAAAAGATTATCCCGAATCCGACGTGAATGACATTCCTGTTGTGCGCGAAACAGATCCAAGTCATGAAAAATACATCGTTGAGGGAGAATCCATAAGGATAACAACCGAGATCGTGACGGTTCTTGGCGAAGATGGGAAAACCATGCGTACGGAAAGTGTGACTGACTTCACCAAAAAGCAGATACGCAAGCGATATGCCACCCTCGGAGACTTCATCAAGAATTGGACAGAGGCCGAGCGCAAGAAGGCTATTGTGGACGAGCTGAAGGATTACAGTGTGCTGGTAGATGCCGTAAGGGAGAAGAACCCTGCCTTGGCAAACGCCGACATCTTTGATGTCATCTGTCACGTTGCATACGATCAGCCACCATTGACAAGACGTGAACGAGCAAACAACGTCAAGAAACGCAACTACTTCGCAAAATACGAAGGCAAGGCTCGTGAAGTATTGGAAGCACTACTTGAGAAGTATGCAGACTTTGGCATACTTAACATGGAGGATGCGGATATTCTTGACAACGCTCCGTTCAACACCATTGGCAAGCCACAGAAAATTATCAAGCTTTTTGGTGGCTACGATAAATTTGAACAGGCGTTAAGAGAACTAGAATCAGAAATATATAAAGTAGCATAAAATGGCGGTAAACAACATAGTCAAGCGTTTACAGAACATAATGAGACAAGACGCTGGCATTAATGGCGATGCTCAGCGAATAGAACAGATGACATGGATGTTCTTCCTGAAAGTATATGACACTCAGGAAGAAACGTGGGAATATAAAGCACACAAAGAACATAAGGAGTACACGTCAATAATTCCTGAAGAATTACGTTGGCGAAATTGGGCTGTCGATGACAAGGACGGAAATGCGCTTACGGGCGACTTGCTATTGTCGTTCATCAACGACAAGCTGTTCCCGACATTGAAAGGTCTTGAGGTTACGCGTGAGACTCCACGCTCCAAAGCCATCGTAAAGGAGGTTTTTGAGGA
>JAKSLI010000108.1 GCA_024401305.1 Bacteroidaceae bacterium | reverse complement strand
AACGTGTAGCAGACGTAAACAGGATATATGACCAGCATGTCAGGAGCGGTTTGCCTAACCGCGAAATATGGCGCAGGTACATATATCCTGTGTACGGTATATCAGAACGAACGTTCTATAATATGCTGAAGGTGTCGGAAGAGCCCAAAACGGCTATTCCGGAAGACCTTCAGCTGTTCTTTAATTTTGAAGACTGATGGCAAACGACATTCAAACTATAGTGAGACGCATTCTGAAGGACATTCAGATTGACCTGGCAGATGAGTTCGATAAGAACTTTGAACGTCAGGCTTTTTTCTCTGAGGCATGGGCACGCCGGAAGAGCCCGACACGCCCAGGTGGTCATATCCTTGTTGACACAGGCGGTTTAAGACGCAGCATCAAGAGTGTGACAGATGCAAACAGCATTTCATTCAGCAGTAGTCTTCCATACGCAGAAATACACAATGAAGGTGGGGAGATAACCGTCACTGCAAAGATGAAACGCTTCTTCTGGCACAAATACTACGAGGCAAGCGGTTCGTTCGGCAGGCGCAAGGATGGCAGCAAGCGTAAAGACAAACGCACTGTTCAGCTGAGCACGGAAGCAGAGTTCTGGAAGATGATGGCCCTGATGAAGGTAGGCAAAAAGATTGTCATACCACGCCGTCGTTTTCTTGGCACTTCTCCTGAAGTGGAAAAGATGGTAAGGGAGATCATTGAAGAGAACCTTGACGAATACTTCAAATATGAATACAAACTGAAATGATGCGAAAAGAATTGTACAACATGATTTGCCAGCGTCTGAAGCTGGTTGACGATGGCGCAATAAAGCACATCGACCTATGGAACAACAATGTTGACTTCATCGAGCAGGAAGAAGCCTGGGAACGCCCAGCTGTGTTTGTGGAGTTCATGCCTATCAACTGGAATGTGGTGAAGGGCTCTGCATATCGCGCAGACGCAGAGGTCCGTCTGCATGTGGTGACAGACTGGAGTGGCAGTGCTGCAGATGGCAGCGTGTTCAAAGAAGAGAGCCTTGAAGTGCTTGATCTGAGCAAGAAGATCCACCAAGTGCTTTCTGGTATGAGTGGCGAAAACTTCCGGCGTTTTGACCTGAAGCAGACAGTGACTAACCACAACCATGAGGAGATTGTGGAGAATGTGGAGGTTTATGGTTTCGTTGCCACTCGAGTGCTGTAGGAAGCCCCAGCGACAAAATCGCTGGGCACAGTGGCTAAAAGAATGGGGATTGCCGAGCTCGGCAGTCCCCTTCTTGCTTGTTAGACGTTGAGATCAAACTTGACACCTTCGTCGCCATCAAGTAACTGCACTGTCCGTTGAAGGTTGCTTTCGTAGATGTGGACATTGCCAAGAAACAGCGTGATAGAGCGCAGTGGAAGGTCTATCTGACGTGCTATCAAGTAGAGGTGATAGATGTCAGATGGAAGCCCCAGATTCGCGTCAGAACTGCGTTGATAAGCAGTCAACACAAGTTCCCCATCATCAATTTGGAACTGGATGAGCGAAAGACATGGTGCCTGGTTGCTTTCTGCATCAGTAGCACCCAAGAAAAGCACATAGTTCTTGCTGTTGCGCTTCTCACGGTTAATCTTTGAAACCAATGGAGGCAGCTTCTCGAAATAGGTGGGATAACTGTTGACCAGTATAGAACCGCAGTAGTCCCACCAGTTGATACCTGCGTCACGATATTTCTCCACCTGACGCTCACCCTGCATGAAGAGCTGAAGCTCGTTTCGGAGCTTCTTACGAGCGATGTTGTGTCCCTCAAAAATGTCAAGGAGGTCTGCAGGTGTTAGTGACAGCTGCTGATTGAGAAGGAACTTGATGTTTCCCTTCTTGTTGTGCTGCATCTTTCCAGATGTCAGCACGTGGTCTAAAACTTGATAATACTTGTTCATCTATTCAATTTTTGATTAAAAAATGTTCTAATTTCAAACTTTCGGGCAGGAATCGGCTCATATTTCAAATAAAAGTCGTACCTTTGCACCGTCTCACTTACATAATAGCACAAAAATAGCCTTGGCCAGGCGACAGAGGCATATAGCCCCCAGTCGTGTCTGGTCAAGGCATCGTGTGTTAAAAAGTAAGTGAGACGACTATTTAACAGGCTGGGGGCTTTTCTCTGCCCCCTGATGATCAGCCATCAAGATGATAGGCTTCTATAGAGAACGCATCCTTCTTCTGCCATCCATTTGCAAGGGTCATTTGAATGAAAGTAAGGACTTGCATGTAGAAGTCAGTAAATTCCTCCAATGTCTCAAACTGGTAATAGTTAGGATCATCGTCTGTGCCGAACTTGAATGTCACAGGAAGGGTTGCGCCCTGAGTCTGCAAAGCAAGATCATAGGCTGCCTTATAGTTGAATTGGTTTTCAGAAGAAAGCCATACCATGTGTCCCTTGTATGTGAATCCGGAAAGAATTGCTTGGTCAGTCTGTTGATTGATACCAGAAACAATCGTATCGCGTATTTCTTCATCTGTGGGCTTGTGGTTGAACTCCACTTCCATGTAATTGACATTTCCGTTCTCTTGTTGTTGGACATCCCAACGGATGCGCCACTTGTCCCTAACAGGGTTGACACATTCGATGAGTGCGACCCCGGCAGAACCCTCAATTCTCTTCATTAGCTAAAGACGTATTTAGTTCGACCTTTGCCGAAGGCTTCTGTCTTGATGGTGGTCTCGAAGGGGAAGCCGTCGGGCATTTCTCTAATCTGTGTGAGGATGTTTTTCATTTCCTCACTGTTGGTAAAGAACTTCTTTGGCTCCCCATTCATTTCAATGGACACGATGCAACGGTCTTCGCCCTGTTCGGTCTTGATACCGGTCTCGAAGTCCTTGACCACAATGGGAAGGTTTACCAACTCGCGGATGCTTACCACCGCACCCGCAAAACGCTTCTTGCCGTCTTCTGGCTTGAAGGCGACATTTAAGTCTTTGAATGATCTCATTTTTTTACCTGTTAATTTATTGAATAGATGATTACAGTTGGCGTGTTTCGCCATACCGTAGAATGACGCTATGAGTTCGCGCCTTCTCTTTCTGCTTTTTACAGTGTGCATCTTCCTCGCAAAGCGTTTCTTGATGCGTTTGCGAAGCTCAGAATGGTCTGGATAGATGACATAGCCAAGAAAGTCTATGCCCTCTGTGACAGGAAAGACACGCTCATTTGGTTTCACCTTCAAGTCTATGTCCTCAATCAGTTCGTGAACGGTGTCACGGATAACCCAAAGTTCTGCCTTGGAGCCAGCCAGAATCACGCCATCATCGCAATAGCGGTAGAAATGGCGCACTCCATAACGATCTTTGAGATAGTGGTCCAGGAACACAGAGAGAAGAAGATTGCCAAGCCCCTGAGAACTGCGGAGTCCTATGCTGATACCATGAGGCATCAAATGGACAAAGTTGTCGAGCATGGCGATGAGCTTTGCATCCTTGAAGATTCGTCTGACGCAATACATCACGAAGTCCTGGTTCACGCTTTCATAGAACTTGGCGATGTCAAACTTGTAGCAGTAGCGTGTTCCTTCCGGATCATCCTGCATGTCGCGCTGGATGTATTCTTTCAGGTCGTGCATACCACGGTTCTTGATGCTTGCAGATGTCGTTCTGATGAATCGACGGCGCAAGTGCGCATCCACTACAGCCATGATGGCATGGACGGCAATACGGTCTTTCATCGTAAGAATCTGAATGCGTCTGACCTTTCCACCCTCGATGATGTCACGCTCGCGATAGTCCTTCACGCGGAATGACCCACTGGCGATTTTGTCAGTGAGTTCCTGAATGACCTCTTCGCGACGAGCCAATAACTCACGCCCCTGACGGCTCTTCTTCCGCTTGGTTCCTTGCAGCACCGTGTCGAAAGAATTAGCCATGTTGGAGTAGTCAATGACTTCCTCGATGATGAAACCTTCTCTTCGCATTGTTTAGTTGATTTTTAGTTACGGAAGTGTGAGGGCCTTCCAATCCCTGGGCCTAACTTCTTCGAGACATTGCTGTCCTACCAAACTTCACCCAACACTTGATGTTTCACCTTTCCAGCCAGGACCGCCGAAATCGGCAGTCAGAGAGGGCGCGAGGGCGTTGTAACGCCGCGCCCCATGGGGCTGCTATTGGTGAGGCTTGTTCCATTCGGCACCGCTTTGGGAAACCCGTTCCCGATGCTGTACGCCGATGTTGCAGTTGTCCAGGCGCGAGCCGACATTCGTGTTCGAGTTCGAGGCATCGTTATTCGCATTCGCGTACGACACACCGCCATTCGAGTTCGCGTTGTTGTACCCACGATAAACCACACGGCTTATTAGGAACGCCACCTTTGCGAGTGCAAAGTTACTGCTTTATTAACAAATTAACGAGG
>JAKSLI010000107.1 GCA_024401305.1 Bacteroidaceae bacterium | reverse complement strand
GCAATGTGGGAGAGTAGGTCGCTGCCCTTCTTATAGAATGAAACCCTGATACTCAATCAAGAGTGTCAGGGTTTTGTCGTTTATGGGGCGTTCGCAGATCATTGTCTAACGCTTCAAAGAAAAAGTAGTACAAAAACTTGTGTATTAAGGTTGAATTTTATAATTTTGCACAGATTTAGTAGTACTCTACTTATTATTGCCTCTACCAATATCCATGGATATATCTACAAAAGCGAAGATACGGAATGCCTTTATCGTGATAAAGGACTTTTTGCAGAGAACTCCTTTCGCTAAGGAAGCGAAGGGTGGGGGAGTGTCGTTTCCTTATAGCATAGAAATTTCGCAACCGTTCAAGCCTTCTGAAACTCTTGAAAGCAAGAAGCATAACCTACGCGAAGCGGCAAAGAGAATCAATAAGTTGGTCGTGAAACCAGGTGAAGTGTTCTCTTTTTGGCATGCTGTAGGAAATCCTAATGACGAATCGCGCTTCATGGCTGGAAGAACAATACATAACGGTGTTGTGAAACTTGACCTCGGCGGTGGTCTTTGTCAAGCTTCAGGAATAATACATCATGCCGTGATACTTGCCGGATTGAAGGTGCTGGAGAGAATAAACCATTCTGTTGATCTTTATACGGAAGAGACACGTTTTGCTCCAATAGGAACTGATGCTACCGTTTTCTTCGGCTTCAAGGATTTCAGATTCCTGAATAATAGCGATGCTGCTCTTAAGCTGGAACTGATTGTAGAGGATGAATTCCTGAGATTCAAACTCCATAGCGAGAAACCGATAGATGAGGTAGAGATAAAGACTACCATTGAGAATCAGTCTGGAAACAAGAAGAGAGTGGTGCTGACTAATGCTGCTGATGGCAGTTTTATTAACGAATCAATTTACCAAAACCTATGCCACGAAAGTTAAAGACCATAGAAATAGAACGAATAAGCGTAGAGGAATTCCAACAAGCAGAGAAGACACCTCTCGTCGTTGTGCTTGATAATGTGCGCTCGATGTATAATATCGGTAGTGTTTTTCGCACTGCCGACGCTTTCCGCATTGAGGAAGTCCTACTATGTGGCATAACAGCTACACCTCCTAGCAACGAAATCCATAAGACAGCCCTCGGAGCGGAAGAGAGCGTGACATGGAAATATTTCAATGATACGATGGATGCCGTGAATTACTTGAAGGAGAATGGCTATACGCTTTGTGCTATTGAACAGTGCGAAGGTTCCGTCATGCTGAACGATTTCAGGAAAGAAAACGGAAAGAAATACGCCGTTTTCATGGGAAATGAGGTAAAAGGCGTGCAGCAATCTGTCATTGACAAGTGCGATGTCTGCATTGAGATTCCGCAGTATGGCACGAAACATTCGATGAATGTAAGTGTTACTGCTGGAATTATAATGTGGGAAATGAGCAAACAATTGTATTGAGTTTATTGATATTGACAAATAATATTTGAAAAAGTTGATTTTTGTTAAATCATTTTTCTTTTTTTTGCTTATTGTTATTTAACTTTGCAAAAAATCTAACCTAAATCCTTAAATATAACTTTTATGAAGAAAATCTTTACTCTTATGACAGCGATGTTGCTGCTTTGCGGCCTCAGCGCTAATGCACAGAGCAGAAAGACTTGGGACTTCACTAAGGGTGTAAGCGAAGAGACACGTGCTATGCTCGACGCTGACGCTGCGCAGTGGACAAAGACAATGAACTCTGAAGGTACAGCCACATCTACATGGGCTACCATCAATGCTGTAGAAGGCGAACTGATGGCTGGCGGAGTTGTCATTCCTGAATTTGCTGGTCTTAACTTCTCTCAGTTTGCTGCAGGCAATGCAGTGCTCATTCGTGGCAACTGCGTTCGTCTCCAGAAGAACTGTTCTTTCACAATCAGTGGTCTCACTGCAGGTCAGACTATCGTGATGAAAGCACAGTCTGCTAACGCTACTGCAACAGACCGTGGTTTCGGTTTCACTAACGCATCTATCGTTGACGGTCCTGAAAACGGCATTTGCCTCGGACGTGACGCTGAAGGCGCTCCTGAAGGTGGCGTTTCTACTATCACTCTCAAGGTGTCAGAAGACGGCGAAGTTCAGTTCTCTACTGGTGTCAATGGTGCTCCTAAGTCTGGCGTGGAAATCCTTTCTATCATCATTGACGGTGGCGATAAGAACATCAAGAAGTGGGACTTCTCAGCATGGTCAGATGCTACTATCGAGCAGGTTTGTGCTGCTGAAGATTGGACAACAGCAGAGTCTGCTTCAAAGGACTACGTGACAGGAAACGAAATCCGTTGGATCAACGCTCCAGCATTCGATGCAAACAACGACCTTACTGCTGGTGGCACTGCTATCAAGGAGATGAAGGGTCTTCGCTACGAAGGTCTCGCACAGTATGGTATTGCTCTTGCGTTCAACTATGGTACTACTCTTGACGCTAACGCATGGGGTCCATACGCTGGTCCTAAGTACATCTGGATTTGCAATGCTGCTGACAAGATTATCGTTCCAAACGTAAAGCTCGGTTCTGTTCTTAAGCTTGGCGTTGAAACACATAAGCCAGGCGATGCCCGTGGTTTCAAGCTCTCTGTAGGTGGTAAGGAAGTTGCAGCTCAGACAACTACAGAACTCGCAACACTTGAATATGCTATCCCTGCAGATGCAGCAGATGAGGATGGTGACGGTTACGCTGATGTTACTATCATTGCAACAAAGGGCTGCCACCTCTATTCTATCGAAGCAGAAGTTAAGGACGAAGCTGTTGTTGACAAGAACCCAGCTCTCGGCAAGCCTACACTTTCTATCAAGGACGGTCAGAAGATTTCTACATCTTTCGAGAGCTTCACCCTTACATTCCCTTATGCAAAGAACATGGAGCCAACAACAGAGATTACTCTTGAAGGCTACTTCGGTCCTGCAGAGACTGACTCTCCAGACGACTATATGTTCGACGGTCTTGTAGGTACTGTAGGTGATGGTATCACATTCACTATCTCTGACTACACAACTCTTGAAGAGAGCACTACATACGTATTCTACATCACAAAGATGACTGTTGCTGATCCTTACGGCAAGTTCAGCGAGGAAGGCGACCAGCTCTACAAGACTACTCTTATCACAAAGGGTGGCGTAATTACAGAGCCACGCGCATGGCAGTTCCATAATGACGATGAGATGGCAGCAGAACTTCAGGCTTCTGTTGACGCAGCTTATGGTTACTGGAATGCATCTTCAAAGGGACGCTATTCTTACGGTATGCCTATCATTGAGCAGGAACTCATGCTCACTCCAGACAAGAAGTATCCTAACACAGAAGGTCTTTACTTCACAATGAACACTGCAAACGATATCCTCGTTGGTACTCCTGCAGGTAACAATGACAAGATCCAGCTCGGTGGTGGTACTCCTAAGGTTCACATCCCTTCTGTAGCTGCTGGTGATGAAGTAACAATCAAGGCTCTTTGGTCAACAAAGAATTCTGGTACAATCAATATCGAGAACGGTACTTGCGAAGGTGAACCTACAATCACACTCTCTGGTTCTGCAGTTGAATACAAGATTGTAGTAGAAGCTGATGGTGATCTCGTACTTAACAGCAAGAACACAATCTATCAGGCTATCTCTATCTACCCAGCTTCTATGGGCAAGGAGAAGATCAACTACACTATCAACGCTGTAAACGGTGAGACTGTACTCGCTAAGATTGCTGAAGGCGAAGGTGAGACAAACGACAAGGTTAGCTACAACTACTCTTACTGGCTCGCTGATGCTGAGGGCAACCTCTACACAAAGGGTACTCGCGGTACTCCATTCACTGAGACTATATCTCTCGTTTCTGGTCAGAATGATTATAACGTAGAATACAAGAAGACAGACATCACAGGCGTTCAGTTCTGCGCTGAAGCTGAGGATATTGAAGGCATGGTTCCTGTTACTCAGGCTAACTCTGCAATCCGTTCTTCTAGATGCGGTGCTGCTTACAACGACGCAGACATCACTCTCTGCACTCTCGAACCAGGTACTTACAAGATTGAGGCTGTTATCTTCGACGCTTCTACAACTCTTGGTCACACAGTTACATTCATGGTTGGCGAGCAGCAGGTTGATCTCTCTGCAAGTCTCGTAAACTTCTCTGACGAAACATCTGAACTCATCACAGTAGAGGCAGCAAGCCCAGTAGTTCTCAAGGCTCAGGGTTCTGAGACAGTTGGTCTCGACGCAGTAGTTATCTACGCTTCTACAGATGCTCCAGAAGAGGAAGATCCAGACGCTATCGCTAACGTAAACGCTTCTGCAAAGACTGCAACAAAGAAGATTATGAGCCAGCAGGGTCTTGTTATCAAGACTGCTAAGGGCACATTCAATGTTGTAGGTGCTAAGATTAAGTAATAAACGCGCATAAACCCATCAAAGCGTCCCGCGAGCTTTAACGCTTTCGGGACGTTTTTTAATTTTAAGTGATGAAACAACTACAAATCATACTGACCAGTTTGCTCTTTTCCTTGTCATCATTTGCCGCTGATCTTACAGATGTGAAGATGACTGTAACAGGAATGTCTGTAACGATGACCAACGGCAAGACCACTGTAAAGATTGGTTCTGACGGAAAAGTAAGTAGTATGAAGTTCAACAGCACAGAGCTCCTTGGCTCAAGCGGTGTGTATTTCGACTA
>JAKSLI010000106.1 GCA_024401305.1 Bacteroidaceae bacterium | reverse complement strand
CTGGGTGCGAAGGAATAGCATTCCGCATCCAGACAAGATGCTCCATTTCGCTACGGTTGTCGTAAGAAGCGTGTCGATTGATATGCTGCGTAAGCGAAAAAGGACTTTCTCGCTTGATGAGGTGACAAGTGAGCCTCGGAATAGCGTAGATGCACAGCGAATGATGGAGGAACAAGAACAGCGACTATTGCTGAAACAAGCCGTTAGTTCTCTGCCCAACAAGCAACAAGCTATCGTGAGAATGCGAAATGTTGAGAATCTCTCGTATGCGGAAATTGCCTCCATACTTGGCACTACAGAGTCATCTGTCAGAGGAACACTCTGCAGAGTACGCGCAACATTAATCAATAAATTAAATAAACTTTCTTAAGTTGTAATTTGATAATTGTCATGTTTTTCTTTTGTTTTCTGTGTTTTCTTTTGTATTCTTAATTGGCGCTTTGCGCAACAAAACAAATTGGAGTGTTGCCGTAGGCTTATTTAAGAAAACAAAAGAAAACACAGAAAACAAAAGAAAACAGATAAAATACATCAAGTTAGGGAAATAGAAAGACTTGGATAAATTAAACAAACACTACAATGAATAATAACATCAAACATATAAAGGAACTTCTTGACAAGTTCATGTCAGCTCAGACAACCGAAGCAGAAGAGCAGGAATTGTCTGACTATTTTGCCAATAACAAAGACATCCCAGCAGAGTGGAAAGCATATAGTGTGCTGTTTGGCAGTTTCAAGACTGATGCATACGACTATGACGAGAAATACCTTGACGAGAAGTTTGAATCTTCTGATGAGCAAAACATCGTTCAACTCCATTCAAGCAGAAAGATTCTTTCCCCTATACGTAAGATTGTAGCTTCGATAGCATTCTTCCTTTTGCTTTCAGGACTAAGCTATGCCGTAGTGCGTACCTCTTTCTTTACTCGTAGCTGGAACGAACCTATCGAAGAGGTGACAACAGAACAGGCACCAACGATAGACCCTACAAATGTGAAAGCAGAGATAAAGACCGTAGGTGACAGTATTGTACTCTTCAAGGATGTGCGTCTTGACTCTATCATGATGCAGATGGATCAGCACTATAAGGTGGAAAGCCGATTTGCAGATGAAGAGACAAAGGCAATAAGAATGTTGCTGAAGTGGAACAAGCGAAAGTCTTTGGACGAAGTCTTGAATCTGCTGAATGGCTTTGACCGCCTTAATGTGCGTCGTGAGAGTGATATCCTGATTATTGAACAGACAAGCAAATAGTCATGAAGCGACTTCTCATACCATTCGTAGCATTGTGGGTGTGTGTCTCAATACATGCCCAGCGCATCACGGTTTCCTTCCAAGACACTCCTTTGCCTGAGGTCTTGGAGCAACTGACATTGATGCAAGACGAATACCAGATATGTGCCATCAACAATGATTTGGAGAACTTCATCATCACAGCCGACATTGCAGATGCAACTGTTCCTGAAGCTTTGGGACAAATCACAGCATACTACCCAATACGATGCATTGTGAATGAAAACATAATCTATGTTGAAGCACTTCGCAAGCAACTCATCCAGTATCGCGGTACCGTGATGGGGCAGGACAGCACCTTGCTATCATACGCAACCGTCTCCCTCTTTCATGCAGCCGATACCACGCTCATCCAACATGCAGCTTGCAGCAATGCAGGAGTGTTCGTTGTGCCTTGTGAGGAACAAAATATATTGATGCGAATTACGCATGTGGCACATGACACGCTTTGGATAAAACCTACCACCGATGACTTAGGTACACTGGTATTGCACGAACGCAATGTGAAATTGGACACAGCGAAAGTTGTAGCACCACCATGGACAGGAAGAAACGTAACACTTTCGTTCCAGTTCATCGACTCGTTCACAGCGCTGAACATTCCTATAAACAAGCAGGAAGAAATACGATTGGTTGCCGAGAGCGATACGACCAAGGCGTTTCCCGCATCCGTCTTGGAGTCTCACGGTTTTACTTCCGTTAATACGTACTATCGGTTCGAGATTCCTGCCCGTCCTGGTGACTATATGCTGACATTGCGCTATGACGGCTATGAACCTCTGCGAATGCCATACCATGTAGGAAAGACAGGACGCAGAAGCCAGATAGACGAAACCATCCGACTGAAGCGCATGATGCCAAAGCCAAAGAAACAATACGTGGAGGACCCCGATGGCGACATCATCGTGGACGGAAAACGCATGCGTGAAGTGGTGGTCACAGCCACCAGGGTGCAAATGTTTTACAAGGGTGACACCATCGTCTATAATGCTGATGCTTTCACATTGCCTGATGGCTCCGTTCTGGAGGACGTTCTGAAAGCAATGCCTGGTGTAGAGGTCAACAGCAATGGTGAGATAAAAGTGAATGGCCGCAAGGTGGATGTGTTGCAGTTGGACGGCAAGGACTTCCTCAGAGGTGGCACCGAGATGCTGCTGAAGAATCTGCCTCACTATACCTTGGATCAGGTGAAGGTCTTTGAGCAGGACGAACTGGACGCTCGCCTGGTGGGTGCACATTCTGTAGAGAAGGAATACACACTGAACGTAACGCTGAAGAAGCAGTACAAAATCGGTTGGCTGGGCAACATTGAACTGGCTGGCGGTCTGCCAACTGGCAAGCACGATGATGCTCGTTATCAGGCTCGTGCTTTCGTGACTCGATTCACAGAGCAATCGCGTCTGATGGTCTCGGCTATGTCTAACAACGTCAACAACGATGCCTCGAATAGTAGCGAATCGTGGAGAGACAACATGGGTCCCAAAGGCATGCAGCGTCGCAATTACCTGTCGCTGATGTATAATGTAATTGACCGACAGCAACGATACGAGGACAACATCTGCTTGCAAACAAAATGGACGCGCTCGGAGAGCGAGAGGCGCCAGTCGTCACTCACTTACCTGATGAAAGGAGATACATGGTCACGACTGCACCAGACGGGACAGAGCAATGATTACTCATTTGGTTTGGAGAACAGTTTCATCCTAAAGAAGCCTTTTGTACTGCGATTTATCACCGAACTCAATTACAATCATCTAAAGAGCAACGGCATCAGTAGGTCGGCACAGTTCAACGCAGATCCTTCATCCTACGGTGATGTGGTAGCGGTGATGGATACGCTGATGCAGAATCCCTTCCAATCCAGAGTTTCTGGCATTGCCTTAAGCAAGACTCACTCCGAGAGCCAACTGAATGGAACAGAGTGGAGCATAAAGCAGAATGTCAGCTATAATAAGAAATTTGCATCGGGTGACTACTTGAGTATCAACCCAGTCTTCGTCCATAGTCAGCAGAGTGGCACGGAACACGACCGCTACCAGTTGAGCTATATCCAAGGGCGTGGTCAGGACGACTATCGCCATCGCTATAATAAGTCGCCAAGCCACAGCAACCGTTTCGACACTTATTTTAAATACACGTACAATGTCAATAGCGAACTGTCATTACTCTTCGGTGCTGATTTCATTTGGGAACAGACACACGAAGAGCACGAACGCTATCGCCTCGACAAACTCGACGGATGGTCTGCAGAGCAAGCCTTGGGAGCATTGCCATCTACCCGCGAAGCTATGCTCAAAGGCTTTGACTACCAAAACTCATACGTTGAAGACTACAATGAGTTCTTGAACAAGTATTACGTCAACCTGAACTACCGCAAGAATCGCGGAAACCATAGCAATGCGCTCAACATCCGTGTGCCATTGAAATTGAATTATATGCGTGAGAAATACCAACGTGGTGCGGTCGATACATGCTTCAGCCGCAAGATGGCTATTCCGGCATTTAGTGCACAGTTCGACAATCAAATCAGAAAAAAGAATGACAATGGCCTCAACACCGAACGTAAGAATATGCTTCTATACACTTTAAGTAGTGAAGTACCTGACATGCATATGCTGCTAAATGTGCGAGATGCCTATAATCCGCTGGCAATCACGCTGGGCAATCCTCATCTGCGCAGCTCGTACGAGCATTACTTTTATACCTCTTTAGACTATAATCGATACCATAAGTGGGGCACAGATGGTATCTACGAGAATCTGAGTGCTACTTTCAACATACTGCAGAATGCTATCGCCACTGGTTACACTTACAATTCCGCCACAGGCGTCTATACCTATCAGCCAACTAATGTTAACGGCAATTGGGATGCCAACCTCCATTGGCGACACCGCCATGCACTCAATAAGATATTCGCTTACGAGTTCAAAAACGATTATACCTATCGTCATAGCGTGGACCTCATTGGTGGTGAGCGCAGTACAGTCAATTCTCAAACGGTCAAGCCATCATTGCAACTCACATACAAGCCAGACAGTAAGAATCAGATAACCCTGACCAGCACTTGGAACTGGACACGCTACGATAGCGAACGCCCTGGCTTCACTACTCGCTCAACGCTCAACCATCAGTATGTGCTTAATGGACAGTTGCAACTCCCTGGCGACCTCCAGTTAGTCACCGACTTTGGACTCTACATGCGCTCTGGCTACGACACTCCTTCCATGAACACCAGCGACTGGGTATGGAATGCATCCCTCTCTCGTTCCTTCATGAAGAACAATCTGTTGCTGAAAGTCACAGGCTACGACATCCTCCAGCAGATCAACAGCATCACACAGAACTACAACAGCCAGGGACGCACCGAGACTTGGGTACGCTCCATCCCAAGCTATGTGATGGCAACGCTGACTTACAAGTTCCATGTAGCTCCAAAGAAGAAGTAGATACTAGTAGTCTGTAAAGTCTAAAAGTTGACAATAGGATATAGATGCTTGAGC
>JAKSLI010000105.1 GCA_024401305.1 Bacteroidaceae bacterium | reverse complement strand
TGCTCTGCCTACGAAACCTTTGGTGCCACCTTGGCGGAAGGCATTGCGAGCGGATGTTTGGCAGTGACCCGTGGCACTGGAGGTCAGCGAGATGTCGTAGAGCATGGAAAGACAGGTTATATCGTGGAAGAAGGCGAAGACTTTGCTGACGGAATCCTTTGGGCAGCGCGTAAGATAGACGAAAGCATCAAACTTAAAAAAGAGACTGAAAATCGCAAGATTCTTCATGAGGAAATGCTCCGACGTTTCTCTTACGACGTGATAGCAAAGAAATATATTGAGGTTTACGAGAATTAGAATGAAATAATCTTGACCAATTACCTAAGAATATGCAAGCAATAATACTCGCGGCAGGTATGGGCCGCAGACTAGGAGAATACACTAAAGACAACACCAAGTGCATGTTGCCTGTCAATGGTGTGCGACTTATCGACCGTATGCTCAGTCAGTTGTCTAGGCTGAACCTCGACCGTGTCATCATTGTTGTGGGCTACAAAGGTCAGAATGTCATTGACCACGTTGGCGATCGCTACAAGGATGTGTTGAACATAGAATGGGCTAACAACCCGATTTACGATAAGACGAACAACATCTATTCGCTCTCTCTCGTGAAGGATAAGATGGCAGAAGACGACACCCTTCTTCTGGAAAGCGACCTTATTGTGGATGATCGTATGCTGGATCTCATCGTAAACGATCCGTTCCCGAACCTGGCACTTGTGGCTAAGTACGAGACATGGATGGACGGAACGATGATGTGCATAGACCAGGACTGCCGCATCGTGAACTTCGTGCCGAAGGATGCCTTCCGATATGAGGATACAAAGCACTATTACAAGACGGTCAATATCTATAAGTTCTCCAAGGATTTCTCTGCAAACAGCTATGTTCCTTTCCTTGACGCATACGTAAAGGCGCTCGGAAACAACGAGTATTACGAGCAAGTATTGCGTGTAATCACTCTCATAAACAACAGTGAACTTCGCGCAAAGCCTGTGGGTGATTTGCCTTGGTATGAGATAGACGATGTTCAGGACAAGGACATTGCTGAGACAATCTTTGCCGACAACAGCGAGAAGCTTGGCAAATACATGAAGCGTTACGGCGGTTACTGGCGCTTCGAGCATCTGCTGGACTTCTGCTATTTGGTGAATCCGTACTTCCCACCGCAGAAGATGCGTGACGAGATGCAGGCAAACTTCGACCGTCTGCTTACGGAATATCCTTCGGGTATGTTCGTAAACTCGCTCCTTGCTGGCAAATACTTCAACATTAAGCAAGACTATGTTGTGGTAGGCAATGGTGCTGCCGAGTTGATAAAAAGTTTGATGCAGACCCCCTCTATCTCCCCCACAAGGGGAGGACAAAACCTTCCGGATGGCAACTCCTCCCCTGTGGGGAGGTCGGGAGGGGTGGGGCTCTCTTATCCGACTTTCGAGGAATATCCACATCGCAAGAAGGCTGAGGATATAGTAGCTTTCATGCCTGAGAATGCTGATTGCTCCTATACGGCAGACGATCTCATGGCATTCTTTGCTGATAAGAATATTGGTGAACTTCTACTCATAAATCCTGACAATCCTTCCGGAAACTTCATTCCAGTCAGTGATGTTCTGCGACTTGCCGCTTGGTGTCGTGAGCGTGGCATTCGTCTTATACTTGATGAAAGCTTTGTTGACTTCACGGAAGGCTGGCGCGACAACAGTTTGCTGCACAATGATATACTCGCAGCAAATCCGAACCTTGTTGTAGTAAAGAGCATTTCCAAGAGTTACGGAGTGCCAGGCTTGCGTCTCGGCATTCTTGCTTCGAGCGATGAATCTCTCATCAATTATATAAAGAAAGATGTGGCTATCTGGAACATAAACTCCTTCGGCGAGTTCTATATGCAGATATTCAACAAGTATGAAAAGGACTATCACAGGGCGTGCGATAAGTTCATTGCTGAACGCAACCGCTTTGTCAGTGAACTTCAGAAGATAGATTTCCTTCGTGTCATCCCTTCGCAGGCAAACTTCCTGATGTGCGAAGTTAAGGACAAATACACATCTCACGAGCTCACTGAGCGCCTTCTTCAGCAGTTTAACATTCTGGTGAAGGACTGTGACACGAAGACTGGTCTGAAGGGAAAGAACATGATACGAATAGCGGTGCGAGATAGTAAAGATAATGACGCTCTTGTGGCGGCGTTAAAGATATTGTAAATGAAGACAAAAATCACAATAATCGGTGGCGGTCATCTTGGCCATGTCTGTGCCGGCTTTCTTTCTGCCCAGCAACACACTGAGGTGCGTATGCTTACGCGCCGACCTGCTGATTGGGACTCACACTTGAAGGTTACCGACTGCAATGGCAAGGTCTTTGAAGGCAATCTGAGCCTTATAACATCCGATTGTGCTGAGGCTCTTCACGCTGCCGACATTGTATTGCTCTGTCTGCCAGGCTTTTCTATCCGTGAGATGCTGGAGAAGATTTCCTGTTATCTTGAGCCGCAGACCGCTGTTGGTGCCATTGTTGCCAGCACAGGTTTCTTCTTCCAAGCCTTTGATGTACTGAAGAAAGAGCAGCCGCTGTTCGGCTTTCAGCGTGTTCCTTTTATCAGCAGGACGGTGGAATATGGCAAAAGTGCTTCGTTGTTAGGCTACAAGCCGTCGCTCTCCGTAGCAATAGAGCAGACGGAAGAAAAAGAACTTCTGCGTGATAGGCTAGAAACGCTATTCTGCTGTCCAGTAAATCTACTTGACAGTTTCTATGAAGTGAGTCTGTCCAACAGCAATCCACTGCTGCATACCAGCCGATTGTTCTCCCTTTTGAATGGATATAAGGCAGGCATGACCTATGAAAGAATACCATTCTTCTATAGGGAATGGACTATTGAGGCTGCTGAATTGTATATTGCGATGGATAGCGAGCTGCAGACATTGTTGAAAGTTCTCGGTGTGAGAGAGGGTGCAATTCCTGATGTTCTCACATACTACGAGAGCACAGATGCAGAATCGCTTGCCCGTAAGCTTCGCTCCATAACAGCTTTTCAAGGTATTCTTCTGCCAATGAAAGAGGTAGAAGGTGGCTATGAACCCGATTTCACAGTCCGCTATTTCACGGAAGATTTCGCCTTTGGACTCAGTTTTGCTCGCAATCTCTGCCACGAAAACGGCGTTCCATGTCCTGTTATGGACAAGGTTTATGAGTGGGGGATGAGTAATGAGTAATGAGTAATGAGTATTGAGTATTGAGTATTGACCTTTGAGTAATGACTTTCCTTCCGGATGGCAGTCATCTGTCATTACTCATTAGTCATCTGTCATTACTCAAAACCCAATATCGCATCAATAATATTCTCTGCTGCTGTCTTGCCATTAGGCGGTAGCAGATTTTGTTTTACGAAGGCTGAGCGCGAGTCTTTCATCGGGTCGTTGCCAGAGATAATGTCCAAAATGAACTGCTCTATCTGCTTGTTTGTATTGGCATGATAGTGCTGCTGAAGACCGCCGCGACCGAGATTGTTCTGTGGGAAATCATTGCCATTGTCAAGGTAGAGTACAGGCTTCTGCATGTATAGATACTCGCAGATGAACGAGCTGCAGTCGTGAATCATGGCATCGCTATGCTTGAACAGGTCGAGATACTGACCTTCTTCAAACTGGGTGTTAGGCAGTTCTGCCCAACGGTCGTAATATGCCTGTGTGTGTTTTTCGCCCCACTGCTTGGAGAGTTCGCGGAAAAGGCAAGGATGAGGCTTGAACGCCCACTGCGTCTTGTCGGCGTATTTCTCCGCAAGCGATAGGATGAATTCACCGTGTTCAAGGAATGTTCCGATGTAAAGCGCATTCTTGTCGTGCGGATCAACGATGCTGTAATGAGGAGCGTAGATGATGCGCTTGCGAGCTGGGACGGTCTTCCACGGATCACTCTCCGCAGGCTTTAGCAACTGGTCGGCAAAAGGTGTGCCGGTATAAACTATGCTGCCTTTGCGCGACGGACAATGTTTCATGACATGCTCTGCAGCAAGCGGACTCTCGTAATAGTCTTGCCAAAGGAACTTATAGAAGATAGTGGAATATGCCCAGTCGAAATCAACAGTGTGGATGCCGTAAGTGGAGAAGCAGAACAACGAGTTGCGGGCGTTGCGATATTCCAGGCCGCGGTTTATCACGCCGTTGTAAGGTTCGATGTAGAAGATGATGTCTGGAGCTATGCGGTCGAGGTCATCCTTTTGGCAAAGTTCCTGATATTCATAGCCTTTTGCTACGACATAATCCTTCAACTTCCCATACTTCTTCACCGCTTCCGACGGATAGTCTTGCAACGGCAGGGCGAGTCCCAACATAGGTTCGAAGCGTTCATGACGAAGCATCATATTATACAATCCTTCTGTCTTCCATTTGTCAAGACAATGAAGAATGAAAAGCACGCGAATCTTCTCCTTGCTACGCATCTGTGCAACAAGCTTCGGCATCTTCCGGCGATAAAGACGCAGCAGAACATGATCAGGAAATTCCTTGTATTTATCGATTAAACTCATCAGGGCATTTACGAATTATGAAATATTCAACTTTCGCAAGCTCAAGTTGAGGCTACAGAGTACAGGCTACAGAGTACAGGCTTTGGGCTGCGCTTTGTTTTCGGAGTCCAAGTTACAAGCCGCATGGCAAGTCTGTAGTTTGTAGCCTCAACATGAGCAAGTTAGGGTTATTTGATTTAGTGTTTAGTGTTTAGTGTTAAGTGTTAAGCCCCTTTCGGGTCGTGCTTTACCTTCCTCCTGTCAGCACACTCCAGAGCGGTCGGCATATCTTCTGCAAGCAGATTGAAGCCACAACGCAAAGTGAGATTACGAGAAGAGGTATCAGTATATATGCTATTGAAAGGGTGATGTCAGAGTGAGGAATGGCGCATACGATATGGCGTTCAAGGAACGACAGCAGAATCATGTGACTGCCATAGACGAAGAATGTGCTCTGCGCAATCGGCTTTTTCCATTGGAAACCGCTAAGCTTCTCCGCACCAGCAAACAGAAGGGGCATGCCGAGGAGTATGCTCAGACGCATCAAGCAAATCGGATTCTGCTCTTCAACGAAGAATGTCACGAACGAAGCCAATGCGATATACGCCATGCCAAGCACGTTCAATGGTTTGAATGGTTTCAATGGTTTCAA
>JAKSLI010000104.1 GCA_024401305.1 Bacteroidaceae bacterium | reverse complement strand
AGAAGAGCATCAAGCAAGGAAATCTCATAATAGAAAACAATCACATTCACCTCACACGAAAGGGCATCTTCATTAGCGATGCCGTGATGGTGGAACTAATCAGATAATATTCCGCAATGAAAATTGGTTGCTTTCACCAGCTAAAAAAACAGAATAAAACAGACAAATAAAACAATTGTTTTCTTTTGTTTTATATGGTTTTCTTTTGTTTTTTTAAATTCGCGAAAGCAAAATTGCGAAAAGAAAAATTAAAGTATAAAAAAATGCGAAGAAAAGAATATTTCGAGTTTAAGCAATTCACAGTTCATCAGGAGCATGCAGCCATGAAGGTGGGAACCGATGGAGCACTCCTCGGTTCTCTTGCAGCAACAGGAAAAAGAATCCTCGACATCGGTACTGGCACAGGACTTCTCTCCTTGATGATGGCTCAGCGATGCCCTGAAGCACAGATAACAGCCATAGATGTTGACGATAATGCCATCATAGATGCAAAGCGCAACTTTGCCGATTCTCCTTTTGACGATAGGATAACCCTTATCCAGAAGCCATTTCAGGAGTTTGCCAAGGAAGAGCAGGAGAAGTACGACTGCATCATCTGTAACCCACCCTATTTCGATGAGAGTCTTGAGAGTAAGGACGAGAGCCGAACTAGAGCCCGTCATACTTCAAGTCTTCCTTTCCGCGACCTTGTAGGAGGTGCTTACGAACTCCTTGAGGATGAGGGTGTTTTCTCTGTTTGCATCCCGCCAGAAGTATTGAGCAAGTTCTCTGCTGAATGTCTCATCAAAGGTTTCTGCCTCATGACTGCCTATAAGATCAAATCAGTTCCAAGAAAAGAGCCAAAGCGTTTCGTTCTTGTTTACAAGAAAGGACGCATTGTAGAGCCTCAGGAGCACATTTTCTGCATGCAGCATCCAGATGGCACACGCTCCGAATGGTATCAGGAAATAATGAAGGATTTCTACCTGTAACCATTTTCCCGAAAAGACACAAGGAAATGGCAAGAATCATCCTTCGTTGATCATAGGGGGTAAACTCAGTGAAGGTTCGCTTTATGTCTGCTCTATAATGGGAGCTTCACTGAGTTTACCCCCTATTCACTACGGAAGAGCGACAAAGGACCAGCGAAAGACAAAATAAGACTTATCAATAATTTTAACCGAAAAACTTGCAGATATCAGGAAAAATACGTAATTTTGCATGCGATTTTGTATAGTGCCCATAGGCAACAATCCAAAGCAAGAAAATACGCGAACTCAGTTGTATAGAGACACGGATTCTTGTGATAGAGAGGAACCCATGGAAACATGCAGAAGCAAGAGAATTAATCATGCCCCGGTTGTTTCGGGGAATTATATCTAACAAACTTTTCAAAACACCAAATGAAAGTACTGAAATTTGGCGGAACATCCGTTGGTTCCGTAGAAAGCATCCTCAGCCTAAAGCAGATTGTAACAAAAGAGGCTAAGTCACAACCCGTTGTTGTTGTGGTAAGCGCTTTAGGTGGCATTACCGACAAACTTATAGCTACATCCAAGCTCGCCCTTGCAGGTGACGAGCGCTATCGTGATTCATTCGATGAAATCGTTGATCGTCACCATAAGATGATCGACACAATCATCACGGACACTAAAAGCAGAGAACAACTTTTCAACACCGTAGATGCGCTCCTCGAGCAACTTCGTAGCATCTATTTCGGTGTCTTCCTCATACACGACCTGAGTGAGAAGACTCAGGACGCTATCGTTTCTTATGGCGAACGCCTTAGTTCAAACATCGTAGCTACCCTTATCAAGGGCGCTAAGTGGTTTGATTCACGCGATTTCATCAAGACAGAACGCAAGCAAGGTAAGCACGCTCTCGATGCCGAGCTCACCAACAAACTCGTTCGCCAGACATTCGCTGACCTCCCACGTGTAAGCCTCGTACCAGGTTTCATCTCACGCGATAAGGACACCAACGAGGTGACAAACCTCGGTCGTGGTGGTTCTGACTATACCGCTGCTATCATCGCAGCTGCTCTCGATGCTGATGTGCTCGAGATCTGGACAGACGTTGACGGATTCATGACTGCCGACCCACGTGTCATCAAGTCAGCATACACCATCAACGAACTCTCTTACATCGAGGCTATGGAGCTCTGTAACTTCGGTGCAAAGGTTATCTACCCTCCTACGATCTATCCTGTCTGCATCAAGAATATCCCAATCAAGGTGAAGAACACCTTCAACCCTGAGCATCCAGGAACTCTCATCAAGGATAAGATAGAAGGTGACCATAAGCCAATCAAGGGTATATCTTCTATCAACGGAACAGCACTTATCACCGTTACAGGCCTCTCAATGGTCGGTGTTATCGGTGTAAACCGCCGTATCTTCACAGCACTTGCCAACGATGGAATCTCCGTTTTCATGGTTTCTCAGGCTTCTTCTGAGAACTCTACATCTATCGGTGTCAAGGAAGACGATGCAGACAGAGCAGCACAGGTGCTCAATGAGGAGTTTGCCAAGGAGATAGAGACAGGCGCCATGTACCCAATGAGAGTAGAACGTGGTCTTGCTACCGTGGCTATCGTTGGTGAGAACATGAAGCATACTCCTGGTATCGCAGGTAAGCTGTTCGGCACTCTTGGTCGCTCAGGTATCAGCATCATCGCTTGTGCACAGGGTGCTTCTGAGACAAACATCTCATTCGTAGTAAACAGCCAGTTCCTCAGAAAGTCACTCAACGTAATCCACGACTCATTCTTCCTTTCTGAGTATAAGGTCCTCAACCTCTTCCTCTGTGGTGTAGGAACCGTTGGCGCAAACCTCATAGAGCAGATTCGCTCTCAGCAGCCAACACTCATGAAGGAGTCACGCCTAAAGCTCAATGTGGTTGGTATTGCTTCTTCACGCAATGCTATCTTCGACCGCGATGGAATCGACCTCGACAACTACATGGAGAAGCTCAAGGCTTCTGAGCCATCAGATACCAAGAAACTCCTTGAGGGCATCATTGGCATGAACATCTTCAATGCTGTGTTCGTTGACTGTACAGCTTCATACGAGGTAGCAGGTCTCTACCAGTCACTTCTCGAGAATAACGTGAGCGTGATTGCAGCAAACAAGGTGGCAGCCTCAGGTAACTATGACGACTACATGAAGCTCAAGCGCACAGCACTCTCCCGTGGTGTGAAATATCGCTTCGAGACAAACGTAGGTGCAGGTCTTCCTATCATCGGAACTATCAACGACCTCAAGAACTCAGGTGACAAAATCCTTAAGATTGAGGCAGTTCTGTCAGGTACGCTCAACTATATCTTTAACGCTCTCTCTGCAGATGTGCCATTCTCTAAGACTGTTCTGCAGGCTAAGGAGCTCGGTTATGCAGAGCCAGATCCACGTATCGACCTGAGCGGTAAGGACGTTATCCGCAAGCTCGTCATCCTTACTCGTGAGGCTGGTTATAAGATCGAGCAGGAAGATGTGGAGAAGAATCTCTTCGTGCCAGATGAGTACTTCGAAGGCTCTGTTGAAGACTTCTGGAAGAAGCTCCCTGCACTTGATGCTGGCTTCGAGGAGAAGCGCAAGGTGCTTGAGGCAGAAGGTAGCCGCTGGAGATTCGTTGCACGCATGGAAGCTCTTGAGGATGGTAGCGTGAAGGCAAGCGTAGGCCTTACTACCGTTCCTTCAAACCACTCATTCTATGAGCTTGAGGGTAGCAACAATATCGTTACACTCACCACAGCACGCTATAAGGAGTATCCTATGCTCATTCAGGGCTATGGTGCTGGTGCAAGCGTAACAGCTGCCGGTGTATTCGCTAATATTATGTCAATTGCAAATATCTAAAATATGAAGCATATCATCATCTTAGGCGATGGAATGGCGGATAAAGCCATTGAGAAACTCGGTGGAAAGACTCCACTTCAGTTCGCCAAGACTCCATACATGGACATGTTGGCAAAGATGGGCCGTACAGGTCGTCTTATCACGGTTCCTGAAGGCTATAACCCAGGTTCTGAGGTTGCCAACACCGCAATCCTCGGCTACGACCTCGACAAGGTTTACGAAGGTCGTGGTCCTCTTGAGGCTGCATCTATCGGTTATGAGATGGATCCTATGGATCTCGCCTTGCGTTGCAACATCATCTGCGTTCGTGAGGATGGCACTATCAAGACTCACAATGGCGGTAATCTCTCTACTGAGGATGCAGGTCCGCTTGTTGACCTTCTCAACGAGAAACTCGGTTCTGACCGCGTGAAATGGGTTAAGGGCATCCAGTATCGTCATCTTCTCGTTATCAATGGTGGTTCAAAGCATGTAGTTTGTGCCCCACCCCATGATCATCCAAATGAGCCTTGGCGTCCACTTTTCGTTAAGCCTGAGGCTGGTTGGGAGAACAAGCGTGAGGAAGGTCGTATGACTGCTCAGGAGACAGCAGATCTGCTCAACGAACTCATTCTTAAGTCACAGGAGATACTTCTCAACGCACCTCTCAACGTGCAGCGTAAGGCAGAAGGCAAGGATCTTGCCAATATCATCTGGCCTTGGAGCGGTGGTTATCGTCCAGCTATGGAGACAATCAGTCAGATCTACCCTTCTGTTAAGTCTGGTGCCGTTGTTTCTGCCGTTGACCTCATCCGTGGTATCGGTCACTATGCAGGACTCGATATCATCGAGGTAGAAGGCGCTACAGGCCTTTGGGACACCAACTATGAGGGAAAGACCAAGGCAGCCCTTGATGAGCTCCGTAAGAAGGATTTCGTATTCCTTCATGTAGAGGCAAGTGACGAGGCTGGTCATGATGGTGAGGTTGACCTTAAGGTTCAGACCATCGAGAACCTTGACTCACGTATGATAGGTCCTATCTACGAAGAGACAAAGACATGGGATGAGCCAGTATGCATTGCTATCCTACCCGACCATTTCACTCCAGTTGAGATGCGTGTTCACGTAGGCGAACCTGTTCCTTTCATCATCTACTACCCAGGCATCGAACCAGATGACACTCAGGTTTATGATGAGGTATCTTGCGTTACAGGTAGCTACGGCATCCTCAAGCTTCAGGAGTTCATGCAGACAATAATGAAGTTCTAACATTTAAGGAGTAATAAGGAGTACAAGACGAATGTCTGGATAACCACTCCGCGATAAATACTATCGTCTTGTACTCCTTAAGCTTCGCAGAAGCGTTACTCCTTGTACTCCTTATACTCCCCAACAAGACAAAATATCAAACATAATGAAATATTACAGCACCAATAAGAAAGCCCCTATTGCAACCCTC
>JAKSLI010000103.1 GCA_024401305.1 Bacteroidaceae bacterium | reverse complement strand
TACATTAAAATCTGAAGTTCCAGAATACACGTTATCTTTACAGCAGTTTGAATCTATTATCTTGATACAAATAATGCGTAATCAATGCCATCGCACGATACAGAGGTACATTGCGGCTCGTCTTGACGAACAATATCTTTCTTGTCGTCATAGCAATTCACTTTCTCTTCATTCACTATTCTATCACGCCAGACAATACGTTCGCGCTCTTCCACTTTGGTCAGATAAATAGTGTCATGCTGATGGTGTGGCACACGAATGGTGTCGTGTACTTGAACGAATTGTACTTGTTGTTCTACATCGTTGACAAACATTGGTAAATTCATTCCAAACACAATACCTATGACTGCTGCCGCAGGTGTGGCTACCCATCCCCAATACGTTCGTTTTCCTGTCATCGGGTTCTGGGGAACGTGAAGTTGTTTGTTATCTTCATGTTTTATGCTTTGAGCTGATTTTCTAAGCTGTTCTTCAAATGTTGCCATATTGTTTCAATTTATCTTTGAGGATTCTTGTTAGTGAATGTATGCGTGATTTGACCGTTCCTTGTGGAATATTCATGATTTCTGCAATTTGCGGAACAGATAGTTCTTCCTCGAATCTCAGGGAGAAGAGTGTTCGCATTTCGGGAGGCATTGTATTGAGTACTGACTGTAATGCTTTGTCAAATATCTCAACGTCTATTTCCAGTTCTGTATCATCTGCATAATCTTCACCTTGCGTATGGAGAACATGTTGTTCATAGTCTGTTTTGTATCCGTTATGCCGGAATTCATTCTTGCAGATGTTGAAGGCTATTGTAAAAAGCCAAGGCAGAAACTCCTTTCCCGCTTTCCATCGTTGGCGATTAGTCCATACTCGCATAAAAGTATCCTGCATCAAATCGGAAGCACGCTCTTCATCATGATTCATCTGGCGGTAGAGGAAACCCATCACACGGCGAGCGTGACGATGATAGAGTTCATCAAAAGCTCTATCATCGTCATTAACTGATATGCGTTCCATCAACTGCTCATCTGAGCGCTTGTGGAGAGGATGAAAAAACATTGGAAAAATCATTGCTCTGCTTGTATTGTATTTTTCCACCACTGTTTGTATTCTGGGTCGTTGGAGCAACGTTCTACGCATTCATCCAAGATGTGGCACAGTCGATTGGCCTCCTTGATTTCGCCTTTGTGCATCAGCTTTGAAATGAGGTTGGCGAGCAGAGTGACGTTGTTCATGTCAAGCATATAACTCGTTTCCCATTTATTAGGATGTAAGTCAGGCTCTGCCAGATAATCCAGATGATAAACTTCCTTCACGTTGTGCATTGCCACTGCAAAATTATCGTACTGGTGATCACTCCACTTCAGTAGGAGACCTTCGTTGTAGATACTATCCTTGTTGAGGTCAGCATGTGTCAGCACATCAGCAGAGAAATAAGCAGGACGCTTGCTTTCACGAATCAGATACATCATCATGTCCGCATAAAACCGTTTACCAAAATCCTCTCCGTACTGGGAATAATCAGCCCAATTCACATTCTTGGGCTTTATGGCAAGACGCTTGAACAAAAAATCTCGAAACTTATCAACATAGAGAAATGGCATTGGTATGACAACCACATCCTGACGCATATCAAGGGCATCCTGTAGCGTCTTCATGGGTTTAGTAATGTTGTCGCCATTGGCAAAATAGAGGGCATTAGGTTCCATGCTCTGCAGCATGTTCCAGTTGTATCTAAGAATGCGCTCTGGGAAGTATCCTTGCTTGTACGTTCTCTTGTTCAACTCGGCAATTCTGGTATCCTCAGGATCGGTACCCCATAATCGGCAAGTTAGATAGTCAACATCCTCATCATTAGCATTCTCTGGCATCAGTTCGATAGCTCTGAAGATGTTGTCGCCACGTCGTGCTGCTGAGTCGGTAGTCAGACAGAAGCGCCCCTTGCAGAGGTTTAGTAAATAGCTGTCAGGGAAAGCTGCTTCCATCGTGCGAAGCACGTCTGCAGTCTTTGATTTGTCTTGGTCATCGCCGAATCCATGGGAAAACATGTCATGGTAACACGTGGCTCGAAACAGGTTACGCCATGCCCATTCGTCCGTAGGGGTCTCAATCACAACCTTCTGCCAAGCCTGTGCCTGTGCTCCATACCATTCCGCTTCATGTGAGTTGGCAGAAATGCTCTCTATTGTTTCTGCTTTCTGTGCCGATGCCACCATACTTGCCATCAGCATTATTGCCATTATGAATATTTGTCTCATTGTTACTATAAATTAAAACGTTGAACTTAATTGAGGCGCTCTCATAAAAGCATACACACGAATTGGGGAATCGTTCACTCAAATTCTGTCTTTTTTGAAAAATTGTGTGTTTTTGCGTTTATAAGCCGAACAGTTCTTCGAGTTTACATGCTTCTTCTGCAAGTTTTTGCGGATTCTGTTTGGCGAGTTTTGCCAAATTAAGTTGTTTCCACTTTACAGAAGGATAGTCTTTGAAGTACTCAAATTCATTGCCATCCCATTGAGGCTCACCTTTCTCGAAGCTGACCAGGAATCGTTTATCTTCCTCAGTCATAAGCTGGTTGACATCTGCAATCAATTTCGAACAGGCTCCGATTCATGTAAATGTAAATATAGTACTTCCTTTTTAGTCAGTCTATAATTTAGACATTAATACTTCCAAGACTGCCATCCTCGTAAATGTCATTTACAAGTTGAATGCATGGTGCGGACTTTACAATCATACTTTTGCCCGTATGTGTATCGTACAATAATATTTCATTTGATTTGAAACTCACATAAATATGTGATTCGAGATAAAACCAGTATTTCATATCTGTTCTATTTATGTTATTTGACATTGTTCTATTTATCCTTTGTATTTACAGAAAGAAACAGAAAATCTTCCTGTTTTCCAAGCAAAATCCTTTTCTATAAGAGTTTGAATCTGATAGTTGCAATGATGTTGCGAGAGCGGAGCTGCGAGGTCTGAGTGAAAATATCTAGACCGCTGTAGTTGACACGAGTGTACTGACGCTGGTTGAAGATGTTGTTTGCCTGAAGTTCCAAATCGACATGCTTCAGTTTGTACTTTGCTATGATGTCACCAAACCATGCGTGGCGGTTGGTGGCTGTGAGGTTGTTGTAGTTGTCCTCGGCAGATAATGTGAGGGTGAGCTTCTTCGTTGGATAGATACTCATGGAGAGTCGCTGTGTGTTGCTGCGAACAGCTGTTGAACCATTCTCATTGCCTTTTGTATAACTGCGGCTATTGGCAAAACCACAACCATAAACTATGCCTACCCATTCGAACGGACTGAACGAGAGTGAACCACCGAAGCTAAGCGACTGGGCATTGAACAGGTAGAGTTTGTCTGCAATGAGTCGTTCACTCTTTGAGAGATTGTAGCCACCGAATACTCGGACTGTTGAACGCAGGAAGTCGAAGCCCTTGCTTGCTTCTCCATTCACACCGTAACTGTCAGCAACTGTAGGCTGATTGACGGCTTGTATTATACTTGTTCCACCATCGTAATTGTAACCATAAATCTGATTGTCATGACTGCGACGGAAGTTGAAACCGATGCTGGCAAAGAGTGCTTGAAGGGCATTGCGATAACGAAGACTTGCATTGGCTCCGTAGTTCTTTGTCTCGGAAAGTTGCTCTACGTATGAACGCTGGAATGTACGATAGTTGGACATGATATAACCAGAGTATATGCCGCCAGGATCGCCCACCGTCTTTGAGTAGCTGGCTCCTGCATTGAACCAGAGGTCGCGAGTGATGTCCCAATTCATGCTGAGCGATGGGAAGAAGAGCAGATGCGTATAGCTATGCTTGTCCTTACGGATGCGGTCATCAAGCATTTGGCTGTAGAGGTTGAGAGGTAAGCTGAGAGTGACGGTCAGGTCGTGAGTCTCGTATTTGTATGATTGGTCGAGTGCAATGGAATAGGTGTTGTACCAGAGGTCGTTAAGAAGCCCCTCTCCAGTGACAGCTCTTCCTCGAACTTCGCTCGGAAGCGTCGCAAGCGAACGATTACCCCCAAGGGGGAGGGCTGCCTTGAGATCTGTTACGATTCCATGCAAATTGGCTGAGGCACTTATGCCATAGTTGAACTTGAAGTAGTCGCCTACACGGATATTATAACCAGTATTGAAACGGCCAGCTATATGGTGGGAAGTAACATCCTGAGTATATTCCGTATGAGTGTTCTGCTGTACAGAATCAATCTCCGCGTTAAGCGTATTTGGACGGTGAGCATAACCTGCTGAGAAATGAAGGTTGAGACTGTTCTTACCTATGTTCTTTATTGTATTGAATGTATTGGAAATAGAAAGCTCTGGACGATCAAAATGCTGACGTACCAAGTCATTGCCGTAGTTCACAGGTGTGCTGCCTGTGGTCTCTGACGATAGTTGTCCTAACACTCGGTCGGAGTTCCAGTTGGTGTCGAACTTCAATACATTGGCTACGAATCCTGTCTCGGAATTTAGATTGTAGCGAGCCTGAATGTTGAGGTTGTTCACCTTCGTTTCGCTCGTCATACTTTCACGCATCAGCAATCGGCTGTCGTCGCTGATGAAGTGGTCGGAAAGGCTGTTACCCTCACGACGGATATTATCATTATAGTAAGCAATGTTAAGTCCAATTTCTGTGTCCTTATTGAGCTTCTCCAAATGATTCATCGTGAGGATGTGCGAATGGTTGTCGAAGGTTCGCTTTTGTGGCAATCCCGAACCGCTTGGCAATATAGCACCTGTCGGGCAGAAAGGGTAGAGTCCTACGCTGTTTATGCCGGAGTAATGCTCTGTCAGTTCCTTCGACACATCTTCGCCTGTGTTATTACCTTTATATAGCGACATATTCTGACGCTTCTTGGCAAAGTACATTCCCACAAGTTCACCTGTCCAAAGAGGATTCTGACCTATGATTGTGTTGTCGCTATCAAGCGGACGAGAACCAAAGCCCCATCCTCCTGCCTGTTGAGCACCAGCACCAATCATCATGTTTATTGCCACAGTACCCTTGGCAGAGTCCTTCAGCTTCAAGTTGATTGCCACATCATCGGTCAGTTCCTTACCTTGCAGCATCTTCACTGGCTGGTGGTTCTCAAGCACTTGCACAGAAGCCACATCCGAGGCATTGATATTGTTGGTTGCTAGGCCATAGCGACCTTGCAACAAGTCCATCTCCTCCACATAAAACTTCTTGATAGCCTTGCCATTGTATTTGATACTACCACTTTCTGACACCTCAATACCTGGCATACGCTTCAGCACATCACCAATTACTCGGTCTCCTTGTTCTTGGTAGGCACCAACAAGATAACTGAGAGTGTCTCCATTCTGCCGTATCTTCTGTGCCTTCACGCTCACCTCCTTCAGTTCCGTTGCCTCTTCCTTCACTGAGAAGTTGAGTCGCTGACTACGGTTAGCCACAACCTTTGCTTGGTTGCCGATACCTAATCCCGACACGCTAACGGTCACAGA
>JAKSLI010000102.1 GCA_024401305.1 Bacteroidaceae bacterium | reverse complement strand
GACTCTGAGAGTCAGACGACTTATAGAACTGTGCTTGTTCGCTTGAATTATTCAGCAGCAGCAGTGTCAGCAGCAACTGTGTCAGCTTCAACTTCAGCAGAATCAACAGCAGTTGAATCAGTTGAATCAGCAACTTCTACAGAGTCTGTAGCCTCTTCAGCTGGCTTCTGAGCGTTCTCGCAAGATGCGAAAGAGATAGCTGCAACAGCAGCGAACATAAGAACTAACTTTTTCATTTTCTTTAATTTTTTAAATTGTAATACAATCGTGTTATTTTGTTTTCTGGGTGCAAAGGTATATTGTTTCCGCGAATTGGAAAAACATTTTTTATGAAATAATAGTTAAAAGGCATTTAATTTGACAATCGTCAACATGTGTGTACGAGAACAGCGTCTTTTTTGCCATTTATTTCGCATAGTTTCACTTTGACAATCGTATTGTCCAGACATTCTGCAGATTGACCTTTATCGTCCTTATTGTCCTTATTATCAGGGAGTTTAAGCGAAATCTTGATGTAGTTATCCGTAAAGCCACTAAGTGTTCTGCCCTTTCCTTTCTCCAAAAGCACGAGTCGCTCTTCTCCAAGGTGTTTCTGGTAGAATTCAAGCGTCTTGCTATCAGAGAGTTCAAGCAGGATGTTTGAGCGGCGTTTCTTCTCCTGTTCATCAACGACATACGGTATTCTAAGGGCTGCCGTGCCAGGACGTTCGCTGTAAGGGAAGACATGAAGCTGGGTGACATCAAGGCTTTTCAGGAATTCGTAGCACTCTTCGAAGCACTCTGGTGTCTCGCCTCTGCAGCCTACCATGACATCAACGCCGATGAATGCATCTGGCATGTGCTTCTTTATGAGTTCGATCTTGTGGCGGAAGAGTGCTGTGTCGTAGCGACGATGCATGAGTTTGAGCACGGTGTCCGATCCGCTCTGCAGTGGAATATGGAAATGTGGCATGAACTTCTTGCTACGCGCGCAATATATAATAATGTCATCGGTGAGTAATTCCGGTTCGATGCTGCTTATGCGATAGCGCTCTATGCCCTCAACTTCATCGAGTGCCTTTACCAAGTCGAAGAATGTCTCGCCGGTAGAGCGTCCGAAGTCGCCGATGTTCACGCCAGTGATGACAATCTCCTTGCCGCCCTTTGCTGCTACTTCCTTGGCTTGGTTTACGAGAAACTCTATGGAAGCATTGCGTGAGAAGCCGCGAGCGTATGGAATTGTGCAGTAAGTGCAGAAATGATTGCAGCCATCCTGAACCTTGAGGAAGAAGCGTGTACGATTGCCTCGTGAGCATGAAGGAGCGAAGGATGTGATGTCCTTGGTCTTTGGGGTGACATGAATTTTGGCATTTGTCGATTTGTCGATTTGCCGATTTGTCGATTCTTCAGAGAATCTTTCCGAGAGAATCTGTATGAGTTGCGCCTTCTCATTGCTGCCTATCACGAGGTCAACGCCCTCTATTGCTGCCACTTCTTCGCTTTCCAACTGTGCATAGCAACCAGTAACAGCCACGAAAGCATCGGGATGCTGTCGTGCCATCTTGCGGATTGCTTGGCGACATTTGCGGTCGGCAACCTCCGTAACGGAGCAAGTGTTAATAAGACAGATGTCTGCCTTCTCTCCCTTCTCTGCCGTTGTTACGCCATACGACGAAAGCATCTCACCGAAAGTGCTTGTCTCGGCGAAATTCAGTTTGCAGCCCAAAGTGTAGTAGGCTGCTTTCTTGTCTTGAAAAGCGGAAGTGTCTATCATTTGGATTTTCTCTCCTATGCAGAAGTGTCTATCATTTAGAACTTCTTTCCTGTAATGATGTTCATTGCTGTAAGATACAGGATCTTCATGTCAAAAAGCATGGAATGATGCTCAAGGTAATAGAGGTCGTACTCCAATCGCTTTAGCATCTTCTCCATCGTGTCGGTGTAGCCGTTGTAGAGAGTGGCATAACTTGTCACGCCTGGGCGCATCTTGTAGAGCTGTTCGTAGCGGTTGTCGTGCTCCATGATCCTGTCAATGAAATACTGTCGCTCCGGACGATAGCCGATGAACGACATGTCGCCGACCAGAACATTCCACAGTTGTGGCAGCTCGTCAAGATGATGATTGCGTAGAAAACGGCCAATCTTCGTAACGCGCTCATCGTTCTGCTCCGTAAGTTGCGGTGTTCCTTCCTCTGCTCCCACCCTCATTGAGCGGAACTTGTAGATGAAGAATGGCTTGCCATGAAGTCCAATGCGCTCCTGTTTGAAGATGACAGGTCGGCAGCCACCACATATCATGCAGATAATGATGACGGCAAACACTGGCGAAAGCAATAGGAGAGCCAGTATGGAGAACAATATGTCGAAAAGGCGTTTTAGCAAGTTTCGGCTGCAAATTTACATCTTTTTTTTGTCATTTTAACTGATATTGCCTCATTTTTTAGTTTGAAGTTTGTGTATTTCGGTTAAAATCATTATTTTTGCAGTCCGACCTTGGTAATATTTCGCACCTATTTTGATTGTAGATGCAATAAAAGGCGGGAATATGCGTTATATTAAGTGATACTACTTACCGCAAATTGCTATGAAAAAGGTACTTCACATATCCAAATATTATTATCCTTTCAAAGGCGGCGTTGAAGATGTTTGCAAGAGCCTCGTTGACGGTATGCCTGAATATGAACAGAAGGTTCTCTGCTTTAATGAGGGATCGGAAGATTCTACGGAAATCATCGATGGAGCAGAGATTATTCGCAAAGGTATCTGGAAGGAACTCTGTCGTCAGCCTTTGTCAGCAGGATTCTATGGTATGTTGAAGCGTACCATAAGTGACTATAAGCCAGATATCATACATATCCATGTGCCAAATCCGCTCGTTTCCCTTTGTACCTGTATGCTTATCCCGAAGAAAACGAAGCTCGTAATTCACTGGCATTCAGATATCATAGTGCAGCCGGTGCTGTATTTCTTCTTCCGTATGATAGAGCAGTGGAGCTTGCGCAGGGCAGACAAGATAGTCATTACCAGTCCGAACTATCTTACACTCTCCGCACCTCTGGCAAGACATAAGGATAAATGTGTTGTGGTACCGAATGTAGTATCATTAGAGAAGCTGAAACCTTCAGCAAATGAGGATGAAAGGATAGCCGAGATAAAGGCTACCTACGGAAACAAGCCTCTCGTATTCTTTATGGGAAGACATGTGAGCTACAAAGGTATTCCGCAACTCATAGAATCTGAAAGGTATATTGAATCCGACTGCAAGATACTGATTGCTGGCAGTGGTCCGATGACTGCTGAAATGAAGGAAATGGCAAAGGACAACGAACGCATCGTGTTCCTTGGCAGAATACCTGATGAGGATATCACGGCATATATGCGTGCAGCCACAGTTTTTGCTTTCCCAAGCATCACAAAGAATGAGGCATTCGGAGTTGTTCTTGCAGAAGCGATGTACTGTGGAGCTGTTCCCGTAAGCTTTACGATACCAGGTTCCGGCGTGAACTGGGTGAATGTGAAGGACGAAACAGGCCTTGAGGTGGAGAATCGCAACGTAAGGGAATATGCCGCAGCCATTGACAGGCTCATAAATGATGAACCTCTCCGCACAAAACTCTCGGCAGCAGCAAAGCAGAGAGTGGAGAAGATGTTCGTCATGGAAAGTGTTAAACCAATGCTGAAAGAGGCTTGGGGATAAATGAGAAAGTTCAAAGCATGATGGAAGATAAAGTATTTAATACAGGTGAAACAGCAAGTGAACTGAAAGCAAGGTACAATCCCGAAGGTTCCATGCTTCGCAAAGCGCAGATGAGAATGCTGGAGATGCTCGTGTTTATCGATAAGGTTTGTCGCCAGGAGAGCATAAAGTATTTCATTGATAGCGGCACCATGCTCGGTGCTGCCCGTCATAAGGGCTTCATTCCGTGGGATGATGATGCAGACATAGTCATGACGGAAGAGAACTTCAAGCGATTCTCCGACTATTTGAAAGCGCATCCGCATCCACAGTTTGTCTTGCAAAATCATGAAACCGACCCTGGCTATTTTGGTTTCTGGACAGTGCTTCGTGACCTGAAGAGTGAGTATATCCAGGATTCAGCCACTCACAAGGCTAGGAAATACAGAGGTTGTCAGGTGGATATATTCTGCTTGGCAAAGCCCGCACACTTTGGATTACAGCGCTTTGCAGGTGCTTTTACGTTCTTGAACCAGAAGTTATTTATTGGTAGGGTGAATGTTCTAGCCAATATGGTCTATCAAGTTCAGCGCTGTGTGATAATACCACTTTGCAAGGCACTGGCGAAAATCGTTGGAAAGAAGGATTATTACATGTATCCTTGGGGCTCACTCTTCCGTGAGCAATGTCCGGCAGAAGTGGTAGAAGGGCCTACGAAAGATATCGAGTTTGAAGGTGTCATGCTGCAAGGTCCGGGCTTGGTGGAGAAATATCTGCGCCATCAGTTTGGCGAAACGTACAATGAATTGCCACCAATAGAGAGCCGCTTAGGCCACAAGACAGAGATAGTGTTCTACGAATAGATGTCTTTCTTCCGTTTTAGACGATGTAGTCCACAGTCTATCTGTAAGGAAGTTCCCTCAGGAGGTTGTCTGCACTTAATGACCAATTGAATCGCTTTATGTTCTCATATCCTTTCTCTATTAACTGATTGCGAAGAGTGTCATCGTTATAGAGCTTGATAATGGCATGCTCAAAATCCTCCACTTTGTCAGGATTACCATAAAGAGCGGAGTCGCGTGCCACTTCTGGCAGCGATGAAGCGTCTGAGCAAATCACAGGACAACCGCATGCTTGGGCTTCGACAATAGGAAGTCCAAAGCCTTCGTAGAAAGAAGGGAAAAGGAGTGCGAAGGCGTTGCTGTATAACTCCACAAGCCTTTGGTCGTCAATATGTCCGACGAAATGAATCCTTTCGTTCTGCTGATAGCGGGATATGTCCACATCGGCAAAGAGTTTGCTGTTCATGTTGCCGGCAATATAGAGGTGAAGGTCGGGACATTGGTTGCTGACATTCTCGAAAGCCTTCAGCACAACGGGGAAATTCTTGTTTGCCTTTACGGAAGATACGGCAAAAAGATACTTCTTGTTTGCCAGATTGCTGTTCTCTACTTTGCGGAAAATGTCAGATGTAGCATTGTAAACGACAGACATTTTATCCAAAGGAATGTTGTAATGGCTTGAAATTTCATTCATAGAGAAGTTGCTTACGGAGAAGACGTGCTTTGACGTTCTAAGCACTGCAGGCATCAGAATACCGTAAACCAGACGTATCTTCCAAGTGAACATTTGAGGAAAACGGACACTTTGTATGTCATGGAGTACCCACGATTTGTCCTTGTAAAGTACTGGCGCAAATCCGCATAGACTCAGAAGATGTCCACCGTTAGACTTCATGTACTGCATCAAATCCCATTGCTCCCACAAATAGCCGGTATGTTTGCCAACAATTACAGCCTGCAATTCTTTGGCAGCCTCTTTGCTTACTATGTTTCGAGGTGCAACAAAAAGCACTTTATCGCCAAGCTTCTTCTTTATCTGCTTGGAGATTTCTATGGCAAATCGCTGGACACCGGTGAGTTGTTGAGTGAGAAAACGTGAATTAATGATTAGCAT
>JAKSLI010000101.1 GCA_024401305.1 Bacteroidaceae bacterium | reverse complement strand
CACAAAAAGGGCATGAACCTTCTTATGCGTTCTCCGAGGCAGCCTGGAATGAAACCTCTTCCCACCAATAAGATATGCCCATGCCCAAAGGCTAGGACATTGGCTTTATTATAGGTGGGAAAAGGCACACCCTCTACTGTCACAGAGAATTGCCTAACCACTATTCGTTTGTGTTCTTATTCCAATATAAAAGTTTCCAGGCTTTTCAGGAGAACGCAAATAATAGTCAATGCTTATGTTAATATGTCTGCGCTAAGCGCAATTAATTATCTGTTTCTTATTCGAAATGTTTGTGCAGTTCCTGTCGGCGAGCCAATCCAAAACTGCATGATTATTGTTGTAATTCGCGGCTCTTTTACAGAATTATTTGCAAAGGTACTCAATTTTATTGAGAATCTATCATATTTTTATTGAGAATCTATCATATTGCTCGGTTAAATAAACAAAAAAACAACTCAAAATCCCCCATGTGATTCTCTGGGGCGGTTCCGCTGTACGCATATAGCAGAATTATTCCAATATACGTAGATAACGAATGTAGCCCCTCATGTCATTTGTTGTCATCAGCCCTCCGCTGATGGCAATATTTTTGCGATCGGTTTAAATGGAAATAAGAGGAATTGTCTTTGTAGGCGTTCATTCCTATTCCTCCAACAACTTTTCTATGATAGGAACAAGAACAGGAATATCCTTGGTTATTGTTTTCCACAATTGAGCGGGACTTATGTTGTAATAATCATGAACAAGAACATGACGCATGCCAGCCATCAACTGCCAAGGAACTTCAGGATGTGCATCTTTGTACTCCTTTGTCAGTTTATAGCTCGCTTCGCCGATTATCTCTACAAGTTTTACATATCCATAGAATTTCACAGGATCAGCCTTGATGTTTTCAAGCGACTCCTCATCCTTACTTTTGAGCAGGATTTGGCTAGCTTCTACTATGTGCTGCAATCTGCCTTTATCTCTAACTGGCTCTCTCATACACTAACAGTTTATCATGATTGACACTATCGACGGCAAATGGAAGCAAACGCCCGTTTTCCACAAGGTCAACTTTTATGGCGAGTGCATTCTCCAAACTATACATTATCTTGCAAATGTCCATTAAAGACATATTGTCGCTATCTTCATATTCGACCAGTATGTCTATATCGCTGTTTGGGGTTTCCTCGCCTCGTGAGTATGAACCAAACAACCAAGCTTTCTTCACGGGTTGTGAAGAAAGACATTCCCTGATAATTGGTATCATTGACTGTGTCTTAGGGCTCACTCTCATAATCTTAATTCTGTAGTAGTGCGGTTTATTCAATTTTGCAAACGCAAAAATAATATATTTCCCTCATATACGCAAACTTCAACTCTCATTTATCACCTTATTTAATAATATTTATCCATTTTCCTCTCTTTTTTGTGTTGTAACTGACATTTCATCATCACAATGCCATTCGTTGTACTTAACCAAACAGCATTCAACCCACCATTATTCTTGATGTTTTGCACGAGGATGGTCCGAACCGCCACCGTTATCCTATCCTGTTATCCTGTTTAGTTTGTTAGTTCTCATTTCAATACAATCTTTTTTCCTTATATACATCAAAGCCGAAAACACCTTTGTGCAGTTCAAATTCAATGCTTTTAGAATTGTTAAGCTGTTTGACTTGCTCTAGTGGGAAGGGAATATCTTTGGCACTATCGTTATACTTTATTGTGGCGATGAATTTGGTTATCTTTCCACTTTTATTTCGATAAGGATGTATTTTATGAATTTCGTATTTCTTTTTCACGGATGGTGCATCCCATGAGGCAAAGTGGTAGTTGCTCCAAAGGAATATGCAGCACACGAGTGCGCTCAAGAAGAAAAATATAAAGTAGTGAGCAGGTCGTCTCATTGCATTTTTAGGTTGGACGATAGCTCCAACGATCATGGTTAGCGCTATGACGGGCAACCACCACCAGTAGGGGATGAATGTCTGTTCGTAAATCTCTATTAAATCCTTAAGGTGTCGCCGTAGGCGAGATAGTTGATGAGGGTGCGTGGTACGTAAGGACGATAACAGGAAATGCTGTTGATAAAGCTTTCATATTCATATATATGATGCGTTTGTGGTAGTTCATGTTAGTTTGCCTTAACGGATACGGATGTTCCACCAGAAACGGAAGTGGCGTTCTCGTATAGATTCATCCAAAGCTGACCACCTGTTGGTTCTGCGCCAGAGGTCAGTGTGTAGGTTCCACTGGTGAGTTTCGGAGAACTAAGCAACAGCGATGTTCCATTGCATGTTCTTGGGAGCAGGAACACCGTGAGTGGTGTATTGCCATCGGTAAGAGCAACGTATGTACCTGCATTTCCCGACAGTGTCGCAGAGACATAATGACCGCTGTATCTTGCGCCCATGCCGCCTCCCATACCGCCGCCAATGCTTATCACCGTGGCATTGGAAATGGTAAAAGTGCTGTTTTCAAGGTCAATGCCTTCCTCACTGCCCTGAGTGCTTGCTATGCCAATCATGACACCGCCCGTAACGGAGATGCTGCCATTGGAGTCAATGCCATCGCCCACTCCATTTGAGACAGAGAAGACACGTCCGCCAGACACATTGATTGCCCTTGTTGCATTCAATCCGTCATCGTATGCACTGACAGCCACATTGCCACCTGTGACATTCAGTGTATCCTTGCTCTCTATGCCTTCGCCATTGGTTCCAGAGGTGCGCACAAAGACATTTCCCCCTGAAATAAGCACATCCATATCGCCCTTGATGCCCTTTGGCGAAACGGATGTGTCGGTATTTGAGGATGTCTTGCCACCCCAACCGCCTGGACGCATATTGCCGGAAGAAGACGTACCATACATATTGCCTGAGGTTATGATATAGAGATCGCCGCCTGCGATATGGATATTCTGATCGCAAGAGATTCCCTTGCCACCTTGTCCTGTGCTCTTCAGACGAAGCTCTCCACCAGTAATGACAAGTGTGCTATCGGTCTTTATACAAGCTGCCCCTGATAGGTCAGTTGGATCAGAAGCATCGACGCCGCCAGTGGTTATTGCCACTATGCGACCTCCATCGAAGTTTCCTGCACCATCGCTCGTGAAAGCTTTCTTGCCGGCACCTTCCGTCTGGATATTGAACACACCGCCCTTCACCACAATAGCATCGTTAGCCTTTATGCCATGACCAGCAGAAGCGGAAGATTTAACCTGAACTACTATACCCGGACGAAAGAAGAGTGCATCATCGCTTGCTATGCCGCTCTTTCCTGATGGGTTGTTGCAGGCAATCTCAAGCGAACCGTTTCCACTGAATCGCAAATCGTCTTCGCTGAAGAATACAGCTTTCTCATCTTCATCGTTGATCTTTATGTAGGCAGCCGAAGTTCCATCTGCCAACAATGACTTGCCTTCTAGTTGTACAAAGCAGTTGCCGTTCTGGATATTAATGGCAGCACCTTCAGCATTGGTTATCGAAGCATCTGAGAGCAACAACGAGAATTTCTTCTCGCTGTATATGCGCAAGCTTCCATTCGGGGTTGTTCCATTAACCTTCAGGGTGAGTCCCTTACTGTGAGCCTTAACCGTCACACAAGCACCTTCAGCAATTATGGTATCACCATTGATAACGTTGTCGGTCACTATTCCATCAGCAGCAAAGGTAATGGTAGTGGTGTTCTTTGCCTCAAAGTTGTTTTCTACGTATTCGTTATAATACGGATCGCTTTCGTCACTTGGTATAACCTCCGTTTCTGTAAAAGGCCTGTTGTCCATAGCGACATCAAAGCTGCTGAGCGTGCCAAGATCTGTTAGATTGCCGGACATGCTGCCATTGCCGCCAAAGCCTCCTTGACCGCCATGACCAAAGTCTTGTTGCCAATCTTCAAATGGATTTTCGGTAGTGCAGGCACAAATTAAACACAGGAAAGATACTGCAAATAAGTTCCGAAATTTATTAGTTCTCATAATGCTATTACTTAGATATTATTGTATTATTATGACTCAGAGAAACTGGTAAGGTTCAATTCCTAAGCGGGCCGTTAATTAAATTTAACTCAATTGCTAATCAGATAAATATCACACTTGATGTCGGGGCTTAGGTGCATTACACTCTTTTACGTTTACCTGCCAGATATTCTATCGCAAACACTGGCCAACGTGGTACCTTGCGGATGTTTGTCCTAACTGCAGGAATGTCGCACAACAGGAAGATAGAAGCAAGGAGTAGGGAGAACCAGATGACGTAGCCATATACCTGCTTAATCGCCACAAGCATCATGGAGTGCAGATAGTCGCCACCCATGAATTCCCCGAAGTTGAAATGTGAGAGGTCGAGATTGGTGAGTGTGAGCTGACGACCGTAGTGCATCATGTCCTCATTCAGGAAATGCTGGAAGATGGTGGTGTAGAAGCCATACCCCATAGCACCGCCGAGGTACATGTGTACGACATTGAACACGAACAATCCCATGAAGAACTGTTCGAGGCTTGGCACGGATTCGTCCAAAGACCACATCAGCGTCGGTGCAAGGATGCCATAGCCGAAACCACGAAGCACGATAGCCAGTCGGTATTGCTCGATGTTCACGCCCATGCCCAACGTGGTGTACATGAGCAGGGCGTATGCGCTGATGGACAAGAAGGCAATGCCTATCAACTTCCACACTTTCCACTTTTGTAGTTTTAGCCAGTACAAGTCGAGAGCGATGCCGAGAAACATACCCGGCAAAGCAAACATATACTGACTCTCCTTGGTCAGTTCTTCAAGTCCTACGACCTCGCTGTAGAGTATCTCTTCAAGCGTGTGCTCGGCACCGAAAGCCAGTTCTGCCAACGTGACTACGATGAGTATCGGCACTACGTTGCGGCATTTCATCAGCTGCAGTTCGACGTATGGGTAGCGGCTGTGAATCAGTCGGTAAAGGGTAAGGCCTGCAAAGATGAGCGTGAAGGCTCCCACCAATCTTATATGTTGGCTCGCGAACCATCGGTAGTGATCGCCATAGACAAATATGTACGATAGAAGCAGCATCGTCACGCAAATGAGCAACGCTCCCTGCCAGTCGGTTCCTTTCAGCGAAAAGCGATTGGGCATAGGACAGAACGGACGGCACAGCACCATCTGCGTCAGCAATACAAACGACATTGTAATCACAGTGAAAGCGTGCATCATCTGCCATGTGAAATGATGTCCCATCCATGCGGCAAGCCATCCACCGCCTTCTATTGCGGAGAGAAGTATGATGTGGAGCACAGGAAAGAATACGGCAAAGTCGCGCTTGGGCGTAATCCATAGCTGTATGTTGCTCATACACTCGAATGTGCCTTGTATCTTGGCTATTCCTGCTATGAAGCATGCCACAACCAGCACCGTCATCGAGTGGCTGTACATGGTGATGATGTTGCAGATGCACATGACGATGGCTGAGGTACACAAGAGTTGCTGATTGGTGAAGCGGAACTTCATCCTGAACAGCATGGGGAACCACACCGCCATACCTGCCAGCGTGGCATAGAGCAGAAACAGGACGTCCTCAATCATGAAGTTGGTCGTGCCCCGAATCTCGTCGAGTGCGCCCAGATACATGCCTCCCGAGAATTGGAAGCACAAGGCTGTCAGTACGTAAATCCACGGTTGCAATCGGCGAGGCACCCATCCCTTCATCATCGGCATTGCGAATCCCATGCCTGCTGGTGGCGGTGGTGCCTTCATTAGAAATTCTGTCAGTCGTCCCATTACTCTTCTACCTTACAAACCACATTATAACC
>JAKSLI010000100.1 GCA_024401305.1 Bacteroidaceae bacterium | reverse complement strand
AAGGATGATGTCGTAAGAGAATGTGGGATGAATCCTGTCATCTGTGAGAAAGGGCATCGCAACAATCCCCTGACCGATGAGCAGAAGCAGAACAACCGCACTAAATCCAAGACAAGATGTCTGGTTGAACACATCTTTGGATTCGTTGAAGGAGCAATGAACGGCTCTATTGTCCGCAGCATTGGAATGATGCGAGCCAAGGCTGCCAACGCACTGACCAACCTCGTATATAACATATTCAGATATGTACAGATCGTCAACTTTCATCCACAGTTTATCACTTGCAAGGGATAACTGTGCCCATACGTGTCAAATCGTCAAAAACAACATGTCAATGAGTGGATAAACGAACGCAATCGCTAGCCAAAGCCCTCAGCTGAGGGACTGATTCCGAAAGATTGTATCTGACGGAACGGCTTCCACTCGAATTTATGAATTAATAGAACCTACCATTATATAAGAACAAGGTGATGAGAAGTGTAATAATATCAATTATTTTTCTGTTGTTGGCTTCTGTGAAAACTGCAGCTCAGGAATTAGATGAAGTGCGTTGGCAAGTCAATAATCTGATCAGTTCTTTTCCTGGGGTAGTTGGGGTCAGTATGGTCTCAGACCTTGGCGACACTATTCATATCAATGAGAACCATCATTTCCCATTGATGAGTGTAGTAAAGTTTCATCAAGCACTTGCTGTATATAACAAGTGCAAGGAACATGAAATCATGCTTGACAAAAGAATAAGAGTTAGAAGAAGGGACATGATGGAGAAAACCTGGAGTCCCATGCGTGACAAGAACCCAAGGGGTGGGAATTATACAATTGAAGAGTTACTTAAGCTTTCTCTTGTTGAGAGTGATAATAATGCATGCAATATACTCTCCGATAAGTTCGTCACCATGAAGGAAGTAAACGATTTCGTTCATTCTGTGGGCATTATGGATTGTTGTATATCTGTAAGCGAGAGACATATGGCAACAGAAACTAATGCTTGTTATGGCAACTGGAGCACTACCAAGACTGCAACAGAATTGCTGGAATGGTTTCTCGACAATCAAGCATCATACAAGTTCGTTTGGGACACTATGAAAGGTTGTAAGACCGGTACGAATAGACTACCACGCTATCTTGAAGACGTAATAATAGTTCACAAAACTGGTACCGGTCCCACACTTCCAGATGGCAAAATCATGGCAGTCAATGATGCGGCGTGCATCATTCTGCCTAACAATCATCACTACAACATTGCTGTATTTATTGAGAATGCTGCATGTGATTTGGAGAAATGCGAGGACTTAATAGCAAATATCTCACGACTTTGTTTTAACCATATGATAAAACATTAAAGAATATGCAAACAGATAGAATCCTTCTTCGCCATTGGCAGGAATCTGATGCCGAGGCACTTTACAAATATGCAAGTGATCCTGTTGTAGGAGAACGTGCAGGATGGTCACTACATAAGAGTGTAGAGGAAAGCCTGGAAATTATCAGAACGGTATTCAAGAACCCCACGACTTGGGCTATCGTATTGAAAGAAACCAATGAGGCTATAGGCGCAATGGGCTACATGCCAAATTGCCCATTGAATCTTCCTGCTCGTGAAGGCGAACCTCTTGTTGGTTATTGGGTAGGCAAGCCTTATTGGAATCAGGGCATCTGCACCGAAGCCTTGCAGCTAATGCTCGAATATATCCGTAAAGAAACCAATTACATATCTCTTATCAGCAGTCACTTCATTGACAATCCAGCATCGGGGCGCGTCATGGAGAAATGCGGCTTCGCTCCCACAGGAGATACTGCTATTGACAAAAATCTTCATTCTGGAGAAAAGCGAGAGATGAGGGTGTTGAGGTTGGAAATAGTGCCTTGCACACTCCGCTCCTTCATCTATGAAGATGCAGCAACAATACTTACTTGGTGCAAGGACAAACGCGCATTCCGATTGTGGAGTGCCGATAGATACAAAGACTATCCTGCAACTCCCGACGAGATGCTTCATCTTTATAAGTCTAGTAAGATGTTTCCTCTAACGATGGTGGAAGGAGAAAAGATTGTTGGACATATTATGCTACGTTATCCTTCAGCAGACAAGGATATCATCCGTTTTGGTTTCGTCATCGTAGATGATACCTTGCGAGGTAAGGGGTATGGCAGAAAACTATTGAAGCTTGCGATTAACTATGCAAGAAACATTCTTCACGCAAAGCGAATCACCCTTGGAGTGTTCTGCGACAATCGCCCTGCCTTGGAGTGTTATAAGTCCGTAGGCTTTACAATCATTGGCAACGATTCATACATGATTGATGGTGAAGAATGGAAAGAATACGAAATGGAATTAATTGAACCGCGGTGATAGTCAATAATGTGAAAACTATCCGAAACCTTAACCGACACATCGTCGGAGCAGGTTTCGGTTTTTTGTTTAGAGTGCTCTTTTGTGTAACCCATATTTGTATAGATTACTTACCAACTATTTCAATAATTGGCTCAAACGCATGCTTTACAGCATTGCGCTTGTAAGAGTCATGAGGGAAGAGAGTGCTGTAACATTTCACGGTGAGACACTGCTTGATACGTGCGGTGACAGTACCGTACTTTTCAAGCATCTTCTTGGCGATGTCACGAGCCTTCTGAATTTCCTCACGTCGCTCCTCAATGGCATTGATGCAGTTCGGAACGAAGAACATCTTTGCCTTGCTAATCTTGATGAACATCTCGGAGAAGAGGACTGTTGCATCAAGATTGTCGAAGTCATAGCGCGTTGGTACCACAGCGATGTCCGCAGCCTCATAGATGTGCTGAAGGCAAGCATCCTGAATGTTGCCAGGACAATCAATAAGCACAACGGCAGGAACATTCTTCAACTGAGCCATGTTAGCCTTGACAGCTTCTGCATCGGCAGTGCTGAACGGCATCAACTGGTAAGGTGGCTGTGCATCAGGATGCTCTGCCAACTCACGCTGACGATGACGAACGAGGGTCTGTTGGATGTCTGCATCATAAACGATTACTGGGATGCCCTGATCAATCAGGTGCATGGCGAGGTTGGCGCAGACACAGCTTTTCCCAGACCCGCCCTTAAGCCCGGCACAAACAATAATAAAATTCTTCATAAAAGAAAGGTTTTAAAAGGTTGATAAATAAAGTTTACTAACACTATCTGTGTGATTGTTTCATTCGTTCAAACTCTGCTTGATGACGATGACGCTTATCCCATTCCTGCTTGAGGTACTTCTCAAAAGAGATTGAGTCGTATTCTTCACGAAGACGTTTGTTATCCTCATGACGAATGAGCTCCCTCACATTCTCGATGGTAGTGAGATAATCACGGTCATTAACAAGGAAGGGACGAAGAGTCTGATACTCATGAAACTCATTGTCGAATGAAGCCTTGTAAGCAGACATTGAGACATACATCACTATGCCGAAGATAATGCCCAGAGTACCGAAGCCAAAGGCAACGGCATGTTTCAACTTGTCCGATACATAGCCAGCATAGAACTTGACAAAGATACGCTTCAACTTACGGAAGAAACTGTTTCTCTTCTTTCGCTTAGCGTCCTTTAGGTCACGCTCATGCAGATATTCCTTGACAGACTTGTTCATCTGAGTCATGGCAACAGCTTCAGTCTCTGCCTTCTGCTTTTTGCGAATATCGTCTTCCCTTGACTCCCATCGGAGAGCCAGTTCGTCCATGAGGACATCGCTATTCTTGATGTGAACGCTCTTGTCAACCGTAGCAGGAATCACCTCTGGTTTCAATGGCTTCGGCATCAAGTTGCATATTTGTTTGGCAAGATCAGCCTTGTCCTCTTGACTGAAGCTGACAGGCTGAGCCTTCTTCTCTACACGTACAATGGTTCCGTCATCTTCGTTTATGGTATAGCCATAGACGGATGCAACTATAGAAAGAGCCTGCATGACAACATTGTGACGCTCACGGTTCTTGGTTCCTTGCGCCTGAACTATCGTTGTGAGTTGAGAGACCAGAGTCTCAACTGGAATCTGTTCTGTTTCTTTTTTCTTTGTCATAACTTATCGTCTTAAAGAGTATTTATGTTGTTTTGGTTTTCTCTTAGCTCCTGCCACTATACCTTTCAGTATGCCCATATTGAAACGGAAGCGGAACTTCCATCGTTCATCTTCATCATCCTTCTTTCCCCATCCTGACGACTGCGAAGAACCACCACCGCAAAGAGACAACTGAGGCTGGTAGTTGTCGAGAATGATGAACAGGAGCAACTGTAGAGGAACAAAGTCCGAATTGCCATCCTTTGAGGGGATAATATCGCCATCAGTAATGCGGTCATCGTAGAAAGCATTTCCCAAAGACAACCTTACATCAGGCAATTTCAACTCTGGCACTCCGTTAGGGAAGAAATCCACGAAAGGCTTGTATAGATTCTTCATAACAGAAGAACGCTTGTCATAAGGCAACGCTTCGATGTATTCCTCCCAATTATCTTCGTAGTAATCATGAACGTTCTCATGAACTATCTCGTTCAGCTTACCGAAGTGTTCTTCAAGTTTAGCCAGAGTCATAGAGCGGTCAACACTCTTGCCGCCGAAACTGAAACCATCAGTACTGAAGGATATTCCCAAGAGTTTGCCAGTCACATTGTTGATATGGAACTTCATCTGAATATCCTGCCTCTCCAATGCCTCATAGAACTTATCCCATGTGTCGGTATTCTTCATCGCAGCAGAGACGGCATCGTATATCTTGTACTTTGCCTTGTCCCTGCCACGAAGTCTGTCACGACTCACGTCAACCTTGCCAGAGGATATGTGCAATCCATATTTCTTAGTAAGTTCAAGAGCAATACGGTTTGCCTTGTCAATTTCAAAGGCATCGCTGATGACATTGCCGTCACGATCAATGCGAAGGGTAATGCCATGCAGGTGCGGATTCTTCCTTGACTGATGACGGGCTGCCAGGAACTCTGTATTCTTATAACCCATTCGGGATAAGAACTCCTGAAAGATTTGGGACATCAACGCATCTGTCAGCTTGGGTGCATCATACTTAGAGAATGACAGTATGAAATGGCGCACAGGGTCACCGATGTTATGATCACCCTTGCGAGCATAGGAATCAAGAAGAACACCCATCGTTTTGTTGTCCGCTCCAGGTGGTATTCCGTCAGAGTGGCAGATAATGCGAGCTCCCTTCTTTTGTTTGTCCTTACCGAAGATGTCGGTGATGTAATCAATGGCACCTTTGAAGTTTGTGCCGGGTACAATTTTTGCTATCATTGTTATTCCTTTTGTTGTTACAATTTGTTGCTCAATTCTGTTATTCCGACTACGCTTTTGAAAGGTCACCTCCGCGAACGATTCGGGACAACAGAGTCATGAGTCCTGACAATACATCATTGGCAAGTTTCTCTGCCGCCTTGAATCCCTCGGCATTAGCCTTATGAGCAACCTGATTGACGTTGTTACACATGCCGGCAATCTTGCGGACGTAGTCTGTGTTCTCTTCGTCGAGGTGAGGCTTACCCTCCAGTTCCATCGGTGCATCGTGCATCCATTTCTTTAATGTGCGGTTATGCTCTTTTGCCTTAGCCTCGGCAATCTCTTGTTCCGTGTCGTTGTAAGACACCTTGTGCTGATGGCGACGTTTGTTATAGGATTCCAACTTTGGGCGACCGCCTTTCTTACGAGTATCTATATTCTTTTGCTTAGACATATCATTACTGTTTTATAAGTTATACATTAGTTCTGTTTTGCAATTTTGCTGTTCGATAGCACTCAAACGAATGTTCGGCAGCAAGCATACATTGGCAATACCTATGCTTTCGCATGGCAATCTCTATCCTTTTGCAGCCTAATATGAATGCTTTTACCAGATGAAAGCATAGCTGTGATTTTTCAACCCATGATTCTCGGGAATCTGAGAAGCAATACGGCAGGGCTTTAGCCCGTTGCTGCAAACCCATCAAATCGCCAAGGGCGGTGAAGAATGGGTAGGTTTTGAGTACTCAAAACACAAACTTGCTTTGAAAAATCACCTGTTATTTTCTGACCGCTTAGCGGCAAGGCTTTTAGCCTGACTTTTGCCTTTGGACGGCTTGCCGTGAGTCTTCTGAGG
>JAKSLI010000010.1 GCA_024401305.1 Bacteroidaceae bacterium | reverse complement strand
TACACTGACGGTGCAGAAGAAGAATTGATTGAGAAAGTTCGTGAACTGGTAAAGTAAGAAAATGCGCAAAACATTAACAGGATTATTGCTTGTCAGCACGCTTGGCATCCAGGCGCAGTCTGACAATGGCATCACTCTGAGCGGTTCCGTTCAGAGTGATATGATGATAGCCCCTCAAGACGACGAGGCTATCGGAACAGGAGAATACGACAACAAGAACTTCCTCACAAACACCTATGTTGACCTTCTCATGCAAAGCAAGAGGATAGACGCGGGAGTGCGTGCGGAATTCACTGAGTTCCCTATGCCAGGATTCCAGGATGCCTACAACAAGTTCAAGGGTTGGGGCGTACCAAATGCCTGGGTCAAATACAAGGGTGACAAGTTTGATGTGACTGCCGGCACATTCTACGAGCAGTTCGGTTCGGGATTCATTCTCCGCACATACGAAGAGCGTTCACTTGGAATAGACAACTCGCTTCTCGGTGCAAGAGTTACTGTCCAACCAACAAAGGGGGTTCAGGTGAAAGCACTCTCAGGACTTCAGCGCACATACTGGAAATGGGACACAAAGACTCTCGTCAGCGGTGCAGATATGGAACTGAGCCTCGATGAATGGATAAAGCCTATGCAGGAAAATGGTACCCGTGTCAGCATTGGCGCTTCGTGGGTAAACAAACGCGAGACAAACGACGACATCGTAATGGCTGACGCTACTCACCGTCTTAACCTCCCTGACTATGTGAATGCATTTGACGTTCGTGCAAAGCTCCAGAAAGGTGGTTTCTCCGTTCTTGGAGAATATGCGCAAAAGACAGGCGACCCTAACGAACTCAACAACTACACATACGGCAAGGGAAATGTAGCCATGCTGTCAATGAGTTACGCAAAGAGCGGTCTTTCAGTGCTTGCCCAAGCCAAGCGTTCGGAGAACATGGGCTTCCGCAGTAATCGCACACTCTCACCACTCAACAAGGCTGGTTACATCAACCATCTCCCAGCATTTACTCTCGACCAGACATATTCGCTCGCTGCACTCTATCCATACGCTACACAGACAGAAGGTGAGTGGGCATTCCAAGGCGGACTTGGCTACAACTTCAAGCGCAAGACTACCCTTGGCGGCAAGTATGGCATGAAGGTAAAGGTAAACTACTCTCTCGTAAAGGGTCTTGAGAACAACAATCTCAAGGGCACTCGCGGTACTGACGGCGTCGAGAACGCCTTCTTCAAGATGGGAGATGTTTACTATCAGGACTTCGACGTAAACCTCGAGAAGCGTCTCACAAAATCGTTTGACATCCACCTCATGTATATGTACCAGCAGTACAACAAGGGCATCATCCAGCAGGAAGGTGGCAATATCTACAGCAACATATTCATCGGCGAAGGCAAGTATAAGATAAACAAGAAGCTCACTCTTCGTGGCGAAGCGCAATATCTGCTCACTGAGCATGAGAGTGGCGATTGGGGATTCGGACTCCTCGAACTTTCTGTTGCACCACATCTGATGTTCACTGTAAGCGACCAGATTGGCAAGACAGAGCCTTCTCCAGGTCAGTATGGCGATGTGGCTCACTACTACAACTTCGCTGTGACCACAAACATCAAGTCACACCGCATCATGGTTAGCTACGGTCGCACTCGTGCCGGCTACAACTGTACTGGTGGTGTCTGCCGCTATGTGCCAGCTAACAAGGGACTGGTTATCAACTACAACTACAACTTTTGACCCCACCCAAACCCTCCCCACAAGGGAGGGCTTAATAACAATAGCTAATGTTCAACAATATGAAGAACTTAATAACAAAACTAATTTCAAAAAGCCTCCCCTTGTGGGGGAGGTTGGGAGGGGGTCTCTTGCTCCTGCTCCTTGCTTCTTGTTCAGACATTGCAGAGGATGAGCGCCTTATCTATGTTGAGCCTGCTAAGGCTGCACGCAATGTGCTGATAGAGGACTTTACAGGTCAGCGCTGCGTAAACTGCCCTAATGCCGCTGAGGCAATACACGAAATACAGGATCTCTATGGAGAGAATGTCATCGCTGTAGCAATACACTGCGGTCCTTTCGGCGGTCTTTCTGCAAAGAACAATGGTTTGATGACAGAATCTGGCAAGGATTACTGGAAAACTTGGTTTGAAGATACTCAAGGTCAGCCTGTAGCAAAGATCAATCGTGGCGCAGCAACCGATGACTATAAGAACTGGAGTTCTCTCGTTGCAGAAAGTCTTAAGCAGACAACAGATGTCACTATTGGCGCAACAGTAAACTACACCTCGGGAGTACCTTTCTTAACCATTAATGCAACATCACGCGCAAACTCTGGTCGTAAGGCAAAAATACAAGCTTGGCTTACTGAAGATGAGATAGTTGCTCTTCAGAAAATGCCTGACGGAAGCTTTAACAGCAACTATGTTCACCAACATGTTCTGCGCTCTGTAGTAAACGGACCTTGGGGTGAAGAAGTCGTTTACGGTGAAGAGGAGCAGAACTTCACATGGATGGCTAACCTGGATTCTACATGGAAACTGGAGAATATGCACGCTGTAATCTTCGTTTATGACGACAAAGGCGTGGAGCAGGTTATACAGGTGCCTGTAATTGAATTGATGACTAAACTTGATGACTAAACTTCTTCAACTCCCTTGAATATAAATAATTAAACAACATTATATGAAGAAAATCTTTACTCTTATTGCGGCAGTAATGTTTGCCGCTTGTTCTTTCGCTCAGGTGAACTTTACTGACCCTGAGGGAAATGTTTACGAGAATGGTTCTACAATGAACATCTATCCTTCGATAGTTATTCCAGACATTCCAGACTTCCTCGAGTTCCACTCTCCTAAACTTGTCAACACTTCCGCTTCTGGCGTGAGCGTAAAGCTTGAGATTAACCTTAAGCAGTTGCCTGCAGGCACTCAGTTCGCAGAGTGTTTCAGTGGAGCATGTACAAACTACAAAGAAGCAAAGGTCATCACTACAAAGGCAGTGACCCTTAAAGCAAATGAGACAAAGGAAACTGCATGCGAATGGTTCTATGACGAAGAATTTGCAGGCCAGACTTGCATCGCTGACTTCACTATCTATGTAAACGGCGTAAAGGACAAGACTGTAACCGTAAAATACATCAATGGCGAACCAGGTGCAGTGAACGCAATCACTGTTGACAACGCAAAGCGTCAGGGCACATTCACTCTCGACGGCAAGCGTGCTGACAATGCCAAAGGCTTGGTGATCAAGAATGGCAAGAAGGTAATTATTAAGTAGTATTCGCGAAAACGGGCTGAAAGCCCAATGAGTACATAGCCCAATGGCAAAGCGAAGCGGCGCCTTGGGTTTACGAAATAATCGTGAGGCATGCGCCCTGTAAGGGCAAAAGTTTTAGATGTATTCATTGGTTTTACTTTTGCCCTTACAGGGCGCTGAATAAACACCCCACCAGAACCCCAGGGTGTCGCTCTGCTCTACCCTGGGCTATGGACTAATTGGGCTTTCAGCCCGTCAACAAAACTCTCCTAATATATAAAATGAAAAAACTATTACTCTTTCTCTCTTTTGCAATCCTTTCCATCGGCGTTCAGGCACAGAAGGTTGCAGATATGAAGACAGCGCCTATTGGTACTGTCAAGCATTCTACCCAGAATGTTTTCAAAATCCCTAATCGCTTCAGCAGCATCTCTGCCGTTTCAAAGAGCAAAGCGCCAAGAATGAAGGCGGAACTTGCTGAGAACGAGCGTCTTATGGGTGTATATACCACAGACGAATGGAGCGAAGATAATGGCGGTGCACTGACACAAGACGGTTCTGTCTTCAAGGCTTTCGGCATCGTTCCTGCCGAAAACACAAAGCGACTCATCGGCGGCAATCTCCACGCCATTCGTTTCGCCTTGTCAGACGTTGTTACTATTAATAGTGTGTTCGTGATGGGCGTTACCAATGACGACTACATTGTTAAGCTTTCAGAGACTTCCACTGCCGGAAAGACTTTCACCACTGGTTGGAACAAGGTAGAGCTCAACACTCCTGTCACTATCTCAAATCAATACAACCGCTACGCTATCGGTTTCGAGTATGTTGAGACAAAATCAAAATACCCTCTCTCACTTGTTGATATGGACTCAGAGGAAGGCTTCTGCGTAATTGCTGACCTTGGCCAGGGCGAGAACATCTACAACCTCTCAAACAATGGAGTTCTCAGCGTGCAAGGTTTTGTTACTATGGCAGCAATCCCTGACATCGACGTCATCCTTGAGAATATGCTCGTAGCTTCAAATACCGTTGAAGCTGGCTCTCAGCTTGAATTTGCTTTCCAGACTTCAAACTTCGGTACTAAGGATGTAAAGAGCTTTGAGATTGAGGTTAAGCTTGACGGAAAGCTCGAAGGCACACTGACAGAAAAGAACTTCCAGATCACATCCGACCCTAAGTACTTCATGGGAACAATGGATCTTCCTGCTGACATCGCTCGTGGCAACCACACTATCTCTGCAGAACTCGTGAAGGTGAACGGTGCAGCTCCTACAGAAGGACTTTCAGATGACAAGGTTTCTGCAGATTTCTCCGTTTACTACCCATCTGATATAGTAGCACGCCAGAAGCACCTCGTCGAGGAAATGACTTCCCACTCTTGTACTTACTGTCCTTACGGAGCACAGCTCATCGAGGCTCTTCTTAATCAAAGCGACAAGATTGCCGTAGCTTGCATCCACGGCAACCAGTCTTCAAAAGACCCATTCAACACTCAGGAATGTGAAGATTTGTTGGAATACCTTGGCTGCGGTGCATTCCCTTCAGGTACATTCAACCGCCTCTATTTCAGTGACGAAGAAGGCATTGCGCCAGGTCTCGGCTTTAGCAACAATCACGATAAATACGCTAAGCAGCTCCTCGACATCATGGAGCAGTACAGCCTTCCTTCATTCGCTTCCGTGAATATCGACAAGTCACTCTCTGAAGACGGCAAGACTCTCAGAATAAAGGTTAGCGGCGAAGGCGGATCAGTTGCAAGCAGTTTGCTTAAGGATTACGGTCTTACTGTCTATGTCGTAGAAGATGGCATCAAGTATCGCCAGCTCAACCTCGGCACTTGGGTTTCAAACTACATCCACAACCATGTTCTCCGCAAGGTGGCTACAGCAGTCACTGGCGACAACATCAACTGGACTTCATCTTCTGCTTACGAGAACACATTCGAGGTTACTCTCGACGACTCATGGGTTCGCGACAACATTTCTATCATTGCATTCATCAGCAAGCGTCAGCCACTCACAGGCGCTGACCTCCATTCAATGGAAGTAAGCAACGCAAACAGCGTTAAGCTCACTGCAAACGCTGAGGATGATCCAAGCGATAATCCAGGTGATGATGACTCTCGCGTTGACGCAGGTCTCCGCATCACCCCTTTCACTACAGGCACTCAGCTCATGGGCGAAGGCATGTCTCTCAACGCAAAGTATGTTGCTGGTCTAAACTACAGCACATCAGCTCCTGCTATCTGGGTGACTGAAGCAAATACTTTCACTAACTTCACACAATATGAGGAAGGTTCTCTCCATGCTATTAATAATGATGGTATGGCAGTAGGTTCTACTCTCGGCTACGGCGGCAAGGCTCTCATTGCTTACGCTAACGGTAAGTCAGAGGTTCTCCAGGACAATGGCGGCTCAAACACTCAGGGTGCTGACGCTTGGTGCATCTCAGATGACGGCAAGACAATCGGTGGTTTCTACTACTACTTTGAGTGGATCAACGAAGCAGAAAACGATGGCTACTTCGCAACATTCCCTTGCGTATGGCAGGACAAGAAGTGTACTACCCTCTCATACCCTAAGAAGAGCGAGATGGGCTTCAATGTTGACGGTGCAGCTGTCCGCTGGATGTCTGCCGATGCTTCAGTTCTTCTCGGTTATCTCGTTGACGACAAGGCTACATGGCCAGCAGTTATCTGGCGCAAGAATGCTTCTGGCGGCTACGATTGCGACCCAATCTGCAAGGACTATTTCGAAGATGGCTACAAGAAGGGTAAGCCTTACATGATGTTCAGCCCAGCTTCTCTCAGCGCAAACGGTGAATGGATTGCACTCACTATCCAGGAAGAATTCGACGATAGCAACTTCAACAATCCTATTCCAGCACCAAAGGTAGCACGCTACAACCTCAAGACAGGCAAGCTTGAAATCCTTGAAGGTCAGACTATTGCATTGTCTGCAAGCGCCATCTCAAACGACGGTTCTGTGCTCATGTACACAAATGTTGACGGAATCTTCGGTCGTGTAGGTTACGAATGGAAAGCTGGCGAGACATCTATCGTCTGCGTTGACGACAAGATCAACAAGGTAAAGGGTATGCCTGCATTCGGTGCTAACGTGCCTGCTGCATACGCATTGGACGGCAAGACAATCATGGGCTTCGGTATTGACGAGGACGCAAACATCTTCTCATACGTCGTAAGCCTTGAGGCTATTGACGAAGCAATCAACGGCATCGACAACCTTACAATCTCAAAACCTCAAAACCTTGCCAAAGGCATCTACACTATCACAGGTCGTAAGGTTCTAAACATGAACCAGCCAGGTCTTTATATTAAGGATGGCAAGAAAGTTCTTGTGAAGTAATAAGCCTCTCCCGAATAAATTTCATCAAAAGGTGCACCGAGTTCGGTGCACCTTTTCTAAAAAAATAAGCATGACAAACGTACTACTGCACATATTAAAAAGCCTCCCCTTGTGGGGGAGGTTTGGAGGGGGTCTTCTTCTCCTCCTCTTCGTTTGCACCATTGCAAGCGCGGAAGGTCTTCCAGTAGGCTATATCCCTGCATCTGTCAAGGACTTCGCCTTGAAATGGGTGGTGGAAGGCGGCAAGAACAATGTGGAAATCACATTCACTGCTCCTACGGAGATGATGAACAGTCGCGACTATTCGAAAGCACCCCTCACCGCTCCTATCACAAAGATTGAGATTATGCGCTCTGCGGCAATGGATGATGGCTTCCAGGTCATTGGAACTCTTGAGAATCCTACTGCTGGCGAAGCGTTGAAATGGGTTGACAAGGATGTGGCTTTCGGCACTTACGACTATATGGCGCAGGTCTATGTCGGCGATGCAATGGACTGGGCAAACGCAGAACCTATCGTTGTTGGTGAACTTCCTGCCGACCTTAAACCGGGAGAATTTACTGCCACGACAGATCCGTCCGACCCTTACTGCGTAATCCTCGAGGTCACTCTTCCTTCAACAAACAGCCTTGGCGAGCCTCTTAAGATGCCTATCACGAAGGTTGAGTTCGGCGAGATGAGTGGAATGAGTTTCCTTCCAGAGGTATTCTATACCGAGGACGCAGAAGAAGTTCTTGTTCCAGGCACAAAGCTTCAGTATGTAGTTGAAAAAGCTTCCAATGGCAACCACACATTTTCCGTAGCAGTATATACGGCAGCCGGTAGCAACTATCCTGCCATGAGCAGCTTATTCATCGGAAAAGACCAGCCGGGCAGAGTTCAGAACATTCAGGCAAAAGTCACGGATGACGGCATTGTCGTTACTTGGGAAGCTCCAATAGAAGGCCTTAATGGTGGCGATATGGGCAACTTATCTGCTATCACATATACTGTGAAGCGCGGTGCCGACCAGTATGATGAGAGCGCAGTAGTCATTGCCAAAGACATCAAGGAGTTCAGCGTAACTGACAAGACGACTTTCACCGAGGAAAGCAAGTTCGTTTATATCATTACGGCAAAGAGTCCTTACGGCGAAGGCTATCCTACATGTTCCAACCAAATCGTTGTTGGTCCTGCTTCCACTCTCCCATTCTCAGAGAACTTCGACGTGCCACTCGACCAATGGGGCAACACAACTACCAAGCACTCTACATGGGTAAAGGAATCTAACGGTTATTTCTGCGCATGGCAGATAGGTCAGAACACATACGCAAACGACAAGGAAGTCAAGCCACACAGCGGCAAGGGATTGCTTTATGCTTTCTACAGTCCTTGGGGAAATCTCAACCAGTGGGATTCATTCACATCCGGCACCATCGATTTCTCAGCGGCAGAATCGCCACTCCTCACATTCTGGCTCTACGACTGGCAACAGGGTGGTTCTCCAGTCTCTCTCAAGGTTCAGACTTCAACTGACGGCACAAAGTTCGCAACAGCCGAGACAATCAATATCGGCAATGCGACAGAAGACGGTTGGCACGAGGTAACAGTCGCTCTCCCAGCACTCAAAAACGCAGCCAAGGGCAAGATACGCTTCCTCACAGAAGCCATCGGCACAGGCGGTGTTCCTGTAGCTATCGACGATATCCTCATCGAAGGTAATGCTACAGGCATCAAGACAGTCCGTAATGAGGCACACACCATGCAGAATTACTACAACCTCGCTGGTCAGCGCGTCAGCAAGGATGCCAAGGGATTGATTATCAAGAATGGAAAGAAATTCATAAGATAACCCCCTACCCCACTTACAATAGACTCTTTCACATAGAAATTAGGGCGAAGATTTCTGAGCCGTTTTCCAAAGGATTCATTCCAATGGTTACAACTCAGAAACCTTCGCCCTTTTTTGCTTTGAGTCATTACTCAATAGTCAATAGTCATTACTCAATAATCACCTCCCCAAATACTTCTTCGCTTCCGGAATAAACTTCTTGATATTATTTATTCTGTTCGTATTTGAAGGATGAGTAGAGAACCAATCGCGGGAAGTTTTCAGCGAACTCTTCGCACCCATTCGTTGCCAGAAACCGACGGCAACCGACGGATCATAACCTGCCATGGCAGCTATTATCAATCCCAGTCTGTCAGCCTCTGTCTCATTCATGCGTGAGAATTTCAAGTTAGCAAGCGTGATGCCTGAAGCCGCGAGAATGCCTGCCATGCCGCGTTGCGTACTGCTCATGTCGTCGCTTGTAAGGATGGAATAGAGTGCAGCCACGCCTACTGTTGTCAGCAGTCGCTTCGTAAGCTGCTCCGAGCTGTGCTTTGCCAATGCATGTGCTATCTCATGACCCACCACACACGCCAACGAAGCATCATCGCCAGCAACAGGCAGAATACCGGTATAGACCACAATCTTTCCGCCAGGCATGCAGAAGGCGTTTATCTCAGAGCTCATTACCACATTGATTTTCCAGTTGAAGCCCGCCAGTTCATCCCCTCTGCCATCGTTGCGCAGGAGTCTTTCCGTGGCAGTTATCAGTCGCCGTGAGACGCGTTCCACCTGAGCCTTCTGCTTGCTGTCCGTACAAGCCCTGCTGCTCCCGATGTATGACTGATACTGCTGCTCGCTGTAAGGCAAAAGATACTCGTCAGGCACTAGGTTGTAGAAGCTGCGATTGGTTACAGGCACCGTGTATTCGAACGATTTCAGCATCTCCGATTCCGTGACCGCAGAAGCCTTCTCCTTCGTCTTTTCCCACAGATTGCGGCGTGTATCCGAGTTCCACGCACTCTTCGCCTTGCGCTTCATCCTTTCCCATGTGCTCTGCGGATAAGCCGCTTGCAGCGACAGGCAGAAAACCATGGTGAGCAACAAACGGAAGCAGCAGTGTTGTGGAAGTCTATTATTCCTCGTCGTCATCCGCATCATCATCCACGATTTCCATTCTTGCAATGAAGTCCATGCGGTCTTCAAACTTAAGCTTCGCCCATTCCGCAAGGATAGCCTCACGGTCAGGATCCTGCTCCATATCCTCCTTGAGCTTCTTGTATTTCTGCTGACATTCACTGAGGTCAACAATCAAGCTCCAGATGTCCTTTGGTTTTAACATAATACTATTAGTTTCAGAAGTTTCAATAGTTTCTACGCTGCAAATTTATGTTTTTTTTCATAAAAAAGAAACATTCTTCACCCTTTTTTGTAATGTTTCTGAAAAGATGCCCTTATTACCCGAAATAGTTGTTGTAAGCAATAACCGCGTTTTTGCTTACAAATCGTAAGTTCGGAATCCCGCAGCTTTTTTCATCAACTAGCATCTCCCGAGGGGTGTTTTTGCCTGTTTTCGCATGAGTTGCAGGCATGAGACAGAAAAGTCACGGCGAAACGATTCGTTTCACCGTGACTTTTTTCTTTTTTCCTTAGAGTTTTTCATCAAAAAAGACCCTATTTTCAAGGCATTTTTGGGGTATTTCCGCATCAAAATGCAAGGCACAAAACATAGCTCACTGGCTATCAATCTGTTACAAAACCCGAAAACAAGCAACATATCCAGGCAGATTGCCAGTTGGTAATTATTGCGCTAGTTTTGAGAGGGTATGAAAACTCGGATTGTAAGCAAAATCGCCAAATTGCTTACACTTTGAAAATCACCTCAACACCGGTGCCTTGCAGTATGAGCAGATGTCGTCATCAAGGCTCACGATGTTTTGGCAGAAGAGGCAACAGGTATGCGTATCGCCAGGCGATTTCTTCTTCTCAAATGGTATTGGGAACTGCGGCAGGTAGCGTATCTCATCGCCTACTTTCAGGAAACTGTATATTCCTGCATATCCCGTACTCTTATGTGTATGCTTCTTGCCGTTTGTATCGCGGGTTACTATATAATACGTTGTTATTATTCTGTCGCTGCCACCATCTTCATCGCTTTCTACCCTGACCTTCTCGCGCATATCTATCACAGTTCCGATATACGTTTTCTGCATCTTTCGCTTAATGGTAGGAGTAATACCGAAACAGAACATTATCAGCGATAGCACGGCGCCGTATCCCAATGCCTCAGGAATGGTCATCTTGCCAGTATAAGACGCATAGATGCAGATTATAACAAGAGGGAGTATCACCATAAGGCAAAGGAAGATGTATGTCCATCGTCCAATCTTAGCCTGATAAGCTTTTACCTCGGCAGAGTCCACTCTCTGGGAATAGCCGTCATAACCGTGTGAATATCCCACTGCATTAGTGGGAGGTATTGCGGCATTGGATGGAGGTACCACAGCATTGGATGGAGGTAACGGTGTGCTGGCTTTCCTTACTACGGCAGTTCCACACTGGTCGCAGAAAGAATCATTATCATTGAGTTTTGCTCCACAGTTTGTACAATACATAAGTCTTGTTTCAATTATAATAAAATTATTAGTAATCGTCCGAAAGGCAAAATTGAAAATTGTAAATACCCTTTACCATTCTCCCCAATAGCTTCTGTCGAGACTTCGGTAGAGAACGGCTTCCTGGATGTGGCGTTTCTCCACGGTTTCGGAGTTGTCGAGGTCGGCTATTGTGCGGGCTACCTTGAGAATGCGGGAGTAGGCACGGGCGGAGAGGTTGAATTTCTCCATGGCTGTCTTCAGGACATTCATGGCGTCGGGTGTTGGCTCTGCGTATTTGTGGATGAGTTTCTCGGTCATCTGCGCATTGCAATAGATGCCAGAGTCGTTGGCGAAACGCTTGGTTTGTATCTCTCGAGCGGCAACAACACGAGCACGGATGTCACGGGAAGGTTCACCGGGTTGCATCTGAGCGAGGTCGTTGAACTTCACATTCGAGCACTCTATCTGCAGGTCTATGCGGTCAAGAAGTGGTCCACTAATCTTTCCGAGGTAGCGCTTTATCTGTCCTGGAGTGCAGTTGCAGTCGTGGGTCGGATCGTTGTAATAACCGCAAGGACAAGGATTCATTGCGGCAACGAACATGAAGTTGCACGGATAGTCAATATTATATGTGGCGCGAGAGATGGAGACCTTGTGGTCTTCAAGTGGTTGGCGCATCACTTCCAGTGTCTTTTTGTTGAATTCCGGCAACTCATCGGCAAAGAGAATTCCGTTATGGGCAAGTGAAATCTCGCCCGGACGCGCTATCATGCCACCGCCACATAGGGCAACTTGGGAAATCGTGTGATGCGGAGAGCGGAAAGGTCGGCGAGTCATCAACGGCGAACCGCCAGCATTCGATGTGGGGAGCATTCCTGCAATGGAATATATCTGCGTAGTCTCAAGACTTTCGGCAAGCGTAAGTGGTGGGAGAATCGTAGGCAAACGCTTCGCCATCATGGACTTACCACTACCCGGAGGACCTACCATTATCATGTTATGACCGCCAGCTGCTGCCACTTCCATTGCACGCTTTACGACCTCCTGTCCTTTAACATCTTCGAAATCCACATCAAACTTCACTTCGCCCTCGCTGAATTCCTTGCGGGTATCGACGAATGTAGGCTGAAGATTTCGCGGATTTCCGTTGAAGAAGTCCATGACTTCCGTAATATGATTTACTCCATAAATAGGCAGATTATTCACCACTGCCGCCTCCCTCTCATTCTCTTTCGGCACAATCATGCCTGCAAAATTTCGCTTGCGTGCCTCAATGGCAACCGGAAGAGCGCCCTTTATAGGCTGGATACCGCCATCAAGACTCAATTCTCCCAAGAACAGATAATCTTTTATTGAATCCTTCTCCACCTGTCCATTCAAGGCAAGCAAAGCCATCGCCACCGGAAGGTCGAAGCCACTACCCTCTTTCTTCAGGTCGGCAGGAGCAAGATTTATGGTATATTCCGCCGTCTTCGGTGCTTTTCCGATAGATGTCAGTGCAGCGAAAATGCGGTCGTGGCTCTCTTTCACGGCAGCATCACCGAGTCCTGTGAGGTGGTAGAAGGAGCCTGTCGTACTGAAAGCTTCTACAGTAACTATGGAAACCTCAAGTCCATTGAGTGCCGCGCTGGATGTCTTTACTATCATGGTTAGTCGTTTGGGGGTTAGTCGTTTGGGAGATTTGTTTCTTCGCTGCAAAGTTACATTTTTTATCCTAAACAAGGAAAAACTATTGGACAAAAAAGACCAAATCAGCAAATAAACAGAAAAAGGCTGCCATCGGTGGGACGGCAGCCTTTGAATATTTCTGTTTTATGACTGTACTGAATTAATCCTCAGCAGGAGTTTCCTCAACCTTCTTCTTGCGAGTAGTACGAGTCTTGCGTGTAGCCTTCTTCTCCTCTACTGGCTTAATCTTAACGCCTGCAAGTTCTGGGTCAACAAGGATGCGTCCGCAGTATTCGCAAACGATGATCTTCTTGTGCATCTTGATGTCGAGCTGGCGCTGTGGTGGAATCTTCGCGAAGCAACCGCCGCAAGCATCACGCTGTACATAAACGACGCCAAGACCGTTGCGAGCATTCTTGCGGATACGAAGGAAGCTTGAAAGAAGACGGCTCTCAATCTTTGCCTCGAGATCCTTAGCCTTGTTCTTGCAGCGCTCTTCCTCTGCGCGAGTCTCGTTGATGATGTCCTCGAGTTCGCTCTTCTTTGAGATGAGGATAGCGTCCTTGTCTTCAATGTCCTTGCGAGTGCGCTGAAGGTCGTCTGTACGCTCCTGAATCTTCTTCTCTGTCTCGCGGATAAGCTTCTCGCAGTGCTGAATCTGAAGTCCCTGGAACTCGATTTCCTTTGTGAGAGAATCGTACTGACGGTTGTTCTTCACCTCATCAAGCTGAGCCTTGTAGCGCTCGATGAGTGCCTTAGCCTCCTGGATTTCGCTCTCACGCATGTTGATAGCCTTCTTGTACTCCTGAATCTCAGTTGCAAACTTCTCCTGGCGAACCTTGAGGCCTTCGAGTTCTGCCTCACAGTCCTGTACTTCAAGAGGGAGTTCGCCGCGTACGGCACGCTTCTCGTCAATCATTGAGAGAGCAGTCTGAAGAGCATAGAGGTTCTTAAGTTTCTCTTCTACTGTGTAATCGTCTGGATTTTTCTTTGCCATAACTATATTTACAATTTACTGATTTACAATTGACAATTTATTATTTCACACATATCGGATTTGTACTTCCGAAGAGTCTTGTTGGGAGTTCAGGACAACTCTTTGCGAGTATTTCCTGAAGGAGTTCGCAAGTGAATTGCTCTGTTTCATAGTGTCCGAGCACGATGATCTGTATGTCGCCAAGCGCCTCGAAATATTCGTGGTAGTGCATCTCGCCTGTGATGAAGACATCGGCACCCTGTGCCTTCGCATCTTCAAGAAGGAATGAACCGGCACCTCCACAGAGGGCTATCTTGAGGACCCCTTCCGACTCCCTCACAGGTGGGAGGGTACACTGGGCGCTAGGTGCCTTGAAGATTGCCTTCACATATTCCACGAAAGGAACTCCGGGAGCAGCTGCGCTGATTTCTCCTATCACTCCCGAGCCGCCTTCGTAGCCGCCACGGTTCAGAGGCTGGAGGAAACGTACATTCTCAAGACCGAGTTTCTCAGCCATCTTGTGGTTTACGCCGCCGGGAGCGTTGTCAAGGTTTGTGTGCATTGATATAATCGCGATGTTGTTCTGAATGGCCTTCATCACGATTCGCTCTACGCTTGTGCCGTCTTGCGAGATGCGTTTCAGTCCGCGAAACAGCAGCGGGTGATGCGACACAATGAGGTTGAAGCCACTCCTGATGGCCTCTTCCACGACATCCATGGTGACGTCTAAACACAACAATGCCCCTGTAACATCTTGCTCTCCTGTCAATCCAATCTGCAAGCCAGCATTATCGTAGCTTTCCTGCAGCGGCAGAGGAGCAAAAGTTTCAAGGGCAGCAAGCACTTGTAGTATGTCCATATTTCTGGTGCAAAGTTAGTAATAATTAGGGATATACAATAATCAAACGCAGAATATTTTCGTTTTATGCGCATATTTTTGCGTTATTTATTATTTTTATAAAACAAATAGCATAACTTTGCACCGCAAATTACAATCCAATAATATAACTTAACATTTCAATAATCCAACAATTCAACATTATGAAAAAGCTTCTTTCTATGCTTTGCTTCGTAGCCATGACAGCTACTGCACAGACTAATGTACCTTTCAGTGAGATTGGTGAAAGACAGTCGGAAAACTGGAGAGAATACCTTCAGTATGCTGTTCCATGTACAAAGGATGAGTGCTGCGTGTGCGGCATGAACATCAGCATAAAATTCGAGAAGAGCAAGCCTGCCACATATCAGTGGGTAAGCAATGTCGTAGCTGACTGGTGTAATCTTTATATCGAAAACCTTGAAGGATATGTTACTGACGACAAGCCTATTGGTAAGATTAATGTCGTGACATACAAGTCAGGCATGACTTCAGAGGCATTGGAGGCAGCTTACGGCAATAGTTTCAAGAAACTGATGACCACAGCAATGAAGAACCGCGCTTGCGAGAAAGCCCCTTATGGTCCTTATGCGGAAAGCATCAAGATAGAGCCTATCTGGAAAGATGCAAATCGTGTTACCTTCTCAATAAAGACAGCGTTCGATTACAGCGGCAGCAATGGCTACACACGAGGAACAAGACTTGTTACACTCAACAACCAAGGCAAGGAACTACGAACTCTTGCAGCTCTTGGCGTAAATATGCCGGACTTCAAGCAGAGGGTGTTCCGCAAACTCAAGGCTTTGAAGGCTGAGAATGGAGCATACCTGGACGCAAAGACAACTGCCAGCAAATTCTTTGCTGAGATGCATACCAATCCGGAAAACCATGTTGCCCGCGTAGGAAACCAACTCATCGTGACTTTCCCTGCTTATACAGTTGGCATTGGTGCCGAGGGTGAGTATGTCGTGAAATTGCCTTTGAAATAAAACAAACCTTTAAAAGTGAAAAATGAAAGGTGAAGAATGCCAATACGCAGCACTCTTCACCTTTCATTTTTACTTCTGGATCAACTTTGCAGGTTAGAATGTATATTTAACAGCAAGTGTTGGGTTAACGAAGAACGACTTGTCACTGCCCTTTGTAGGCCAAATGAAGTTGTTGCTTACTTCCCATTCTGTACCGATGCTGAATCTATCGTTCTGGCGATCCCTGCCTACGACATTGAGCCAGAACTGTGGTTCTGCGAGGAATACCATGCCTTTCTTCTGCTTTCCTGCCTCGAACTTTGGAATGTAACCGTACCAAAGGTCAGCAAAGCCGCTGAATGTGCAGAGACCTTGTGCAAAGTTCACACCCCAAACAGCAGTTGTCTGGAAACTTGCGTGAGCATCGTTGCTACCATGCTTTAGGTAATGCTTGTAGAGAGCCTGGAGAGTGAATGTCTTGCTGAAGTCAGCACTGTGCCATTGCCATGCAGGACCAGCAAGAAGTGCCTGCTGGAAAGAACCTGCCGATGTGCTGAGACCTGCGTCATACTCCATGTGAGCAGTGATGCTGCTATTGGTGTTCTTTATGTCTGCAACAGTGAAGTCACGACCGATTTCCCAATATGTGCCGATAGCACCATTGTTGTTTTCACCCTTTCCGCGATAGTCCATATCCACAAAAAGGAAGGTGCTACCGAGTTTGTCTGCACGGAAGTATTCCAATGTACCAGTGAACTTCTGGCGATTATCTTCTGAATCTGAGTTTATTGCGCTTCCAAGATCATAGTGAAGCTGCATGTTCAACTGAGCATTTGCCGAGAGAGCGGCTATAAGAGCAAAGATTGCTAAAAGAGTTTTCTTCATAGTTGAGGTTATGTGGTTATGAGGTTATGAGATTTCGATTTATCGAATTGTTGATATTCCGAAGAATCATTTCATCGAGTTAATTACGCATTCTCTTCCTCCTTCTCCTGTGGAAGAACGAGGTTGAGTATCACTGCGAGCAAGAATACTACTGCCACGCAGTTCTCTGCAAAGACAGTCTGGATGATCTGTGGGAAGATCTGGAACATCTGTGATGCTTGCGTGAAGCCGAGACCTACGCTGAGGGAGAGCGATACGATAATCATGTTTCGCTGAGAGAAACCGCAACGAGCAAGCATTCCGAAACCAGCGAAGAGGATAGAACCGAACATCATCACTGTGCAGCCGCCGAGAACAGCCTGTGGGATTGTGGTTAGCAATGTGCCGACAGCAGGGAAGATACCACCAAGAATCATTATTACAGCGCCTACGCCGATAGTGAAACGGTTTACAACCTTCGACATTGCTGCAAGGCCTACATTCTGACTGAAAGAAGTGATTGGCGTACAACCGAAGAGACCTGCAAGACTACTTACGAAACCATCGCAAGCAACGGCAGCACCGAGTTCCTTCTTCTCTGGATCGCGATTCAAGGCTCCATTGGCAAGAGCGCTTGTGTCGCCGATAGTCTCTGTGGCAGAAACGAAGAACACGGCAATGATAGAGAGTGTTGCGCCGAGGTCGAACTTAAGGTCGAAAGGCAGGAACTTTGGCAATGCTACGATGCCTACATTCTGAAGACCAGAGAAATCAACCATACCCATGCAAACTGCGAGGATGTAACCTACCACAAGTCCTACGAGAACTGACAGCGAACGCAGGATGCCACGGCCGAAGATCTGCGTAAGAAGGCAAGCGAGGAGGGTTATGGTTCCAACAATCCAGTTGTTAGCAGAACCGAAATTCTCTGCTCCCTGTCCACCAGCAAAGGAGTTTGCGCCAATGGAAAGAAGCGAAAAACCAATGGCTGTCACCACTGTTGCCGCAACAATCTGCGGAATGAGTTTTGTCCAATACTTAGGGAAAAGTCCCAACAAACCTTCCACGATACCACCAATGACCACGGCACACATGAGAGTTCCCATGCCCTGACTTGTGGCAATGACAATGGCAAGCGAAAGGAAGGTGAAGCTGATGCCCATAACGATAGGCAAGCGACTGCCCACACGCCAAATAGGATAAAGCTGTACGAGAGTACCGATGCCGGCAATAATCATACAGTTCTGGATAAGCGATGCGCTGAGACCTGCCTCTATTCCTACGACATTGGCAAGGATGATGATAGGGGTGATGTTGGCAACGAACATTGCCAAAACATGCTGAAGACCAAACGGAATGGCCTGCATCAATGGCACACGACCATCAAGATTGTAGATGTTATTCATAGTTTCTTATTTATTTCCTGAATTCAATTGTTTGACTTTCGTAGTCCATCTTATCGATTATGGCTATTGACTCCAAGTGATAGCCGGCCTCGCGAAGCTTCTCGCCGCCCTTCTGTACGCCCTTCTCAATGGCCACTCCGATGCCTACCACTTCTCCACCTGCCTGCTGAACGATGTTGATGAGAGCCTTTGCTGCTTCTCCATCGGCAAGGAAGTCGTCAACGATGAGCACCTTGTCGTCGGCAGAGAGGTAAGGACGAGACACGAAGACATTGTTCATCTTCTTGTGTGTGAACGAATAGGCCTGAGCCACATACTTGTCGTCACTGCTGTTAACGGTTTGGCTTTTCTTCGCAAAGACCACTGGAACATCATAAAGGTCTGCGAGCATCGTAGCAATAGCTATACCGCTTGCCTCAATTGTAAGCACCTTGTTGACAGACTTGCCCTTGAACCTACGCTTGAACTCATAGGCAATCTGGCGCATGATGTCGATGTCAATCTGATGGTTTAGGAAGTTGTCAACCTTGAGCACATTGCCCGGATTGATCTTTCCGTCTTCTAGAATCTTTTCTTCAAGAAAATTCATATTGTATTGGTTATGGTTAAGCATTATCATTGCATTGACACTGCAAAGTTATATGTTTTTTTCGTATTTGCGAGCAATTCCTGCTTTTTTTGCAAATAACTAAAGAAAAAGCCACAACACTCAACATGAATGCTGTGGCTTTTCCGCGTTTATGGACTAATTATTTACTTTACTTTCAATAGTTCTGCAAGGTTTGTAGTGTATTGGCGCGAGATGTATTCGCGTTTCAGATGAAAACGCTTTGACAAGAACTGCGTGGCAACCCTTACTGACTGGCCGCCTCCTTTGTGATTTATTCTATCAACGACCTTGTTGAGTCGATATTGCTTCCGTCTATCGGTTTTGTCAAACAAATCCTGCTCTACGACCTTGTCCGAGGATATTTCTGAAAGTATTACGCCTGCTTTCTTATAATAATACGCATATCCCGGACTCCATTGAGTACGGATGACACTCATAGCCGCCTTTATAATCTCGCAAGTGTCGCAGGTTGCAACCGCGAAAGGAAGTGTTGCATTAATGACTTTCGAAGGCACATCCGTACGGAAGCGGCTCGTATATGCGAAAACGGTAATCAGTTTGCAGACGGAATGTTGGCGTCGTAGCTTCTCTGCACAAATGGAAGCAAAATTAGATACTGCAGCTTCCACTTCCTCCTGTTTGCATATTCCCTCGCCTGAGAATGAGCGAGAAACGCAAATGGACTGCCTCTCAGGAAGTTCCTCTACACTTATGGCATTTTTTCCGTTTAGCTCAAGCCATGTACGATAGCCTGTAACCTTAAACATGTTTCGCACCCAGATAGGATTCTTGGCGGCAAAATCCTTGGCAGTGTGGATGCCGTAATAATTCAGATTATCAAAAGAACGGCGACCTATGCCCCAAACATCCTCTATAGGACAGAGCTCCAGGGCTTGCAAACGCTTCTCTTCTGTATCTATCATACATACTCCGCCGTAACCTTCATATTTCTTGCCAAACTTTGAAGCAAGCTTTGCAAGTGTCTTCGTAGGGGCTATGCCAAGCGTAACGGGCACTCCAACACCACGCGTTATCACTTCCCTGCATGTGCGTGCCTGCTGCAAGATTTCTTCGTTTGAAGCATAACAGCTCATGTCAAGGAAGCCTTCGTCTATGCTGTATTGATAGAACTTGTCGGAATATCGTGAAAGGAGCGACATAACCCGACTGCTGAGGTCGCCATAAAGCAGGTAGTTGCTTGAAAAGACCGCCACATCATTCTTCGCAAGGAAATCCTTGACCTGATATAGCGGAGTACCCATCTTTATGCCCAGCTGCTTGGCTTCTTTTGAACGGGCTATGATGCAGCCATCATTATTTGAAAGAATGACTACAGGTTTGCCTATCAGATTCGGGGCAAAGACTCGTTCGCAAGAGGCAAAGAAATTGTCGCAATCACAGAGAAGCCACATTATGATCTACAATTTACGGATTAACGATTTGCCTCTAGAATCTATAAGAACAGCCGATGATAAGTGCGCGAGTATTGTAGTTATTCGTAGTGAGGATGGAGTTGCCTTTGCTATACTGGCTCTTCACATGACTCTCGTTGAGCAAGTCTTGCATGAAAGCATATACTGCCCAGTCGCCCAACTGCTTCTGCGCCCTGAGAGCAAGATAGGTGTAAGCCTCGTTGTAGTAGTGGAGATGCTCCTCACGACCATTGTAAAGGGCTACAGCAGACAATTTCCATTCATTAGGCAGCAATATTGCAGGACGAACCTTGAAACTGTATGACCATGCCTTGTCTTCCGATACATTCTCACCATCATACCATAGACGCTGAACACGAGCGCCAAATGTCATGTTGAAATTTCCACTGGTAACCTCGCCTTCTATTGCGGTTCTGAGGGTATTGTATTCGGCATCATTTATCCATGTCTTCACATTAAGTTGCTCTACTTCATCGTAAGTGGCAATGCTCGTGATGTCATCCGACTTTTTTTGGTAAGTGAGAGTAGTGCTGATGTCGAAGGTAGGAACGCTGTAAGTATATTTTCCTTGAATTTTATTTGTTATGGCAGGCTGCAGATTTTCATTACCCTTCACACGCGAACCGATGTTTGAACCCACATGAACGAATGGGTAGAGTTGTGTGTAAGTAGGGCGATCTATGGAGTGTCCATAACTAAGTTTGAGGGTATTATGGGCATTCATCTTCCATGTGGCAGTGATATCATAGATGAAATCACGGTATATATGGTTTATTTCTCCCTTGTTGTCGCCGCTATGGGTTTTCACTTTGTGGTGGTAAGTCTCAAGACCGCCTTGAGCAACAAAAGAGAAGTTGCCTAAAGCATACTTCAAATCACCCGAAGAAAGGGTTTGTGTGACATCGTAACCGAATGTTGATATTTCGTCATTGATTTGTGTGTTCGTAAATCCGACCTTCTCACGCAGGCCGAAACTGAAACCACTCCATTTTGGGGAGAGGTAAATCAACTGCCCTTTCTTGTCGGTAGAGCGATGAGAGCGATGGTCAAAGGACTCTTTATACACAAGTTCCTTACCCCAGACCTCGCTGGTGATGTCGGTTGGAGTATTGTCGTATTTAATGTATGCACGGGCAGAAAACGAACCTCCCGGCGTGAAATTATGAAGATATTCAACAAGCGAGCCACAATTGAAATCCTTCTGCTTACGATGTTGGTCCTCATAAGTGTTTCCATCTGCACCTTCTTTCGATTCCTTGTAAAGGTTGGCAGTCTCACCTACATGGTCGGAACGATACTTCTGGAAGAAATCAAAAGCAAGGATGTTCTGCTTATCAAGATGATAGTCAAGGCGAAAGGTAAGATTCTCGTGCTCGTATCTATTGGCAATCTTTGTACTGGTGTACTGATAAGCACCGTTATCATGATTAGCCTCTTCCGTTCGCGATGTATTAAGATTGGAGAAATCCATCTCAATATCGCCCTTCATCTGAACCTTCCCCTTCCTATAATTGAAGAAACCGTTAGGCAAGATGTGTCCACGACTGCTTGTACCGACATAAGCAGCACCATGCCATACAGCAGAATCGTAACCCGCCTGCTCTTTCTCCAGTTTCTTCTCATAAGAATCAATGCTACGCCGCGCCAACTTAGAAAAGTCTTCTTCATCCTGAGCAGCTGCTATCAGAGGTGCAAGACATAACAAGGAAACAAGAATTATCAGATATCTGCGTTTATTGACTTTTTCCTTTTTTTTGAACGAAAGCATCATATATGAATTGTCATATGAACCCAAAAACAAACCACACTATTTCACAATAGCTGACTTTATGCATTCAACAATGTAATGAACATCCTCATCCGAAACACAAGGACCAGAAGGTAAGCAGATACCTTTTTTGAAGATTTCCTCACTTACTCCATTGACATAAGCAGGGCAATCAGCATAAACTGGCTGTTTGTGCATAGGTTTCCACAATGGGCGTGCTTCAACCTTTTTTGAACACATATACATGCGAAGAGCCTCAATGTTCTCGTTTGGTTGGCAATCTGTAACAGCCGAATCAACTTCCTTGATGACTCCTGCAGCACCGCCAATTGCACTCTTCACCACCTCCTTGTATGCATTCTCCTGACCGACGATCCTAATGCTAGGATCCAAAAGAACAGTACACAACCAAAAGTTCGACTCATAGCGTATATCTGCAGGATTCACATGAAGCGACAATCCTGGAATTATCGTGCTGTGGATAAGTCCTCCTTCAGCATGCAGCAGGTCAGTCCCATCTACCCCGCAGAGCAACTTTGCATAAAGCTCACAAACATGCTTGTGATGGGCGATGTGCTTGTCAACAATCTTCATCTGTCCACGGCCTATGCCTGCACAAACATTGCTCAAACGATAGTTGTAACCAATGGCTGTGTGCTGATAATATGGGTAGGCATCACGTGCCTGCGTAGCATACCACATAATGGTATTCTTGTCCTCCTCATTCTGGCAAATCAAAGCGCCACCACCAGAAGTGGTAATCATCTTATTACCATTAAAAGACAAAATACCAAACCTGCCGTATGTACCCAATAGATTACCGTCAAAAGAAGATCCAAAACCTTCAGCAGCGTCCTCAATGACTTCTATTCCATAACGGTTTGCTACCTCTATGATGCTTTCGCAATCGTATGGCATTCCATACAACGAAACAGGGACGATAGCCTTCGGAGTTTTACCGGTCTTTGCAATACGGTCTTTTATGGCTTCCTCAAGCAAGATAACATCCATATTCCATGTACCAGGTTCTGAATCCACAAAGACCGGCGTTGCGCCGAGATATTTTACAGGATGAGAAGAAGCGCAGAAAGTGAATGTCTGCACAATGACTTCATCTCCTGGTTGTACCCCTGCAGCCAGCAGTGCCAAATGAACAGCAGCAGTTCCAGAACAGAGAGCAACAATGGATTTCTTTCCACCCCTTTCTGCAGCATATTCTTCTAGGTCTTTTTCAAATCCGTCAACATTCGGTCCAAGAGGAACTACCCAATTGGTATCGAATGCTTCATCAATGAATTTTCTTTCCCAACCTTCCTCAGACATGTGAGCAAGGCAAAGATTAATCGTATTTTTTGGTTCGTATGACATATTCTTTTATATTTTTCGTCAAATCGTTTATTATAAGTGTGTGTAATAATCCATATATGCAGAGGCAACTTTTTTACGGTCGAAGTGACTAATCGTATATTGCCTACATTGATCCTTTATTCTATCATATAGTTTATCATCCAACATGATTCTTCGCATAGCATTGCTAAGGGAATCCAAGTCAGCAGGTTCACAAAGAAGTCCATTGACGCCTTCTTCCACCACATTCTTGCAACCGATGATGCGGCTTGCTATCACTGGTACACCTAATGAGTTTGCCTCAACAAGAACCTGCCCAAAACCTTCACGATATGAAGGCAACACAAGCACTTGTGATGCTTTCACAAATGGACGGACATCTGTTTGGAAACCACATTCAATTATAAAATTGTTGGCGGATATCAGCTTCATAGTGCGTTCCGACAAAGAGTCAAGATCGTCTTCCTTTGGCCCTATCAACAATAGTTTCACAGGAATGCCCTCGTTGCGAAGTCGTATTGTGGCATCTACCAATTCCTCAATTCCCTTGTCCCTTACCACTCTGCCAACAAAAGAGCAAACGAAATCGGTTTCCTTCAGCCCGAATTGCTCCTTTATGGATTCTGCATCAACAAGGTCCGGATCAAAATCATCGGTATTAATACCGTTGGCGCTTCCGTATAATATAACCTGCGACTTATCAAGTTTACAGATATTGTCTTCTGCAAACTGCTCTCTAACTCCTTGGCTTACACATATTACCCTATTGGCACAAAAGCAAGAGATTCGTTCCATGTTCATGAGCAACTTGCGCTTGAGGCCTTTACTGCCTTGATAACGCAAGCCATGACACATGTAGATTCTTACAGGACGGCAGGTAATCCAAGCTGCCACCATTGCAAGCAACGATGCTTTTGGAGTGTTTGCGTGTACCACATAAGGACGCTCACAAATGAGCAGCCAGATCCATTTCAGGAGGGCGATGAAATCCTTTACCAGAGAAATTTCACGCTCCATTTCCAATCGCTGCAATCGGAAATGCTTCTGCTCTTCTTCCGAGACATGGAGTTTTCCCGAAGATGTTACGGCAGTAACATCAAAAAACTCTGCCAACATCTTCAGCTGTCCCTGAAAGAAAAGGAATGTCAGCGGTATGGTTGTTGTTATAAAGAACTTCTTTTTTTGCATCAGATGGTTATTTTCTTGTTTTCCACCTTATATACAGATTGAGTAGAATGCCGAATGGAATAGCAAAAAAGACGGCAGACTTGTTGCTCGCTTTCTGGAAGAAACGCCATTCCTTTGCAAATATGGCACAAGAAACATAATGAATAGCCCTTGTGAATCGGAACTTTCTCGTAGGATAGATCTTCATATACACATTCCTTTCATGCATGAATCCTCGTGGATTCTTCCTGTATTGCCAGAACATGTTAAGTGTAGATCCGTCCTGCATGTACTCTACGATGCAATATTCATCATTTGAGCATACAAGGTCGTAGTCAAGATCTATCTGTCCATAGACATAGTTCAGCGGAGTAAACTTCTCGCCCTCAAACTCAGGATATGGCATATAGCGCTTGATGACATCTGTTCGATAAATATATTTCTTATCACATGTCACTCCATAAAGTCTGGCAAGTCCCATCGATTTTACCCTGTAAGCCCAATCCGGAAACTTGGTTCCAACGCAAGTGCCATCAGTATAGATGTCAAGACCTATAAGTCCTGCTACATCTGGGGCCTTGCATTTTTTCCAACGGTCAAGAATCAGTTCTATGGCATTGTCAGTAAGATGGTCATCGCTGTCCACACAGATGTTCAGTTCGGTGTCAATGTTGGCATAAGCCACATTATGTCCTGAGTGCATGCCACCGTTCTTCTTGTATATATAGCGGATTGGCACGATGCCTTCCTTTATCCATCCATCAACAAGTTCTCTTGTGTTATCAGTAGAACCATCGTCAACAACAAGCCATTCAAAGTCCTTGCATGTCTGACGCTTCAATGCCTCATAACCCTTCCACAGAATATAGGCTCTATTATATGTGGTAGTAAATACTGTTATTGTTGGTTTGTTCATATCGCATTTGTTACTTATCAAATAAACTTCTTCTCTCTCAAATCCAAGAATGCATCTATAAGTTTATCATAATCGGCTGTTGTTAGATAGCCGATATGTCCTACACGGAACACAGTATCCTTCATGCTTCCGCCATTCGGACAAATCCACATGCCATACTCATCCTTTATTTTTAGGAAGATGTCGTTGGCTGATGCTGTGGTTGGATGCAATGGGGTTACTGCATTACTCAATGATTCGCTGATAATTTCAAACGGAAGGCCATGTTCTACAAGTTTATCACGGAAATATTTTGCAAGGCTCTCACAGCGTGTAATCTCCGCTTCAGCGCCTCCCATAGCCTCTATTTCCTTCAGGCGGACATTAATCTGACGAAGAATTCCTACTGCTGGAGTCCAAGGAGTCTGTCCTCTTTCCATATTCTTAAGCGCAAGTTTCAGATCAAGGTACTGACAACAGCACTTTGTTTTTTCTATGCGCTCCAATGCAGAAGGAGCGAGAGCCATGACTGCAATTCCCGGAGCACAAGCAAGAGCCTTCTGGCTACCTGTAATCATCACGCCAGCACCTATTTCTGCCATATCAAACGGATCACAGAGGAAAGTGCTTATGGTGTCAACAATCAAGAAGCAGTTATTGCGCTTGCAGAAGTTGCCAACCAAATCTACATCGTAATGAACACCTGTAGATGTTTCATGTTTTTGGAGGAGGAAGGCTGTATATCCTTGACCTTCGTATTGCGCAAGATGCTCTGGTTTCAAAGCCTTACCAGCTTCAAGCTTTATCTCCGTAAAAGGAATTTCATGAAGCGTAAGCAACTCTACGAAACGCTCTCCAAAGCTACCACCATTCACAACGAGAGCCTTATCGTCCCTTGTAAGGCAGTTCATGATGGCTGTTTCCATGCCTCCTGATCCGGAACATGTCATGAACACTACGCGACTGTCATCTGTAGTGTGTGCAAATTTCTTTATAAGACGTTCGTTCTCCAACATCAATTCAGAGAACTCCGAAGTTCTGAAATAAGGTACTTGCTCACCGCCAATCGCTCTTACTGCATCAGAAGATTGAACAGGTCCTACTGTAAAATTTATCATATTTTGGTTATTATTTACATGTAAAATTTGTAACAAACTTGCCAAGCCTACAAACCAATGGGATGAAGAAAAGCCCTTTTTTGTAAGTCTTGATGAACTTTAATGATCGATAAGTTCTATTCGGGTACTTTTTATAAGCATATTGACGAAATCCCATTTTCTCATGATATATAACAGAACTTATTGCTTGTTCTGCTGTATCAGAAATGATAAAAGCCAAATTCTGCGTGAGCGCGATTTCTTCCAGATAAGAAAACATATTCTTCCCAATCCCTTGTCCTTTCATCTTAGAAGACACAGCAACAATACCATGGGTTCCAAACTTAAAAGGACCGAGCTTATGAATACTGAGTTTCAACATTCCTATTGGCTTATTTTCTTCATCAAAAGCTAATATAACCCATGATTCACCTCCAAAGTACCTTTTAACATCTTCTTGTGAATAATTAGCGCATCTGAAATTCAATCCAGCTTCAAGGCGTTCTGCGAAAGCATCTTTCAACAATAAAGATATATCCTCAAACGGAAGGTTTCCCACAGGAGGAGAATAAACGTTTATTTTATATTTGTAATTCAAGTTATTCATTAGAGAAAAATCGTTGGCTATTTCCAATACACCTCGTCCTTGTTAAATATTCTTGGAATTCGTTCACTTTCTGGAGGGAGCTGCATGTATTCACCATAGTAGCGGTGCAGAATAGAGTCATATCCATTCATTGCCTTGAAAACATGTCCTTCAAATTCCACATCTACGCACGATTCAAACTCTTCTTTTTTGTTATGCTCTTTAATCGTACCGGCATCATGACAACCTAATTGTCCCCAATAATTTGAGGTTTCATAAGGATATTGACAAATATTCTGCTTGTATTCCGCCTTTAGCTGAGACATATCAAACCATCCTGTAAATAGTTTCTTGATTATCCAAGTCATCTTTCGCCTCACTGTGCGAGTTTTCCAAAAGCCTTCTCTAGACGTGCGTTTCAAACCTATGCGCATAGCTGTTATCTTAAGACCATTAACTCGCTTCACAAATGCAGCCTCATCGTCCTCGACTCCATCAACAGGGAACACATCAATCCAAAGTCCTGTTTCAAACGTAGAATATGGTGCCGTAGTCTTTACAACTGTTTTCTGTGCATCATATACTCTACCAAACATGATGAGACTATCCTTGTCATCAGGAGACAGTGCTTTGTATCCGTTGTTTGACTTATATTCTCTAAAGAAACGATCAAAATCAGGACGAGGCATGATTATGTCTATGTCATCATCCCATGGAATAAAGCCTTTATGGCGTAGCGCTCCTATCAAAGTTCCATATGCCAAAGAATATTTGATGTTGTTCTTGACACAAAATTCATGAACATCAACCAAAATGTCTAATGACACCTTCTTTATTTCATCAATAGATAATTCTTTCATTTTTCTGTATATTATTCTTGCAAAGTCATGATTAAATGAAGCAAGATAAAAATGATTTTCTAGTGTTCTGCAGTCAGTTTTTTGCGCAGCAAAGGAAGAAAGGGTTTTGTACACAAGAGTTTCCCCACCCAACTTGTAGGAAGTACAAAATTAAACGACCTATATGATCTTCCGGCATAATGACTATCGCCAAATATGATAAAACCGTTCTTTAAATGAAACTTCACCGAACTTGTTGCTTCTTTTGCCGTATCTGACAAGACGATATCTATATTTCTCTTCTTGGCTTGGGCAACCAATTCCTTGAACAATGCACTTCCTACTCCTTTTCTTTTAGCAACAGGAGCGACAGCAAGGTATTCATGTTGTGCGATGTTTACTTTACGGCGGCAAAGGATGTTGTTCAAAACAACCATACCTAACAAAGCATTGGTTTCATCAAAAGCCCCAATTACGACAGCGTCAGCAGCTAAAATATTTTTCAGATCGTCCGCTGAAAAACTTGCACACGAAAAGTTTAAACCTTCTTCCAGTCTTTCTGCAAAAGCATCCCTCAGCAAAGATGCCAATTCTTCCAAGGGAGGATTTGGCAAAACCCTTACTTCTATCATATCTCCAAGAAATTACTTCTTTCCGCAAACTGTTGCATAACATTTGCCATGCAAACAGATTCGCGTCTTCTGAGTCGTGCGGTAGAAAAGCGCTTGTTTACGATACACGAAATAAACTCTTGTATTTCGTAACGAAGCCCTGCCCCATCCCACTTATAGAAGTATTTCTGATTCTTGTTCTGATCTTCGTATCGCAGTTCAAAGTAGTCTGTAAGCCACCAAGGAGCAGGTACGTACGCATAACCTTTTGTTCCAGAAATCACAAGATTTCCTTCTGTCTTTACTCCCAAACCCACCTTGAATGAGCAAACTGCATGATCATAGCGGAACACTCCCTTTGTATGGATATCAACACCATTCTCCATACGACTATATAGAGTGAGATCCTTGTAGTCACAACCCATCAGTTTTATAATTGGGAGCAGAGGATAACTACCTTGCTCAAAGAGGGCACCTCCTGCCTGTTGCGGATCGAACTCCCTTCCGTTCTTGTCAAGTAGTTGGGATAGGGAAGCCTCAATATCAACGACTTCGCCTATAACTCCGCTCTTTATCATTACCATCAAATGGTTGAACGCAGGACAATGAGCAGTCTTGTTGGCTTCCATCAGGATAACTCCTTTCTGTTCAGCTAGTTCAAAGCATTCCTTCGCCTGAGTGCCATTAAGTACCATCGGCGTTTCCACAAGCACATGCTTGCCAGCTTCGAGGCTTTGCTTTATCAGTCCATAGTGGCTGAGATGTGGCGTTGCTATATAAACCGCATCCACACTTTCAAGCAGTTTATCAACGGAAGAACAAGCCTCACAGCCACCGACTTTAGACGCCAATCTTTCGGCAGCTTCCTTCTCTATATCATAGGTAGCAATGATCTTTACCCCATTAACCACTTCCGCTTCTTTAGGGAAGCGTGTGGCCACTCTGCCGCAACCAATTATTCCGAGCTTTACATCAGTCGTGGATTCCGCTCTCAGCATAGTACTGCTAATACCCTCCGTACGAGGAAGATACACTACCTTAGTAAACTCGTTCAGATAGTCAAACAAGCCTTCCCAATCAGAACCAATAGCAAAGATGTCAACATTATATTTCTGAATGTCATCAATCTTCTGACCCACATAGTCTTCTATGATGACCTCATCCGCATAACCTGTAGCCTTGACAGCCTCCACGCGCTCAAGCACATTGTTTCGCACATTGAGTTTGCCTCTTCCGCGGTCGAATGAGTCGCTTGTCACACCAACGATAAGGTAGTCACCAAGTTCCTTGGCCCTACGCAGAAGGTTTATGTGACCTTGATGAAGAAGATCGTATGTTCCGTATGTTATTACCTTTTTCACAATACTTTGCCTTTATCACTTACTCTGCGTTGAACTTCAATTCCTTAATAAAATGTTGCCAGCGGTCCTCTACAGGAGGAATCCAATGCCAATCGCCATATTCTATCTCGCAATGACGCTCTGCCTGATTTGGCACATACACTTCAATGTCATCAAACTTCATTCGCTTTACAGGAAGATATAGGTCTTTTGGATATGGTTGGAAATAACGCCATTTGCCACTTTCACCAGTAGGAACAGCATAATACCCCGTATCCTTCTTGTAATGAACAAAGTTGTCATATATATCAAACCATCGTTCTGCACTGAAGAAAGAGCAAAGCTTTCCGATAAAACGTCTTACCTTGTAAGTTCGCTTTCCAGCTGGCGTGCTACACATCAGATTCTTGTAGAAATCGTTCACATCCTGTGCTTCTTGAACACATGAGGCAATAACTTCCAATCCGCAAGTCAACAGTCGGCGAAGTTTTACGACAGTCATGTTGGTAGGAGTGTTCTCTAAAGCAAAAATATCCAAATATATACCATGCTTTTCGCTATCTTCTATGCCTGGTCCAAGGAATCTGGTGCTAGTATCTACCATCTTTGCAAAACGATAGATAGGACCGTTCTTGCTGTTTGGAGCATACATCTTGTACTGTGAAGGCAGTTCATCGGCATATTCATTGATGAAGCGATCGTAATCTTCACGAGGCATAAGCAAGTCCATATCGTCATCCCATGGAATGAATCCTTGATGACGAAGAGCTCCCAAGACGGAACCATAAGCCACCATGACACGAAGTCCATGGCGGTCGCATACCTTTTCAAACTCCACGTACATTTTACGAAGATGAGCCTGAAGCTTCAATCGCTCCTCCTCTGTCATTTCATACAGGTCCTTGGAGTTATGACAAGCCTGCATGTATAGGTCTTTAGTATTTAACATTTTTATAAGTTAGTGAGTGGCTTTGGGAAGCCACTTTAACGTAATCAGTTTTCTGCCTTCAGGAAATCCCTGAATTCATTCATCGTAAACGACTTCATGTCGTATTTTTCCTTGCAATACTTGTAATGCTTCAACACTTTTTCCAAGAATGCAAGGTTCTGTTCCATATTCGCTCCAAAGTTATGCGGATGCCACCAAAGATGGCACAATGCACCAGTCTTTGCAGCATATTCCATCTCTGACTTTATGAGATGTAGGCGCAAAGGATCAAGCAATCTGAGTTTTTCCGAGTAATATCTGAGGAAACGCGTAGCAGGCACATTCATGCACTCTGCATCCTTATCAATCTCGGAATACTTTATTACGGAATGTGCGCCCATCTTAATATAAGAATTGAGCAGACGGCCTGCTTTTTGAAGCATGTTATGAAATTTTCCTTTTGGTTGCCCGAAAAATTTCTTTGCATTGCCTCTATATGTCACAATACCATACTTCGCACAGATTTCCACACACTCCTTTACCACCTCATTCCTTGGGAACACTATGCTACGGAGTTCAACTCCGTATTCTGCAGCCACCTTACAAGCCTGCTGGATATCGTTCTCAAACTGTTTAAGTGTCTGTCCTGGTGCCCAACAATTATAGTGGCAGAAAGTGTGAGAGCCTAACTCAATATTAGGAGTTTGCTTCAGCCTTTCAACCAATTCCGGGGCGAAATACAACGGATATTTCTCCGATTTGATATTCTCCAGATAATTGTTGGCATATATTGAAAGGCGCATGTTATCGTATGAAGGTTTATCCTCTGGCACGAGGTTCAAAGCGTGCTGCTTGTCTCGGCAGAAAATCAAACCTACTGTTGCAAAGGTAGCATGAATGTCGTATTTAACAAACAACTCCAACAGACGTTCTATCACCTGCGGAACATGCTTGATATTCGACTGGCCATATTCTTCAGCAGACAGCCAATCGGCAGCACCCCACATCATTTCCCAATCCAGGGAGATAACCAAACTTCCGTTCATATTGCGATTCCCTCTATCTATGCTTTTCGTATTAGTATGCGTCAAATCGTTACCATGATGTTTCTCCATCAGAATCTGCCAATGTAACAAAAGCAAATGTTCTGTTGGTTATGGATTCTTTTTCTTTCTTGTATTTCTTTGTGCCAATAATCGGACGCGGACGACCTATAGACTTGAAATGATGCGACTCCAGAACTTTATCCAAGGTACTATGTGAAGAGCCACAGATTGCTATTGGCACATGAATCTTATTTGCCACCTTCTTAGTAGCTTTGATAACCTTTTCAAATGCAGAACTATCAGCTAAAGAACAACGAAAATCCACAAGTACAAGTGCCGTTATATGCTTTTGTACTATCGTTGTGACTACAAAATAATCGTTTGTTTCGGTATTCTTGTAAAAGGCATAAGGATGCAGATCGCTGAAGAATCTCCATTTCAGGAACTCATTGTCCCTTGACACTTCAAAAAGGTCATTGTTGAAAGGTTTCTTGTATTCCGGGATATCTTCTGCCGAATCTACAAGTTCCCATTTCTTTTCAATTATTTGTGGAAATTTTGATTTGCTTACCCTTCCACGGAACAATGAGGTAGCCACCCACAATGGATTGACAATACCCACATACTTCCTTATTTCTCCAAGCATTTGCTTACCGAGAGCCAAGTGGAGTTTCACTGCATCAGGACCAGAACCAGTACAATAATAGTTAGGATATTCCCCAAGTGCATACTGCATGAAGTCCAATCCAACGCAATCTTTGCGAAGTTCCGGATCTACGATAAGATCAAAACACCAATGGGAATCCTCATAAATACCTTTGTAGTAGAACCCCATTCGCGAATAGAACTCTTGTCCATAGAACTTTCCGTCCTTCTCTACTGCAAGAATGTCTTTTACGGCATTCACATGGCGAGCCACCCAGAAGTCTATTATTGGCCTTGCCTGACTGCCACGGTACGGATATACACGCTGGCTATAGCTTGCAAGTTGTGGGATGTCTTCCTTCGTCAAGTGTCGAAAATTGTACATTTCACCGTTATTTGAAGTTCAACATTACTCCTCCCCAACTTAATCCCACTCCGAAACCTGCACACATCACTTGCATTCCTTCATGGATAGTGCCATTGTCTAAACTGTCCTTCAAACCTATCAATACAGTAGAAGACACCGTGTTTCCTGTTGTCTCAAGATTCACATAGAACTTGTTTTTTGGCAAGACGCACACCTTCCGAATAGTGTTAAGCATGAATTTGTTTGCCTGATGGAAGAGGTAAAAATCCACATTTTCCTTTTCAAGATTATTCTTCTTAAGAACATCTGCCATCATTGCAGGGACGGCATCAAGAGTGAAGTTGAAGATTGCACCGCCGTTCATGTAAAGATAGTCATCGTACCACACATGGCCTTCATCGTCAGTTATGGATTCGCCTGTAGGATTTGGTATCCTTGCACATCCACTTTTAACTATGAGATTGTTTGCCCCACTGCCATCAGTGCCAAGCACAAACTCTCCAATCTCCGCAAAACCTTCCGTAGAAACAAGGCAAGCAGCTGCACCATCGCCGAAGATGGAACGATTGCTCTTGTCCGAAGGATGAAGGTATTTGTTATAGGTCTCTGCTGTAAGTACGAGAATGTTCTTGGCTATTCCTGCAGCTATGAGTCCTTTCGCGACAGCCATTCCGTAGATGCACCCGGAACACCCTAGATTATAGTCGAAAGCTCCTGCTGAAGTAGGGATGTCCAATCTGTCCTGAAGGATGCATGCTGATGAAGGTAGATGGTAGTCAGGGCTTTGCGTACAAAGAAGTACAAAGTCTATTTCAGAAGGAGATATGTTATATTCGTCAAAAAGTTTGCGAGCAGCATGCTCCGCCATATCTGTTGCGGTTTCATCTTTCGCAGCAACATGTCGAGAGTTAACACCCACCTTTGATGCAACTTTTTCAACGCTCCATTCAGGGAACTCTTGTACGAGATCCTCGTTTGTAACAATCTTGTTTGGAAGATAGTAGCTAATTGCTTTTATGTATGCCATCTTTTTAGGCTGTTATAATGTTAATAATCCTTCACCGCCGCCACTGATATCAATCGCAGATCCCGTCATCCATGAACTGGCATCACTGAGCAGATAAATTGCAAGATTAGCAATGTCGTCTGCTTTTCCGAAGCGTTTCAGTGGATACTTCATTTCAGCTTCATGAAGTTCTTCCTCAGAAAGACCGTCCTTTAGGATAAGGTCCGTCCATACCATACCAGGGCAAATGCAGTTTACCCTGATAAGTCGTGACGAAAGTTCAAGGGCAAGGCATTTTGCATAGGAAAGGATTGCCCCTTTTGATGCACTATAGACAGCATTTCCCATGCTTGGAGCATTTGCTGCTCTGGAAGCCACGAAGACAATGGATGCTGCCCTGTTTACCTTCTTCTTCTGCAAAAGTGCAGATTGCAGGAGAACAGGAGCCTCAAAATTTGTGTGCATCACGTCTGAGATATTATCCTTTGATATCATTTTGCAAGGAACTCTACTACCTATGCCTGCACAATGTACCACACCATCTACTTTTGGCAAAGCCTCAGCCAAGGCTGCGATGTCATTATTGTCGGTAAGGTCTGCTTTGATGGCATTGTGATTACCTGGCATTTCAGCAAGCGTCGCGCTCAGACGCTCTTCGTTACGGGCAGTAATACACACCTCCGCACCCATCTTTGCACAACTTATGGCTATGGCTTTTCCTATGCCAGACGAAGCTCCTGTAACAAGGATTGTCTTTCCTGTCAATGAAAAAGGATTGAAAACTTCAGACATGTGAGCAAGTAATCAAATTTGTTTTACCCTTACTTATTGTTGATAAGGTTGAAAAGATCCTCAACTGTCACACAGCTCTTGATATCTGCGCCTGTGATAGTCTTGCCATACTGTGTCTTAGCCAAGGCTATTACACCCATGCCGATGAGAGATCCCCATTCTTCCAAGTCATGAAAAACTGTTGATGCTGTGATTTCTGAAGGATCAGTATCATCAAACTGTTCTGCAAAATTCTCAATAAATTCGTCTAATTTCATACTTTATTTATTATTAATTGTGTCTATTAATTATTATCTGCTAAGTCAAAGCTATATTTGGAGCTTACTTTTCAACCTTTTGGGCAGGTATGCCAATATACATGTATCCATTTTCAGGATTATGCATAAGCAAAGCGCAAGCGCCAATAACAACATCGTTGCCAATCTGCTTGTTCTGAACAATGCAACTATTAAGTCCGCAGAAGTTTCTGTCACCAAAAGTCACATTTCCCGAGACCCTTACTCCAGGCATAAATGAATTGAAATCTCCAACGGTCAGTTCATGTCCGATGGACATGTTATTGTTAAACTGATTGAAATTCCCAATATTCAGTTCATAACTTAAGAAATTGTTAGTGCATATTATATTTCCCTTTCCGAGTGTTACGGAATCTGGATCCAAATATACAACATCTGGTGCTATGATATTCGGAAAATCCAGATTCTGATTTGTTATGCCGTTGACAATCTTCTCCGTAATACGAGGAGAACAAATTGCAATTACGACATCCAAAGGAGTTTCCCAAGAGTTCAGTTTTTCCATTCCGCCAATAATTGGCCCATACAAGTAATCATCAGTAGGCGGAATACCGTCATCAAAGTAGCCTATAAAGTTCCACCTCGGTTCCTCCGAAGCTTCATTTATCAGTCGCACAATGCAAGCTACTTCTTTTCCGAATCCACCAGCACCGTATATAGCGATATCTTTCATATAAATAAGTAATCCTAATTAATTCATTGGCAATGTACTAGAGTTCTTCTAGTTATTCCCATTGAACACTTCCATAGTGGCACTCGTAGCAGAAGAGATATCCTTTGCTCCGAGTACATTCTTTATGGTAATCAATACTATCTTCAAATCCACCAACAAAGAACAATTGTCAACATACCACACGTCCAGTTTGAACTTTTCCGTCCATGAAATGGCATTTCTTCCATGACATTGCGCCCAGCCAGAGATACCCGGCCTTACTTCATGGCGACGAGCCTGCTCCTTGCTATACAACGGAAGATATTGCACAAGCAAAGGGCGCGGACCTATCAGCGACATGTCCCCCTTCAATACATTCCAGAACTGAGGGAGTTCATCTATCGATGTGGAACGAACAAATTTCCCAACCTTTGTCAAACGTTGTTCATCAGGAAGAAGATTTCCATCTGAATCTGTTTCGTCCGTCATGGTCTTGAACTTGACTATCTTGAAAATCTTGCCATCCTTGCCTGGTCGTTCCTGAAAGAACAGTGCCCCAGCTCCATTGTTTGCGAAATGCAGCAAGACCGTAATCACAATCAATGGCAAAAATAAAAAAAGTAAGACTACCAAGGATATGCAGAAATCAAAAAATCGCTTGAAGAAAGACTTGTACATTATATTCTCTTTTAATGTGACAATCAAGCAGTGCTAAAAACAACTTACAGAAGCCACCTTAAACTATCGACTCATTATGAAATACATGAACAGGGAGAATCCCAGATGCGCCATTATTATCAAGTTTCTATTTTTTACCACAAAGTTTCCCTGATCCTCCATCCTAAAGCAAGGGTACAAGAGCACAAGAGAGTACAAAGACCAGGAGAGGGAAGCAATACGGTTAGTAAAAGCAGAATACATACAGAGTATCCAAAGCGCATTTGATGCCAAATAAACATTCAACAGCAAATCGTAATTCTTGTCTTCCCATTTGCATTTGAACTTTATGTAATAACCCATTACTATTGGAGCCATTGAATAGAGGACGAAGTCTGGGCGGAAACCGCTGACAGTCTCTCCTGTAGCATTAAGGTAACCGGCTCCTTGCTCATCGGTTATGCCTGCAAACAGTTCTTGGAAATAAGATACATGGAAAGCGCAAAGCACCAGACTTAATGCCCACCCATAGAAGTAATACTTAGGGTTCTTGATAATAAATGTTAGTATTAACGAGGCTATCATCAACTGCATGGAGTGATGGAATCCAAAAGACATTGCAACCCAAAACACCATTAATGCAGGCTTGCTGTATCGATAAGCCAACGCCAAAGCAAACATGGATGTTGCAGCACCGCCTTTGAAACCATTCGTAGCCATGCTAAATGTCACGAAAGCGCCCGAGAATGCCAAAAAAGATAATAGGGTATGGTTGGGAATGAATTTCTTACAGGCATAATACATCGGCAGATAGAACAATACAGACATCAACTCAAAGAATGTGGTATAATGCGCATGTATGCCTGCTGCCATGTATCTAATAAGGTTATCGTATATTATATTCTGAAGTCCGAAGTTAAAACCCTCCCAGGTTTTATGTACGAAAACATAATCAATGGCATAAACCATCATGTCACAAAATACAATGTGAACAGGACGATTACCTATAAACCAAATGAATAAAAGGCACACAAGTAAGGACATTCCCGACTTCTCCTTAACATTTGGAGGGCGCTTCACGTCTCTGATAGCCAATGTCGTCAATATCAAAATGACAATCAGATATATTGGCTGGAATAGAGTGGCCGGTATGTAGTATAACATTGTATAATCAGGTAGTGGCTTGCCTAAATCATCGCCACAATTCTTCTATTAGAACTTAATTGTATCCGTAAGTTCTAAATACATTCTTGGTTGCAGCAAGTGCTGCTTCCATACCTACAGACGAATCCTCGAAGATTATTGTTTCCTCTGAAGTTGCATTAAAATGACTCATTGCCTTAAGGAAACCTTCTGGATTAGGTTTACTTTTATTTACATCCTCACGAGTAAGGATAAGATCAAAGATCAATGTCAGCCCTGTTGCATCAAGAAGTTCCATGCAGTTCTGACGAGAAGCTGTAGTTACGACAGCCGTTTTGCATGCAGGCTTCATGGCTCGAAGCATATCCACAAGTCCGGTATTCACTCTTGCAAATTCCAAATACTCGCTATAACGCGCCTTCTTTGTGTCGTGAATATCCGTATAGAGCGACTCGTCTTCAACAATCTGCGGAATGAAATCCAAATAGTGACGTCCATTGCAATAAGCGCAGAAATAGTCATAATCCATTTCATATCCGTGCTTTGCGAGGGCATCCTTGTATGCGTGATAGTTGATATCCTTTGTATCGACAAGAGTGCCGTCAAGGTCAACCATAATCAATTTCGTTTCCGCCATAATACTATTTGGTCATGAGATCTCTCAAATCGTATTCGTTGCCCCAATTCTTATAATCTTGTGCAACGATATACTGGAAGTTCATACCCTTATATCCCATCAGATATGTTATTGCTTCCGACACATAGAGAGATTTCAAGTCATACACCGAGTCATGAAGGGCATGAATCGCTTCAACAAAGTCTTTTGCATCAGCAAAACCATAAGCACCGAGACACACTTGCGATGAGCAGATTCTTTTCTCCACTACATCCAGCAACTGGTTTTGCTCGTTGCATACGATAAAACTCTTGTTTTTTAGATTGCGGATCTCACCATCATAATCGTAAACATCTATACCAACCACGAAGTTGCCTTCTCCGCAATCAGTATATTCAATGCTATTGTCCGCATCCTTAATGACGATACCACCAGTGATATTCAGTCGTTCGATGGCTTCCAACACGGTGTTTGCAGGACCTGCAGTGACATGATCAAGTGTCACTATCTGCACATTCTCGTGCTTTATTGCAGAAAGGATCTTTGATGATGCCTGCCATTTTTCCTCATGGCATTCAGGGATAACCACCACAACATTACCAAATGTTGCCAGATTCATTCCGTTCAATGCAGAAGAAAGCAACATCTCGCCCGAAGGACTATTCTGAAGATATGCCGGTTTCCCATCGTATGTAAGGTTGCCACAGCAAGGTACAATCAATGTCTTCATCTGGCGTTGTTGATAAGGTTTATTGTTAATGCCATCTTCTCTACCACATAATTGCGAGTGAATTCCTCTTTTGCATACGGAATAATACGCACAAGATGCAGCAATAAAGCATGATAGACTCTTAGCAAGATCTCCTTGTCATTTGAAATCTTATCAATAAGGAGGTCTTTGAATATCTTAAGTCGGATGAGTGTATTTGGCGATGTCACTTTGTCATGTCGGAACGACCATAGCGCAACGACATCCTGAAGCAGTTTTCCTAAATCTATATATATGCTGTCGTAGAAGGAATCAAGGAAGTCGATAAGGTAAATCTGATCGCCTTTCACTATGATATTCTCAAGCGTTAGGTCACCATGACAATTAGCCATATCAAACGCACTCCAGTCGTAAGCAGCCAACATACGAACAGCTTCGTCAATGGTTTCTATGCCGAGCGTAGATGTTCTCTTGCTTAGGTCTGATATTTTATCTTGGAAAATGCTGTTTGCATAGTTGTTCGCTACAGAATCACTGCTCAACAAGTCAGTTACAAGTCCGGAGATGAAGTCTTTCATCCTATAGGCCTCTATCGTCTTTATATACTGGCTTAGTGCAACTCCCTTTACATACTCCATATCAAAATAGAACAAGCCTTGATCATCATAGCCTAAGCCATATACCTTTGGAGTCTTTATTCGTGGATGACGATAGCGTGCCTGCTTCTTGCACTGAACTTCCAGACGCTTGTTATATGCAATGTCACTAGAAGTTTTGCGCACGAAGAGCATACCGTCCTCACGCTGATGGAGTTGTATTTTGCAGCCAGAATGGCCTTTGAGGTCTGCTTTTAACATGATCTTATGCGGATGTAGCTATTTCTTTCCTCCAAAAAGCAGGTAGGTCAGCATCTTGCTGTTTCTAATAAATCCACTTATTCCGAGAGACACTGCTACAATAACTATAGAGAATGCAGTGCATATTACCAACTCATAGACAATGTTGCCTCTCAATGCTCCCGGATAAATACAGTTCATGTCGGAAATAAGGAAGAAATGGAGCATATAGATATCCAACGTCCTCTTGCCCACAAAACACATTATCTTCTTCAGTTTGCTGTCGCCTTCGAAGAAATGTCTTTTATTGTAGAACAGGGCAACAACAGTGAATAATCCGCTGAATTTTACCACATAGTTTCTCAGAACCTGAACAACAGGGTGCATCTGGTACACTCCAAAATAAGCATAATAAACAATAAAGAGCGAAGCAATGAATACCACCGTAGCTATTGTTATGAGCCAATCGTTGTTCAAACACTTGAAAAACTTGTCGCTATGGCGTTTACAAACAACACCTAAAAGGAAGAAGGGAAGGAACCCTGTCATTTTTCTCAGTGCCAAAATCTCCACGATGTTTTGGCTTGAACCTTTAAGAAGCAAGTTTATTGCCAGACTCACTACTGCCAGCATCAGCATTCCTGCCGTAAAATGTCTGAGTTTCAGTTTATTATACAGCAAAGATGCCGTAAAATAAACACAGAAAATTTCAAAGAGGACGAATGTGAACCAGTATAGATTGAAGCCTTTCGCAAAGAACAAGGAGAGAGATTTGCCTTGGCATAAAGTAAGGAGTAGGAAGAACACCACCGTAGGAGTCAACTCCACGCGAGCTTTTGTTCTCAGCCTCTTGAACCAGTTTCCGCCTGTCCAGAAATCAATGCTCTTGTAAGCCACGAAACCACTGATGAAGAAGAACGCTGGCATTCGAAAACTTACAAACACATTGCCCAGAACAGTTTCCAACGGATTCAACATTCCCAACCCAAACTGTTGAAAATGATAGAACACTACCAGAAACATTGTGAAGCCACGCATGGCGTCTATCCAATGCATTCTACTACTTTCCGTTTTCAAAGTTTCACCATTCAACATCATAATCTCACAACCTATTATCTTACAACCTAATAACCTTTTACATGTATCGTTTCAACTCTTCTGGAGTACCATAACTATAGTATTCTTCCATCGGAGCTAGCTGCACTTTCTCGCCTTCCGCAAGAAGATAATTATAGAGCAAGCTGACATAGTATTCAGGCTTCTTGAAGTCTGGTTCATCCATCAACTGATGTGCAATCTGCTTAAAACGCTTACCCGTGCTGAAGAAATATGCACCGCAGAGCGCATGATTGCTGATAACCTCCTTCTCTGCAGTACGAGTTACTAAACCATCTTCATCAAGCGCAGCGTATGAATAACGAGGTTCATTGCTTTCAAACGACACAAGCGCACCGCCATTAGCCTCTTCAACTGTCTGCGAGAGAATACCCTTGATGATTTCAATAAACTTCTTGCTACGGAACTCAAGGTCACAGTCCATGACGATTACAGCATCATCATCAGCTATTGCCGACTCTGCCATCAGGCATGTTTCCACCGCTCCTCGAGTAGTCTTGAGTACCGAAAAGATGTTGGCATCAGGCAAGATCGCCTTAATACCCTTGTCAATATTGTATTTATCAATATGCTCCTGGCGAACGATGAAGCTGTATTTCATCTGAATTCCATCGCCTTTGACGCTACCGATGGCACGAAGAAAGAGCTCCTTGCCATGGAGTTGTATCAAAGGTTTTGGTGTTGTCCAGCCTTCTTTCAAGAAGCGGGAACCTTCACCAGCCATTGGCATTACTATATGTAATTTTCTCATTTCGTTTTGATTCGTTCAAGAAAAGAAAAGAATTCTTCTGATATAATGGTTATTTCTTCTGTCGGCTGCTATACCCTATTATGTACTGAGCTCCAGGAATCCATGAAACCAAATAACTTATCAATAAAGATAATATGAATGTCAAAACCAGTACAACGATATACTGGACATAGAAATTGTCTATTCCTATAAAGTAATCCATCCTACCAAGCACATAGAAGCGTACGACAATGTGCCACAAATAGATGCCGAAACAAAGGTCGCTGACAAGGCTTATGCCTTTGTGGAACATGCTTGGAATCTTATGGGCATACTTCTTTGCTATCATGAAGAAGGTTGCTGCCAAGACCATCGCAGGCAATGTCAAATACCCTGCAAATATTCCTATACTTACATTTGAGTGAAGAACCACCTTTACTACGAACGGTAATGATATGGCTATTAAACTTGCAGGCAATAGCAGTTTCAAGGAGATGTCATATCTCTTGAGATACAAACCAAGGATGAAGTAACCCACATAGCCTGAGAAATAGTATAGTATTCCATTTACCGATGTCTCTGTGCTAAGAACTAACGTCAGCCAAGGGTACAGTAATGATACCATCCATAGTCCGAGATATAGGTGGAGTTCTTTTTTGCCTACCTTACTCAGCCATGGCGAAAGTATGGGAATAAGTAGATACAAGCCGATGAGTACATACATGAACCACAAGACAGCAACCCTTGTAGAGAACGGAATGGACAGTATAAACCTCAGCATATTCTCGTTCCCGTATTCGTCAAGGACGAAACTACTCTTAATGAAAATTACCAATAAGGTAAAAAACAGGGTCGGAAACAAGACTTTTCCTATACGCTTCTTCAAGTAGTCGAAGGCTGAGACTTTAATTTCCTTATCAAGAAGCAAGGCACCGCTAATCATGAAAAACAACGGAACGCCTGTGCAACAGAGGAATTTGTTTATGGCAGGGAATATCGACGCACCTGCCAATGCCGGCGACACCATTGGAGCATGGCATGCGATGACCAGCAGAATGGCAATGATGCGCAAAACATCAAAATAGATTGTCCTTGTCTTCATAATTATCTTTTCTCGGCGCGAAGCTTCAAAATACCGTCCAAGAGTTTCTTTGCAGCCGCAGGACCGTTGAAGTTCGCACGAACATATTCGCAGCCAGTCTTAGCGATTTCTTCCAGTTTCTGCTGGTTTTCAGGCTTTTGCCAATAGCGGATCTTCTCAAGAATGTCCTCAAGTGTTCCGTTGTGACCTATGTAATGAACGCCTTCTTTCAATCCATATTCCTCGTACATGCCTGTATTTAATCCAAGCATTGCACAGCCACAAGCCATTCCTTCAATGGCTCCGATGCCAGGAACGCCAAGAATCTCTTCGCCTACAAGACACATCTTATACTTGTTGAACATCTCAACCATATCGAACGAATAGTATTTCTTCTGCTGTGACGCATGCGTCTTATAGTAGAACGAATACCACATTCTGCGGAATATATTCGTATTGGCAGGCAATTTCTGTATCTTTGCATCTTCCGCATAATCGGAACAAGTGCTATAGATAAGTTCCGGGTACTCGGGACCATGCACTTTCATCATCTTTCTGATAGGCTGTACACATGAATCTCCATACACACTCAGGAAATCTACGTTTTCCTTGTATGTAACAGTACCTGTTGTAAATACCTTGTTTTCTCGCTCAGCAAACGGCTTTATCGGCTTAAAGCGCTCCTGGAACACGAAAGGATGCACAATCATTTCCTTCTTGTACCAGGTGTAGAACTTCTGGAACATTTCAGAATATTTCGCCAAATTGCTCTCATTGAAGATTACGTCCACGTTCAGACTTTGCATCAAGCGAGACATGTAAGCCTCTCCTTGGCCAAAGTGAATCATGCTGAATGCCTTGAATCCTGGAACTTTTGTCCCTTCCGGAATCTTGAATCCAAGACGATGCATTATGACAATATCATCCTCCTTTATGCCATCAAGAGACTTTATGACAGTGACTTTCTTTCCGTCAATGCCATTCTTCTTCATGATATAGCTATGCTCAAGGAAACGGAAAATGTTGAGGAATTTTCCTATCTTACCGAAGCTTCTACCCATACTGAAGCCGTTTGGGGTAATGTATGAGCATACTTCCACCTCAGGATTTTCCAATAACCATCTCAGGAAATAAGCATGCTTTATTGCCACAGACTGCTTGAACATGATCTTTGACAGATTCTTTACAAGCATCTCGTTGGCATGGAGGTTCACAAATACTATTCTCATACCTAAAATGTCTTCTATAAAAATGCTCTTACCAAATATGAAGCAATTGGATAGGCACAACTTAGTGAATAACCAAGCAGCAATCTTCTAGGGTTACTTATGCCTGCATCCTTCATATAATGCATATTCTCTCTGACATTCTTCTTTATTTCGTTCAGCTGTTTGTCTGATTTGTAGTTTGATTGAGCAGCAAAATAGAGTAACATTATGTCTTGCTGAACAAATGTTCCCATTGCAATATGATACAAATTGGGCCATTTCTTCTTCGTTTCCTGACATATAATGCTCCACACCTGATGACCATTCATCTTCTTATAGTTGAACGAAAGATGCGTTATGCTGTCCAGATTCATTCTATAATGATACAGACAATCAGGCATGATATGAAGTCTCTCCACACCATTGTTCAGCACTTGCCATGTGATGATGCAGTCTTCTCCGTACCATATATCCTTATAGAACGTGATGTTTTCGTAGAACTTTCGCTTTACCAACTTGTTGCAAAGCGATCCGTTGATATCCTTGTGACGCAAGAGACATCCTACGACATTCTCGCTTCCCTCTATTGAAAGCGCTTTTGCAACAAACGGTCTGTTCTTTGTTTCGCCTGGCAACTCTTGTATGTTTCCACACACCACGACATCCGAGCCTGTTCTTTCTACGGTAGAAAGCATTCGCTCCACCATGTCCGCCTCTATCCAGTCATCACCATCTACGAATATGATATAGTCTCCTTTCGCATGCGACAACAGCGCCTTACGAACAAGGGTGATACCAGTATTCTCTTGATGATAAGCCTCAACAAAAGAATAGCAGTCTGCAAATTGCTGCGCTATCGCCCAAGTGCCATCCGTAGAACCATCGTCAACCACAACAACCTGAACATTTCGGTATGTCTGATTGACAACACTTTCCAGGCATTGCGAAAGAAAAGCTTCCACATTATAGGCGGGTATGAGAACGGAAACAGAACTGTTCATCGTCTTTTCAGGATGGATATCCTATATTTCCTTTATTATATAGGATAAAGCACCTTTGTGATTTCAAGGAATGCTTTGGTAAAATACCGATTATGAAGTACAGGGAAAGGAAGGTTTAGCAACTGCAATGTTCTAAGAAGCAATTTCTTACCATCCTTGTTCTGTTGGCTGTTCCTCTTTACTATCTCTGTTGTTTTCTTCAGTTCAGTAATGATTCTTTGCTTATCCTTGCATTTGTTAAGGAGTATTCCGTGCACTTCAAATAAAGTAAACTCAGACAAGAATCGAAGTTGGGCATTGTTTAGTTTCTGAGCCGAGAGGTTCTTTATGATCTCCAAACATGACAAGAATTCTTTCGCCTTATCTTTTCCATGCATAACGGAGCTCAGATTCTCTGTCCTGTACCAATAATCTTTGTCATCAACAAAAGCTATAGAATCAATCTCCCCCATCATCTTTATGTACCATTGTACATCTTCACGAATTATGCCTTCCGGGAAGAACATGTCGTGTGCTATCACCCAATCTTTGCGAATAAGTCTATTGGTAACACAGATAGGAATGCCATAGCGATGCATCATACCTCGAATCCATCTGACATCATCAGAATACTCAGGATATTTGCCAGGAGGAAACTGCCCGAATGGTGCGTTATTCTGTACAGAAAGATTACCTTGTATTACGTTTACAGAAGGATATTTCTCTGCTATTCGCACAAAATGCGCCAAAGTTTCTGGTGTTATCTTGTCATCGGAATCCAGGAAGTAGATGTAATCTCCTTTTGCAGCCTTTATGCCGGTATTGCGGGCCGCTGAGGCTCCTCTGTTACTTTCGTGACGAATAATCTTGAATATAGCCTCACCATGATAGTCTGCAATGACCTTTTCCGCAACTTTTATACTATTGTCCTTACAGAAATCATCTACCACTATGCATTCATAGTCGGTGAAAGTCTGCGACATAACGCTACGCAAACAATCCTCAATGTAGTTTTCCACATTATATGTAGGGATTATTATTGAGACTTTCATAAAACGAAACCTATACTATCGAGAGTAATGAGGTTAGATTATTGTAGATGAAGAGAGTAATCTTGTTATTCACGCCTTTGTCCAAAGGCAGGTCTCCTACGATGTCGCGCATCTGCCTAAACTGTTCTTTGCGCTCTGAGCGTGGAATCAGCATTATCATACGCACGAGATAATAGCCGTGCATCGACAACATCTTGTTTACATACTGCTTGAAGTTTGCAGAGTCGGAAGCCGCCAAATCTTTCTTGAACGAAGCAAGAGCCTTAAAGACACCTTTAGCTTTCGTGGTATTTACGCTGTTGGATAGTGATGCCAACGATTCTTGATATCTATAGATGTATGTACATTCTGGAGAATAGTAGCAGTGTTTAGCATTGCGCAATACTGTGACAATGAAAGCTCCGTCCTCAAGATAACTTACTTCTTCCAGGAATTGTAACTTGTTGTCTCTCAACAATGATGCCTTGTAGCAATAGGCATAGATTACACAATGATACCACGCAACCTTCTCAAGAAACAGTGCTCCGTCAAGCATCTTATCCTCGCAGCCTATTCTTTCCTTTGCGAAACGAGTCTCAAACAGGTTGTCATGATTCTTCACATAATGACTTGTTTTGATGACTTCCGTTTCAGGATGCTTGGCAATGATGTCCGAATATATGCTCAAGGCATTTTCTGCAAGCATATCATCGGCATCAAGGAAAACAATGTATTTACCTTTTGCCTCTTGCAAGCCTTGGTTTCTTGCAGCAGAAACGCCATGGTTTTCATTAAAGATAGCCTTTATCCTGGAGTCGCTTGCTACAAGACTTGCCACAATATCCTTGCTGTTGTCAGTGCTTCCATCATCAACAAGCAGCAGTTCCCAATCGGATACGCTTTGCGAAGTGACGCTGTCAACGGCATCTTGCAACCATTTCTCAGCGTTATATATAGGTACAATTATGGAGAATGTTGCCTCGTGCATGTTGTTAAATTGTAATTGTCGTTGTTATCGTAAGGAATCAGTTTTTGTCTTTATTTCTTCTATTATTGAATATAACCTTCAGAAGATCGACGAATTGTGCCCTTGTCTCACTTGGAGCAAGCATGTACTTCTCCTTTCTGACTGCGAAGAGGGCTTTCAGTTTTCCAAATACGGAAAGTGCCTTGAATTCAGCTCTCTCGTTGCCCGTTTTATCGGCATTCATTCCAAGATTGCCGCCCGTCCAAACCAAGTCCAGCAGGATGTCACCATATTTCTGGACAGGATTTATGAGAAGCTGGTCGTCAGGAATGGCGAAGGCTGTTTTCATTACCCACATCACTCCCTGCGTAAGGTTCTTCATGCCAAGCTTGAGAATCACCTCCAACGCCTCGTCACGCTCCTGTTTTGTGGTATTTAAAAGAAGAACGGCATAGTCGCACATCTGTCGCATGCCCAAACCTTCAGCATAGACAATGTGGCGCATCATGTGCTCAATAAGCTGGACAAGACAGAACTTGGCAGAAGGAATATGGAAACCGGCATCAGAAAGTTTTCTGTTTTCAAACTCCTTTGCCGCCCATTTCTGGTACTTATTATCGGTTTTCTTGCTAAAATATCTGCCAGGACGATAATGGAGTTCCACCTCAACGCCGTCAACTTTCCATTCTACATGATGGTACGAGAGGTCTTCAATCTCACCTCTGTTGAGGTTCTTTGCCTTTTCAACAATCTTCTTGACATCAGCATCAAGGTCGTCTGTAGCATCCTCAAGTCTCACCCAAAGGTCGATGTCACCGCTATTACGGTACTGTGGTACAGGGTAATAGGTTGCCATGCCCTGGCCTTTAAGCACACAAGTACGAACACCTACCTTCGGAAGAATAGCGTCAACCTCACGGCATAATGCAGAAATCTTCTCATTCTGCTTAACGATCAGTTCCATGCAACGAATCCAACTGAACTTCACTTGCAATGGCGGCTGAAGTGCAGAAGGGAGTTTTTCTATCGTTCCGTAGGTCACGGCAAGGAGTCCTTGCTTCTTTGCCATGCGGAAGACAGCCATCCATTGTTCTGGATTGACAGCCTTGAACTCGGAAATATCACGAGTTCCGATAGCTATCTGGACAAGATGGCAGAATATTTCTTGATCACTCATTAGCATTATTGGGGTGTCTATAAAAGGTGTTCTGGCTGGCACTTGTTATCTGCTGCAGAAATGTCTTATGAAATTTTTTACGCTATTGTTTATCTTTACAAGGGCAAGCAGAACGGTGTAGCTTTCCTTCCTGATAAGGTTAATATGCTTATATTTGATACCAAGGAAGGTTGTTGACAACTCTCCTATACTATTATATAATGTGTGGTTTGACGTTCTAATATCATCGTCAATGGCTTTCACCTTCCTGAAATTCGCCTTTGAAGGATTAAGCATGACATAGCCTCTATAGAGATGACTGCAGATTGCCCAGTTCCTAAAGTCCAAGTAGGTAAGCATTTCTGGTTTGAGACTGGATTTGTCGAAGCTGTCATAGTGGTTGAGCATCCGTCTCATTATCGTCTCAAACTGACTTGTGTTGCGTGCTATGACATCTGGGGCCATTGTTTGCCCTGCTCTTCCATTGAAATACATATAGACGACCTCGTTCATGTAGTAGAAGTTCTGTACATGGAACATTGGGAAATAGTCCCATTCTGTGTCGGTATATGATATTCCTTCAGTCTGCTTATAGCCTATGTTCTTAAGCAGTTCCGTGCGATAGGCAATCTGGTGCATCGCTAGGTACTTTGCCTTGAACCCGGTAATGGGAAGAACTTCTCCGGAAGCGGTTCTTGGAACATTGTCTGTTCTTTCTATTGTGCCAAACGATTTCACGTTTGAGAGGAACAAATCCACATCCACTTCCTGCATCTTGCAGACCATTCCTGCAAAATTGTCGGTGAGGAAATAGTCGTCAGAGTCGAGAATCTTTACGTATTTGCCTGTGCACTTGGGAAGGGCGGCGTTGATACAAGAGCCGTAGTTGCCATTCGGTTTGTCTATGACATTGAAGATGCCAGGATATTTCGCCTCATACTGATGGGCTATCTCCGAAGATCTGTCTTTGCTTCCGTCATTCACCACCCACACTTCAAGTTTGTCAAGATTCTCCTTGATGAGCAAAGAATCCAAACAGCGTGGGAGCAAAGTCTCCATGTTGTAGGTAGGAATGATTATCGAAAGCGTCTTATACATTATATATAATAAGGAAAGCGATAATGGGCGATGCCCTTAAATATCCACATTCAAAGCAGCTTCCACCGTAGGAGCCATGTCGTAATATCGGTAGTCTGCAAGCCTGCCACCGAAGATTACATTCTTTTCTTGTGAGGCAAGATGGCGGTATTTATCTGCAAGAACATTGTTTCGGTCGTCATTCACAGGATAATAAGGTTCCATTCCTTGCATCCATTCTGTGCTATATTCTTTGCTGATAACCGTTTTTGGGCAATCATAAACCTCTTGTCCGAACATTTCGAAGTGCTTATGCTCTATGATACGAGTGAAAGGCACCTCACGTTCCGTGTAGTTTACGACGGCATTGCCTTGATAGTTAGAAGTGTCTTCTACCGTTGTTTCAAAGGATACTGTGCGATATTGCAGTTTTCCGTATTGGTAATTGAAGTATTCATCGAGCGGACCAGTATAGACAATCTTGTCCGCAATGGAGCAAAGTTCTTCCCTTTGCTTGAAGAAGTCGCAGTTCAGTCGCACTTCCACTCCGTCAAGAAGTCCGTCAATGAGTTTGTTGTAGCCACCTACAGGTATGCCTTGGTATTTGTCGTTGAAGTAATTGTTGTCGAAAACCATGCGCACAGGCAGGCGACTTATAATGAAAGGTAGCAGTTCTGTACAGGAACGTCCCCATTGTTTCTCCGTATAGCCCTTGATAAGAGCCTCGTAGATGTCTTTTCCTATAAGCAGTTGCGCCTGTTCTTCAAGATTCTGTGGTTCTCTGCCGGCAAGTCTTTTCTTAACTTCCGCCCTTTGGCTTTCCAGTTTCCGCCCAGCCTCTTCAGGAGTCCTCACGCCCCACATCTGGTGGAAGGTGTTCATGTTGAACGGCAGATTGTAGAGTTTTCCTTTATAGTTTGCTACGGGAGAGTTTGTGTAGCGGTTGAATTCTACGATGGAGTTCACGAAATCCCAGACCTCTTTATTGGAGGTGTGGAAGATGTGCGCACCATATTTATGCACGTTTATGCCTTCAATATTCTCGCAATATACATTACCTCCTGCATGCGAACGCCTGTCGATGACCAGACACTTCTTGCCAGCTTGCCTTGCGCGATATGCAAAAACGGAGCCGAAAAGCCCGGAGCCAACAATGAGATAATTGTAATGCGCCATTTGCTACACAACGATTTCAAGTATTACGTATGCTACCACTTGTCAGACTCATGCCAATGCCTTTAATGTCTTGAAGTAGCAGCTGGCTATTTGTGCAGAAGGAATCCAAAGAAGTATCTTGTATGGCGTAGACAGAAATTTCTTGAAAGGTTTCAACTCAGGCTTGTTTGCAATTGATACAAGTTCGCGATATTCAGCATTTTTCTTGTTCTTGCTAAGATAACATAGCCATTCCGGCATCTTCTTCAGCAAGGTAGCCAGCATGTTATCATGCAGCCCTACCTCTCCTTTTTGCTTGAAGAAATCTGCAACAATCCTTATCGACGCAATGTCTTGTTTTATTCTACTCAGTGTAATCTCTCTTGTCAAGGAGTTCTGGCGAGAGAATGTGTAGTTGTAAACCGACTTATCAACCTTTGTGTAGCTCTTGGCAAGATATATAAGTTGGGGGAGAATCTGTAGGTCTTCACCAACATCAACGCCTTTCTTTGTCTTTATGTTGTGCTCGATATAGAGGTCTCGGCGGATAAGGCTACCTGTTATGAAGTGCGGAAATGCAAGGTCTCCTGTGATTTTATTTAATAATGTGTACTTTTCACAATCGTAATCCTTGCTTATAAGCAGACTGCCATCTTCTCCAATCCTTGTAAAGTTGCCGAAAACCAGGTCATAATCGCTGTCCTTCTGCTTTGCCATAAGGGTCTCAATAGCATCCAAAGGCAAGGAATCGTCACCGTCCAAATGAAGGATAAACTCTCCTGTTGCGGCTTTAATGCCTACGTTGCGGGCATCACTCAGTCCTCCATTCTGCTTATGAATGACCTTTATCCTAACATACTTTGCCGCATATTCATCGCATATTTTCCCAGAGTTGTCCGTAGAGCCATCATCAACAAGCAGTATTTCCAAGTTGGAATAAGTTTGTCCGATAGCGGATTCTATGCAAGAGACTAGAAATTCTTCGACATTGAATATCGGAATAATGATTGATACTAGGTTTGTTGTTGCGTGCATATTGTTTTTATCTAGGACGATAGAAGCTTAAACTTCGTAGCCCTTTGGATTGTTCTTCTGGAAATTCCATGAGTCGCGGCACATTTCCTCAATGCCGAACTGTGCTTCCCAACCGAGTTCTGCCTTTGCCTTTGCAGGGTTGCAATAGCAAGTGGCAATGTCTCCTGGGCGACGAGGCTTGATAGCGTAAGGAACCTTCAAGCCGTTTGCCTTCTCGAATGCCTTGACAACATCAAGAACTGAGTAGCCGTGGCCTGTGCCGAGATTGTAGATGGCAAGTCCCTTGTTCTCCTGAATAGCCTTGAGAGCGCAGACATGTCCGCAGGCAAGGTCAACTACATGAATGTAGTCGCGAACACCTGTGCCGTCAGGAGTATCGTAATCGTCGCCGAAAACGCCAAGTTCCTTACGGATACCGATAGCTGTCTGTGTGATGTAAGGCATAAGATTGTTTGGAATACCATTTGGATTCTCGCCAATAAGTCCTGACTCATGAGCACCGATAGGGTTGAAGTAGCGGAGGAGAACAACATTCCATTCTGGATCTGCCTTCTGTACGTCCATCAACACCTGCTCAAGCATGGACTTTGTCCAGCCGTAAGGGTTTGTACAAGTACCCTTTGGACACTCTTCCGTGATAGGAATGATAGCTGGATCGCCATAAACAGTTGCCGAAGAAGAGAAGATTATGTTCTTGCAACCATGCTTGCGCATTACGTCAACGAGCACGAAAACACCGTTCATGTTGTTTTCGTAATATTCGAGAGGCTTTGCAACAGACTCTCCAACAGCCTTGAGACCAGCAAAGTTGATGACAGCATCAATCTTATGTTCAGTGAAAAGCTTTTCGAGACAATCACGGTCGCGCACGTCGCCTTCTACGAGGGTAACAGGATGACCGATGATTTTCTCTACACGGCGGATTGCTTCCGGCTGAGAGTTATAGAAATTATCAACTACTACCACACTGTGGCCTGCCTTGTCAAGTTCAATTATGGTGTGGCTACCGATGTAACCAGCACCGCCTGTAAGTAAAATGTTCATAAAAATGAGACCCCCCATCCCCCGAAGGGGGAGTTTTTAATTGTCTTGGGGGCGGAAGTTTTATAATATTGTTTTATATTCTATGGGTTTGGATGGAATCCTAAAGAGAGTATGTCTATCTTAGCGAATAATACTATTAAAAGTCCCCCCCCCTGGGGGGCTAGGGGGTCGTTCTTAATCCAACGCTTCGTATTTGCTGTTCTTGCTCTTGAACTCAGGAACAAGCACCTTCATTTGGCGAACGATGTCCATGTCAACAAAGCCTGCCTTGGTGATTTCCATGAGCTTATTGATCTCGGTGCAAACCTCAGTGTAGTCAAGTTCGCGCACTTCAGCAAGCTTGATCTTTGGATGTGAAGAAGGCTTTGTATTCTCTTCCTTGTTGAGAAGTTCCTCATAAAGTTTCTCGCCATCGCGGAGACCTGTATATTTTATCTCAACATCGGTAGCGCCCGAGAGCTTTATCATACGCTTTGCAAGGTCAGCAATCTTCACCGGCTTGCCCATATCGAACACGTAGATCTCGCCACCGTTACCCATTGTTCCTGCCTGAAGCACAAGTTTGCAGGCTTCCGGAATGAGCATGAAGTAGCGGATGATGTCTGGATGCGTTACCGTAAGAGGACCGCCGTTCTTCAACTGTTCACGGAAGATTGGAATAACCGAGCCGTTGGAACCAAGGACATTGCCAAAACGAGTCGTAACGAACTGTGTTACACCGTCTTTCGAGCCACTTTCCTTCAGTTTCTTGTCGAGCGACTGGCAGTACATTTCGCAGATTCTCTTTGAGCAGCCCATAACATTTGTTGGGTTGACAGCCTTGTCGGTGCTGACCATCACAAACTTCTTTGTGCCGTATTTCACAGCAAGGTCTGCAATGATTCGAGTACCATCGATATTGTTTGCCACAGCCTCGCCTGGGTTATCTTCCATCATTGGCACATGCTTGTAAGCGGCTGCGTGGAACACATATTCAGGCTTGTACTGCTTGAAGAGAGTCTCCATGTGGATAGGATGCGTGATACTTGCAGTAACCGTCTCACAAGGGATGTCGCCAAACTGACGAGCCATCATAAGACGGATATCATGAAGTGGCGTTTCTGCTTGGTCAACAAGCACAAGCTGCGATGGCTTGAACGAAGCAACCTGTCGAACAATCTCAGAACCGATAGATCCGGCAGCACCTGTAATGAGTACTGATTTGCCTGAGAGCACATTGGCAATTGCCTCAAGGTCAACATCGATCTGGTTGCGTGGCAAGAGGTCTTCCACATCAACATCCTTGATCATCGACTGGCGAATGTCAGACTTTCCGTCCCATTCCTGTCGAGTGTACATCATAATCTTGATGCCGGCATCCGTTATTGCATCGATAAACTCCTGGTTATTACGCAAATCATCGCTCTTCAATGGGCTAACCATCAATGCCTTAACGCCCTTGCTCTTCATGAAGGGAACGAGTTCCGCATCGTTCGGATAAATCTTAACGCCCATGAGCATGTGGTGGTAATCAGCAGGATCATCAGAGATAAAGCCGCCTATGACGAACTTCGACTCCTGAGAGTGGACATTCTTTGCCAAGGCAATACCACCTTCCTTCACACCATAGATGAAGACTTTCTGCGCAGTAGAGCTGACATAGTAGATGTCGTGCAGATATTTCACGATGACTCTTACTCCACACATCAGTACAACAGACAGCACATACACCACGATAAGTTCCAAACCAGAAAGGTGATGCAGGATATGCCCCATCGGAGTAAAATTGCTGACAAAATACGAAGACAGTGCTCCAATACCAGCAGCTATACCCACTCGCATCAAATCGACAAACGAAGAGTATCTCACAACACCAGAATAAGTACGCTGTGTTCGGAAGCCTATCAGGAAGAAGATCATGTAGAAGCACCATGTTAGCACGGTTACTGCAAAATGATCAATCACAAACTGAGCGCCATACTTCAACGAGTGAGCAAAAAGTGCTGCGAAAAAGACTATGGCTACATCGACCAAAAGAACGCCCCAGTAAGGCAGAGCCTTCTTGGAAAAGTACCAAGAAGTTGCATTAGATAAAATCCTTCTCATTGTTAAATTGTACACATAAACACACCTTTATTTCCTCGCGGGCGCACATAAACGCATGTAAGCCAACGAGTTACGGGATAGATTCGAAAAGGTTGCGTTGTAAAACTTTATCACAATCGCTGCAAAGTTAAAGAAAATAGTACAATAAAACGAAGAAAACAGCACATTTTTAATAGGCGCACACGCAAAAAAAAATTTTCGAGTCATATATTTTGTAATTAGAATTTCACAATTTTCCACTTGCCCGACTAGACAACATGAACAATATGGCACAGACAACAGGTGCGGAAGTAGATTGCTGTCCGAAGGATTCCAAAATACCGATTGTAAGCAAAATGGGCACTTTTGGTTACAAATCGTAAGTTGATAATCCTGCAACTTTTTCACTCAGAAAAGTCTTTCTGAACCTCGTTTTGGAGGATTTCATGCAAAAGTCACGGCAACTCGACACATTTCCCTAAGGAAAAAATAATTATCTCCGTGAGTTTTTGTCCAAAAACCTAAGGAAAATAAGGCAAAAAACCATCATTTTTGAGGAAAAATCAAGGCTTTTTCACATCAAAAACAGCAGCTATTTTCATAAGCATCTATGTATCAGACAATTGCAAAAGCCGGAATTTCTTACGATTTTCCACCCACTTGTTCATTCTTTCAGAAAGAAGCCCTTCTAGAGGGGATATCATTTTACGGATTGTAAGCAAATATTCAAAAAATAGCAACAAATCGTAAGTAGCCACAATAACAGATTTATCCTTACTAAGAAAAAATACTTTGCATAAATGCAAGTATTTCGTAATTTATTTGTAATTTTGCCATTCCTAAAGACTAAAATATCAAAAGATGGCAGACACTTCAGAGAACAATAAACGAATAGCAAAGAACACCATCATGCTGTACTTCCGCATGATGCTTATGATGGTCGTGGCTCTATACACAAGCCGCGTGGTCTTAAGCACTTTGGGAGTAGAGGATTATGGCACATACAACGTCGTTGGAGGTTTCGTTACCATCTTCAGTTTCCTGAACGGCGCAATGAGTGGAGGAACACTTCGCTTCCTTACCTTCTCATTAGGAAAAGGTGACGAGGACGAGCTCAACAAGACTTTCTCCACTTGCTTCCTGACTCATGCCTCGATAGCCGCGCTCATCCTCATCCTTGCAGAGAGTATAGGACTCTGGTTCGTACTCACAAAGCTTACCATTCCCGAAGGAAGAATGACTGCTGCCATGTGGGTGTATCAATGTTCCATAATATCTTCGATGCTGATGGTCATGACAGTGCCGTTCAGCACCGTCATCATAGCCCATGAGAAGATGTCGGCTTTCGCATATCTTTCCATTCTTGAGGCATTCATGAAACTGGGCATTGTCTATCTCTTGCTATTGGGTGACGTGGACCGCATGATGCTTTACGCCATCCTCAGTCTTATAGTAAGCATGATAATGCGAGCTATTTCCATCATCTATTGCTTCAGGAAATTCCCTGAAACACACTACATTAACATCTGGAACAAGCCTCTTTTCAAGAAGATTATATCATTCAGCGGTTGGAACCTTTGGGGAAACATATCCGTGGTTCTGATGACTCAGGGAGTAAACATCGTGCTGAACATCTTCTTTGGTCCTGCGGTAAATGCAGCTCGCGGACTGGCAGTACATGTACAAGGAGCAGTACAACAGTTCTCACAAAACTTCCAAACGGCGCTGAACCCTCAGATTACGAAGCAATACGCCGCTAACAACCTGGATCAAATGCACATGCTGGTATTCAGAAGCGCAAAGTTCACGTTCCTGCTATTGCTATGCTTATCGCTTCCTATCCTTTTCGAGACGCCTCTCATGTTATCGCTATGGCTGAAGGAAACGCCCGATTACACCGTCGCTTTCGTCCGTCTGATGGTATGCATAACAATGATTGACGCAGTGGCAAACTCCTTGGTAACAGCAGCAAATGCGACAGGAGACATAAAGAAATACCAGATGATTGTTGGCGGAATACTCCTTCTCATCGTTCCGGTTTCATACATAGCACTCAAGATTTCAGCCAATCCGATCTTGGTTTATGTAGTACACATCTGCATAGCCATCTGTGCTTTTGCCGCAAGATTATATTTAGTTCGACCGATGATCAGCATGCCTACCAGCAAATACGTAAAGAATGTTTTCGTGCCAATACTTACTGTGGGCGCGTGCTCATTAATCTGTACGCTCGGAATAAACAGTCTTTTGCCAGACACCACTATCGGTTCAATTGTGAATATTGCACAAAGTGTGATAATATCCCTGATAATCAGCTTCTCCCTAGGACTGACATCCAACGAGAAAGCGTTTGTATTGTCGAAATTAAAAGTGCTGAAAGGTAAGTTATGATCCATGTTTCAGATAAATCCCAATGTTGCGGTTGCGCGGCTTGTGCACAGCGATGTCCGAAGCATTGCATAACGATGCAGCTGGACGAGGAGGGCTTTCCTTATCCGCAGGTTGATGCTGACACATGCGTTGACTGCAAACTTTGCGAGAAGTCATGTCCTATGCTTGCACCCAAGCAAGGGCATGAACCGAGCCTTGTCATCGCGGCGAGGAATCCAAGCGAGGCGGTTCGCAGGGAAAGTTCATCAGGAGGCGTCTTCTCAATGCTGGCAGAAAGCATAATTAAAGAGGAAGGTGTCGTCTTCGGCGCAAGATGGAGCAAAGACTGGAATGTTGAGCATTCATATACAGAAACCATTGAAGGATTGGAAGCTTTCCGCTCAAGCAAGTATGTACAAAGCGATATGAGCGACTGTTTCCTGAAGGCAGAAGCATTCCTGAAGCAAGGAAGGAAGGTGCTTTTCTCAGGCACTCCTTGCCAAATAGCGGGACTCAAAGCGTTTCTTCGCAAAGACTATGAGAACCTCCTTACCGTGGAATGCGTTTGCCACGGAGTGCCTTCGCCGGGATTATGGAAGAAGTATCTTGCAGAGGTATCAAAAGGTAAGGAGATAAGTTCCATAAACCATCGCGACAAACGCACAGGATGGCGCAACTATAGTGTTGTAGTGGAGTTTGCCAATGGTTCAGTATTATCGGAACATCACGACGAAAATCCTTGGACACGAGCTTTCATCAAGAACATTAGTCTTCGTCCTTCATGCTACAAATGCGCCTTCAAGACTTTCATGTCACAAGCAGACATTTCACTTGCCGACCTATGGGGAGAAAGAAAACTCATGCCAGGACAAAGCGAGGATAAGGGTATCACGCTCGTCATTGCCCGCTCTCCCAAGGGAAAGGATGCCGTTAACTGTATCAAAAGCGCCAAGGACTTAGCATTAACGGATGTAGTACCTTTCAATGGGGCAATCGCAATTCCTCCAAGAGAGCACCCTGTAAGAGCCGAGTTCATGTCTCGCTTTCAGAATGGAGAATCATTTACAAAACTAGTAAAGTCCATGACAAAAGACCCATTAGTTTTAAGAATGAAGATAATGATTAGCAAATTGATAAAGTAATGAAGATTGCAATATTAACCCAACCCATCTGCAACAACTATGGAGGCATTCTGCAAAACTATGCCCTCCAGACGTTGCTGGAGAGAAGAGGGCATTCCGTAACCACACTCAACTATCCGATAGTGGCAGGATACTCAGGAAGTGCTACTCGCCATTTCCTGAACACATGCAGACGCTTTCTGCAGAAGCTACAAGGAAACCCTGAGATTGTATGGATTGATCTTGGCAAGGAATATAAGAAAAAGGTGGAACTCGCTCATTTACAGAAAGTTTTCCTTGACAAACATCTTCATTTGCATGCCATACAATCGCCATTGACGTGGGAGCAGATTAAGAGATTTGGATTTGAAACTTTCGTTGTCGGTAGCGACCAAGTGTGGCGACCTCGTTATAACCAAGGTCATCTTTCCAACATGTTCTTGGATTTCACAGAAGGGAAGAACGTCAAGCGCTATGCCTATGCCGCTTCATTGGGAACAGACGTATGGGAGTTTAATGCCTTGCAGACAGTACAATGTGCCGCACTTGCAAAGCAGTTCGACGCCATCTCTGTACGAGAAGCTAGTGGCATCGCTTTATGTAAGAACTACCTTGGAGTAGAAGCCTCTCATGTTCTTGACCCTACCTTGATGCTTGAAGCAGAAGACTATCTAAATCTCTGCTCTGGCAACGAGCATCCCCAGGGAGATTATATTGCAGTCTATACACTCGACTATACCAAGGAGAAGATGGCAATCTTCAATGAAGTTAGCCGTCAGCTCAACATTCCTCTTCATCTCATCGGCCGCTTCACGAAGAAGGGCTACCCAAGTATGGAGAGTTGGATCGAAGGTATTGCACATGCCAAGTATGTTATCACCGATTCCTTCCATGGTGCAGTCTTCAGCACCATCTTCCAAAAGCAATTTGTTACACTAGGTAATGCAGCCAGAGGCAATAGTCGCTTTACATCCCTCTTCACCACCCTAGGCATAGCCGAAGAACGTCAATGCAATGATGTACCAACCATCATTCGCTTACTAAAAGAAAATATTGACTATAATACAATAAACAAGGTAAAGGCGGAGAAGCAAACAATCTCAACCAAGTTCCTGTCTGATGCAGGCTTATAATATCAGCTTTTGTTTTCGCATAAAAATATGAGCAAGGTATCAATATTAATCCCATGTTACAATGTTGAGGCATACCTTCCAACATGCCTTGACAGCATAACAAACCAGACCTATCGCGACCTGCAGATAGTTATCGTGGAAGACGGCAGCAAGGACAACACTCTTGCTGTCGCACAGAAATATGCCGAAAAAGACGAGCGTATTGAAGTTTATCATCAGGAGAACAAGGGAGTTGCATACGCTCGCAATACGCTTCTTTCGAAGATTAAAGGCGATTTTTGCCTCTTTGTGGATGGCGACGACTGGATAGAACCGGACATGGTTGAGTTTCTTGTGAAGAAGGTAACAGAGGAAAACGCGGACATTGCCACTTGCGGAAATGTAGTGAACGACAACACCATACCTTCTGATTACAAGGAGTTTACAATGAATCAAGAGCAAGTAATTGAGCACTTCCTTTATCACAACGAACTACGTGGAATGCTTTGGAACAAGCTCTTCTCATCATCACTCCTTGAAGGAATCTCCTTCCAAGAGGACATAAGTTATGGCGAGGATGCGCTGTTCTGCTGGAATGTCATGCAGCGCATGTCAAGAATGGCGTTCACAACAAAGGCTCTATACCATTACAGAATGAACCAAAACGGCATCTCATTGGGAAAATTTGGACCGAAAAAACTGTCAGGACATAAGGTCTGGACTAGGATTTGTGAGGATGTAGCCTCAACTTGGCCACAATTCCTAAACATAGCCCAGGCAAGATTCTGCATAGAGACCACCCTACTCCTTCGCAACGCCGCCTTTTCCGACTACAAGGAAGAGAAGGAAATAAAGATGATGCAGAACACCATCAAGCAGCATTGGTACTGCCTTAACAAGGTGAATATCACAACTTTAAAGATGAAACTATACTCTTTTCTTGCTTGCCGCTGCTATTGGTTGGCAGGAAAAATCTAATTCCTAACCATCAAAATTCCTTGCGGACCACTTGTTGTTGCCTTATAACGGTAAAGTTGTCGGCCTGATTCGCCTGAGACAATGTTGCCGCCAGTGTTGAGATTATAGGTTCGACGGCACAAGGAACAGCTTGCGATGCCTACAGAATTCATCGTCATCGGTTTATAACAACCTGGCATCGATACCTCATAGCAGTTTGGACAAAGGGCATCGTAAGCATAGAAAATAGGTGGATTGTCAAGGTTTCCGAAACCGACAATCAAACCGGATTCGTTGTAAATGCCAAGGAGTTTTGTACGCTGGCGATCAACATCATTGAGCGTAAAGGATGACTTCATCTGCTGTTTAGTCTCTCCGTTTATTTGATTTGACTCAACAAAATAAGTCGGCACGCCATTCTTCGCGCCAAGAGAGACACGGCAAAACACACCCGGCGACATGCTGTTCATGCAACTCATCAATGTCGGATCCAAATGAATGCTGTTGTCAATAACCAAATAGCACTTATGGGAAGTGTCGTATTGGCTGTCCGAAGAGCAAGCGAAAAACAGGAGACAAAATACCCACAAGAGCCCCCTAACCCCCGAAGGGGGAACTTTTAATAGTAATAATCGCCATATATTATTAATAGGAGTACCTGCCATAAATATAATAGACCATTGTTTGATTCTCATTTCTAAAAGCTATTAAAAGTTCCCCCTTCGGGGGTTAGGGGGCTTGTGGGGGCCTTACTCATACATCGCCTCAATCTGCTCCTTGTAGTTATTCAGAAGCACGCGGCGCTTGATTTTCAACGTGTTAGTGAGTTCACCCTTCTCAATTGAGAACGCTTCTGGAAGGAGCACGAACTTCTTCACCTTCTCGTAGCTAGCAAGTCCCTGCTGGAGAGTGTCGATACGCTCGTAAAGCATCTCACGAATCTTCTCGTTTCGACACAAATCCTGATTGTTCATATAAGGGATATTGTTGTCGTCAGCATATTTCTTTAGCATATCGAACGAAGGAACGATTAGAGCAGAGACAAACTTACGGTCGTCAGCTATGATGGAAATCTGGTCTATATACTTGTCAACAAGCAACTTAGACTCTATCATCTGAGGAGCGATGTACTTACCGTTTGAAGTCTTGAAGAGCTCCTTGAGACGCTCTTTAAGGAAGAGCTCACCATCCTTCATATAGCCGCTATCGCCAGTTCTGAAGTAGCCGTCCTCGGTGAATGTCTGCTTGTTGAGCTCATCGCGCTTGTAATAGCCTGGGGTAATGGTTGGTCCTTTGAGAAGAATCTCGTCGTTTTCGCCGAATTTTATCTGCAAGCCAGGAATCAATCGACCGACAGAACCAACGGTTGTCTTCTCAAACTGACGCCAGCAAGAAACAGTTGCGTAAGTTTCTGTAAGTCCATAGCCCACAAGCATATAGATGCCAAGCGAGTGAACAAACTCGGCAACCTCGTTGGAAACGAACGAACCTGCTGTTGGGAAGTAGTTCGCATTCTCCAAACCGAGTTGCTTCTTTACCAAAGCGAAGAGCGTTTTCTCGTAGAGTTTGTATTTGAGATGCAAGGCTATCGGCGGACGCTTGCCCTTGAGAAGATACTCAACATTATGCTCATGACCCACCTTCAAGGCGTCGCGCATTAGTTTTTGCTGCATCTTTGGAGAATTTTCTATCTTTGCCTGAACGCCAACATACACCTTCTCCCAGAAGCGCGGCACGGCAGACATACATGTTGGATGCTGCTCACGCATTGCTTCCTGTATGCGCTTCGGATTAGTATTGATGATCACCTCACAGCCTTCCGAAAGGCAAAGATACATCCATCCGCGCTCAAAGATATGGGTGATAGGCAGGAATGACATCACGCGGTCTTTCTTGTCGTTGAACTTCAGCGCCTGATCGTTGCCAATCATAGCTGCGCGATTGTTGGCATGAGTGAGTACAACACCCTTCGAATCGCCTGTTGTTCCACTGGTATAGAGGATGTTAGAGATATCTTCGTCGCATGCCTGACGGAGTAAATCGTTGAGTTCGCTCTCCTTCGGGCAGTTCTTTCCCTGCTCCACAAAGTCCTCAAAATATACGGCGAGATGCGGATTTATCTTCACTCGCTTATCAAAAACGATGATTTTCTCCAGCGTCTGGCATAGCGGCATCACGGCAACAGTCTTGTCATACTGCTCCTGTTCGCCCACAAAAACATAGCGTATCTGGGCATCATCTATCATAAAGTGTATCTGCTGTTCAGAACTTGTGGCATAAAACGGCACGGTAACGGCACGGATGCCCCATGCAGCCATATCGGTCAGGATGTATTCCAGAGAGTTCTGCGAGAAGACTCCGAGGTTTTCCTGAACGTTAACTCCGAGGTTTATCATGGCGTATGAAAGAACTTTTACACGGCTGGCAACCTCATTCCATGAGATTTTATCCCACTCCATTTGACCCCATTTCTGATAAGTGAAACAGGTCTTCTTTCCGTACTTCTTAGCCTGCTGATAGGCAAGTTCAGAGAGATGATAGCTTGTCTGCATAATAGTCAAATTGTAATTTTCGGCAAAATTATAACTTTTTATTTACATAAAGTATAAAAAAAAAGAAAAAACTGCTAACTTTGCCCAAAATTATGGAACACATCATTAAACAATATACACAAGAAGCCATTGAGTTGCTCGAAAAACTCATCAGTATTCCTTCCGTTAGTCGCGACGAAACTGCCGTGGCAGACCTCATCGAACAGCAGATGAAGGAATGGGGACTTGCGCCTAAACGCTTTAAGAACAACCTCGTTCTGACCCCTCACGATCTCCCAACGACCCCTCCCGACCTCCCCACAGGGGGAGGAGAAGGTCCCACAATACTTCTGAATGCCCACATCGACACGGTAAAGCCTTCGGATTCATGGACAAAAGACCCGTTCAAGCCTACTTGGGAAGGCGAAACTCTCTATGGCCTCGGTTCAAACGACTGTGGTGGAGGACTTGTCTCGCTGTTGGCAGCGTATAGGATATTGACGACCCCCCATCCCCCCAAGGGGGAGCTTTTAAATGACTCTCAAACGGCAAAAGCTATTAATAACCTCCCCCTTGGGGGGATTGAGGGGGCCGCGGGCTCTTTAATCTTCGTAGCCTCTGCCGAAGAAGAAGTATCAGGAAAGGATGGCTTTGAATATGTTCGTCAGTTCCTTCCACCGATTGATGTTGCCATCGTTGGTGAACCAACAGGCATGCAACCAGCCATTGCCGAAAAGGGATTGATGGTTGTTGACATGGTTTCTCATGGCAAAGCAGGCCATGCTGCTCGTAACGAGGGAGTTAACGCAATTTACGAAGCACTAGACGACATCCGTTGGATTCGCGATTACAAGTTCGACAAAGTAAGCAAATTGCTTGGTCCAACGAAGATGACGCTTACGGTCATCAACGCTGGTCGTCAGCACAATGTCATTCCAGATCGTTGCGAAATGGTCATTGATGTGCGTACGAACGAGCATTATACAAACGAAGAGGTTTTCAACATTCTTCAGCAAAACTGCAAGAGCGAACTGAAGGCTCGTAGTTTCCGTCTGTCGTCTTCTCATATTTCCGAGGAACATCCTCTTATCCAGAGACTTATCAGCATGGGAAGAACGCCTTTCGGTTCACCGACTCTCTCTGACCAGGCGCTCATGCCATGGCCTTCATTCAAACTCGGTCCTGGCGATTCTGCACGCTCTCACACTGCCGACGAGTTCATCAAGGCGAGCGAGATTGAAGAGGCTGTCAGGATGTATGTTGAGCTGTTAAAAAACCGTTAGCGGTCAACAACTGTGACGTTTACACATTAATTATTGTGCAAAAGTTTTTTTATATCACTCTAAATTTCTAATTTTGCACGCAAAAAATATATAATTATGGCTTTAAAATGTGGTATCGTTGGACTCCCAAATGTTGGTAAGTCCACTATATTCAACTGCCTGTCAAGTGCTAAGGCGCAGGCAGCAAACTTCCCTTTCTGTACAATTGAACCAAACGTAGGCGTGATTACAGTTCCAGACGAACGACTCACAAAGCTCGCAGAACTTGTACACCCGGGCAGAATCGTGCCTGCTACTTGCGAAATCGTGGATATCGCTGGTCTCGTAAAGGGCGCAAGCAAGGGTGAAGGTCTTGGCAACAAGTTCCTCGGAAACATCCGTGAGACAGATGCTATCATCCATGTTCTCCGTTGCTTTGACGATGACAACATCACTCACGTTGACGGAAGCATCGACCCTCTTCGCGACAAGGAAATCATCGACACAGAACTTCAGCTCAAGGACCTTGAGACTATCGAGGCTCGCATTGGCAAGGAGCAGAAGACAGCTGCTGCGGGAAACAAGGACGCAAAGGTGGCTGTAGCCGTGCTTTCTGCCTACAAGGAAGTGCTCCTTCAGGGAAAGAACGCTCGTATCGTAGAGTTCGACAGCAAGGATGAGCAGAAAGTTGCTCACGACTTGTTCCTTCTCACAGCAAAGCCTGTGCTCTATGTCTGCAATGTTGACGAAGCATCAGCAAAGACAGGCAACGAATACTCAGCAAAGGTTGAGGAAATTGCCAAGGAAGAAGGTGCAGAAGTGCTTATCATTGCTGGTAAGACAGAAGAGGACATCGCTTCCCTTGAAACTTACGAAGACAAGCAAATGTTCCTCGATGAACTCGGTCTTGAGGAGTCTGGCGTAAACCGTCTTATCAAGAAAGCATACTCACTCCTCAACCTAGAGACATTCATCACCGCTGGTGAGATGGAAGTCAAGGCATGGACTTACCATAAGGGATGGAAGGCTCCACAGTGTGCAGGCGTAATCCACACTGACTTTGAGAAGGGCTTCATCCGTGCAGAGGTTATCAAATATGACGACTACATCACTCTCGGCTCAGAGGCTGCCGTTCGCGATGCAGGCAAAATGGGCATCGAAGGTAAGGAATATGTAGTGCAGGACGGCGACATCATGCACTTCCGTTTCAATGTTTAAGTTGCATTTATGAAAGACATTCTTATGTTCATAAACTGGAATCCGGACCTGATAGCGTTCCATCTTGGTCCATTGGAATTCCGTTGGTACTCGCTTTGCTGGCTCATCGGCTTGGCGGGTGCATTCTTCATTGTGCGCTGGCTTTACTTGCAATCAAAGATAAAGGAAGAGCTCTTTGACCCACTCTTCTTCTATTGCTTCGTGGGCATTCTTGCTGGCGCTCGCCTAGGTCATTGCATATTCTACGAACCAGACTACTTCCTTTCTTCTGGCACTCACATCTTCGAGATGTTTGTTCCTATGAGACAATTGGCTGACGGCAGCTGGAAGTTTACTGGTTATCAAGGACTTGCATCTCACGGCGGTACACTTGGACTCATGATAGCCCTTTGGCTTTATGTGCGTTGGAGCAAGCTTCCGCTGATGAAAGTGCTTGACTTCATTGCCATAGCAACACCTTTCACGGCAGGTTTCATCCGTCTCGGAAACCTTATGAATAGCGAGATTATAGGCAAGGCTACAGACCTACCTTGGGCATTCATCTTCGAGAAGGTCGATATGACGCCACGCCATCCGGGACAGCTCTACGAAGCTATCGCCTATTTCATACTGCTTCTTATTGGCTTTGCCATCTACTTAAAGCACAAGGAACGCGTGGGCACAGGATTCTTCTTCGGACTTTGCCTCACCTACATCTTCACGTTCCGTTTCTTCATTGAATACACAAAGGAGAACCAAGAGGCATTCGAAGACGGCATGATATTCAACATGGGACAATTGCTCTCCGTTCCTTTCGTAGCACTCGGCATATATTGTATGCTAAGAAAGAAAAAGGCAAACAACACAAATAACTAAACCACCAAACAACTAAATCACAAAACAACCAAACAACCAAATAACCAAATAACTATGTGGTGGCATAACAAACTTTTCAAACGCATCGGACAGATTGATCCGAATGTTGCATGGAGCACATTCTGCGATTATTTCTGGATTACTGTAGGCCTCGCGCTATATACGGTGGCCTACTCCGCATTCTTGTTGCCTTACAAGATTGTCGGTGGCGGTGTGACAGGTCTTGCAACAATCGTTTATTACGCAAGCAACATCCCTGTTGACTATACCTATCTCGTCATAAACGCACTTCTTCTCGGTATTGCATTATGGATTCTCGGTTGGCGTTTTCTGGCAAAGACCATGTATGCTATCGGCGTACTTACAGCAATGCTCCACTTTGGCGTATCGTTGGTAACAAAAGACGACGGCACACTTCACTTGATTCTCGGTGAAGGCCAAGAATTTATGGCAATTGTCGTTGGATGTGGCATAGCCGGTGTAGCACTTTCCTTGGTATTCCTGCACAACGGAAGTACGGGTGGTTCTGATATCATTGCAGCCATTCTCAACAAGTACAAGAACTTCTCTATGGGACAAGGCATCGTAGCGATGGACTTCTTCATCATCACCAGCTCACTTTTCGTACCGCAGTTTGGCGATATGGTGCAGCGTGTGCAGATTGTTGTGTTTGGTCTTATTTCCGTATTCGTCGAGACTCAGGTTCTTGACATGATAATGAACCGCAGGCGATCTTCCGTACAGTTCCTTATCTTCTCGGAGAAATACCAAGAGATTGCCAACGCTATCGGCATCAAGATGGATCATGGCGTAACGATTCTTAATGGCTACGGCTGGTACACAGGAAAGGAACGCAAGGTGCTTTGTATCCTTGCTCGTAACACGGAATCAGCCGAAATGTTCCGAATAATCAAGACTATTGATCCTAACGCATTCGTTTCTCAGTCACGAGTTATCGGTGTTTACGGTGAAGGATTTGATGCTATAAGGCATTAGCCCCCTCTAAATTGTAAATCCGTAAATTGTAAATAAATTGATGAAAATAGTTTTTGCAACAAACAATAAGCACAAGCTCGACGAGGTTCGCAACATCCTCGGCGAAGGCTTTGAAGTCGTTTCGCTTTCAGAAATCGGCTGCACTGAAGATATTCCGGAAACCGGCAACACTCTCAAGGAGAATGCTCAGCAGAAAGCGGAATACATCTATAATAAATACGGCATCCCATGCTTTGCCGACGACACCGGCCTTGAAGTGGAAGCACTCAACGGCGAACCGGGCATCTACAGCGCACGCTATGCTGCAATAAACAACGCTGGCGAAGGTCACGACAGCGAAGCAAACATGGCAGTTCTCTTGCAGAAACTCAGCGGAAAAGAAAACCGTAAGGCTCATTTCAAGACTGTAATCTGCTTGATAATTGAAACTGCTGAAACCTCTGAAACTGCTGAAACATTATTCTTTGAAGGCATCGTTGAAGGCGAGATAACAACCGTTCGTTCTGGTGCAGAAGGCTTTGGCTACGACCCAATATTCAAGCCAGAGGGCTACGACAAGACTTTCGCCGAACTTGGCAACGACATCAAGAACGGTATCTCTCACCGCGCTCGTGCCGTAGCTAAGCTCGCAGCCTTTATGAAAAGCCCCCGTGCCTGAAGCGTCAGCTTCTGGTCCTCAACAGAACATTACCAAACAAACCCTACCATAATGAATCTCAAAAACATCAGAAATACATTTCTGCTCTCTATTTCATTCCTTACCCTCTCCACTCCCATGTCTGCTCAATCATCTGAATTCATCGGCAAACAGAACATCGAACTCACTTCCGACCGCATGACTCCAGAGGCTCTTTGGGCTATGGGACGCATCGGTGCGTATGCAGTTTCTCCTGATGGCACGAAGGTTATCTATCAGGTTGGATATTATAGCGTTAAGCAAAACAAGAGCCATCATGTGCTCTACATATCAAACATTGACGGCTCTGATAAGCAACTCCTCACAAAATCAAAGCTTAGCGAGACTGATGCCGCTTGGATTGAGGGCGGCGAACGCGTGGCTTTCCTTCGTGGCGGTCAGATATGGACAATGAAACCAGACGGCACCGACTACAAGCAGCTCTCTGTTGAGTGCGAAGGCATTGAGGGCTTCAAGTTCTCTCCAGACGGAAAGAAGATTGTCATCATCAAGCAGGTGCCTTCTTACGCAAGCATTCAGCAGCGTCCGCTCGACCTTCCTAAATCTACGGGCTTGGTTATCAACGATATGAACTATCGCCACTGGGATGAATATGTCGAGACTATCCCACATCCTTTCGTGGCAGATGTAGTGGACAACGACCTCCTTCGCCTCAAGGATCTCCTTGAAGATGAGCCTTACGAATGTCCCGTAAAACCTTTCGGTGGCATCGAGCAGATTGACTGGAGCAAAGATGGCAAGACCATCGCCTACACTTCTCGCAAGAAGACTGGCGTGGAGTATGCAACTTCTACAGACACAGACATCTATCTTTATAACGTAGAGACAGGCAAGACAACAAACATCTGTAAGCCTGCTGATTACAAGGAGCCTGAGATTGACCCTTCAAAGACGATGGCAAACAATCCTGTGAATTCAGAAGAGAACCTGAAGAACAACCCTGGCTACGACCAGAACCCACAGTATTCTCCTGATGGCAAGTACATCGCATGGCAAAGCATGGCTCGCAATGGCTACGAAGCCGATCGCAATCGCCTCTGCGTTTATGATGTAAAGACAGGCACAAAGACATACGTCACTGAATCTCTCGACACGAATGTTGACGCCTTCGTTTGGTCGCCAACAGGCAGAGAGCTCTATTTCACAGCCGTTTGGCATGGCACAACACAGATCTACAGCACTAACCTCCAGGGCGAAGTGCGCAAGATTACTGACGGTCAGCACGACTTCGGTTCGCTTCAGGTGTTCTTGAGTAATGCTGGAATGTCAAGTAAATCCGGAAAATCTGGAAGAGCCGCAAAAGCTTCAAAGCGCAACAAGAGCACTGCCTACCAGATTCTTGCTGAGCGCCATTCCATGAGCAAGGCTGCTGAGCTTTACCTCGTGAATCCAAGTCTTGATGTTCAGACTGCAGAGCAGCATCAGCAGATTACTGATGAGAACGCTCACATCTACAGCAAGCTTTCTTTCGGTAATGTAGAGGAGCATTGGTGCAAGTCGTTCGACGGCAAGGACATGCTCTATTGGGTAATCCTTCCTCCAAACTTCGACGCAAGCAAGAAATACCCTACTCTTCTCTTCTGCGAGGGCGGTCCACAAAGTCCTGTTTCTCAGTTCTGGAGCTACCGATGGAACTTCCAAATCATGGCAGCTCACGGCTATGTAGTAGTTGCTCCAAACCGTCGCGGTCTCCCTGGCTTCGGTTCTGAATGGTGCGAGTCAATCTCTGGTGATTGGACAGGCAACTGCATGAAGGACTATCTCACAGCTATCGACGACGCTTGCGAGAAACTTCCATACGTTGACAAGGACAAGCTTGGTTGTGTCGGCGCAAGCTTCGGTGGTTTCTCTGTTTATTATCTCGCTGGCCATCACGACAAGCGTTTCAAGGCATTCATCGCTCACGACGGTGCTTTCAATCTTGAGTCAATGTACACAGACACAGAGGAAGCTTGGTTCTCTAACTGGGAGTATGACGATGCTTACTGGAACAAGGACCAGACAGCTCGTGCAAAGAAGACCTACGAGAACTCTCCTCATAAGTTCGTTGACAAGTGGGACACTCCTATCCTCTGCATCCATGGCGAGAAGGACTACCGCATCAATGCCAACCAAGGCTTCGGCGCATTCAATGCAGCTCGTCTCCGTGGCATCCCTGCACAGCTTCTCCTTTATCCAGACGAAAACCACTGGGTGCTCAAACCACAGAACGGCATCCTCTGGCAGCGCACATTCTTCGAGTGGCTCGACAAGTGGTTGAAATAAGAGCTTGGTTAGACTTTTTATCATCTATAAGCAAAAAGTTGCACAAACATGATGGTTATTTGAAAAGAAACTCATATCTTTGCACGCAGAAGATAAACATCTTTCAATCATTAACCCTCTAAAATACAACATTATGGCATTAGCAGTAAAAGACATTGCCAACAAGCTTCTTCATAGGGCTTGGATGGACGAGAGTAGCGAATTGCTCTCAAACATGAAGCTTCAGAAACTGCTGTATTACCAGCAAGGTTTTCATTTGGCATACTTCGGTACACCTCTTTTCAATGAGGACATCGTGGCATGGCAGTATGGTCCTGTTGTGCCAGAGGTTTATGAGCTTTACAAGTCATACGGTCGTGCGGGGATTGAGCCAACGGGAGATCCTATAGCACTTGAAACAGAGAAGGAAGAAAACCTTTTCAACGAAGTGTTTGAGGTGTACAACCAGTTCTCTGCCGCAGGATTGGTAACACAGACTCATAGCGAAAGCCCATGGATAGACACTCCAAAGCAAGGCGTTATTCCTCAAGAGGCTATGCGAGTATTCTTTCAACAAAGATTGGTGTAGGGCATGGCGACCATAAAGAAGACTCCCAAATTAAAATTTAACTTCACGCAATATACTATACATATTACAATTTTGACCTATGGATTTCATATCAGTCATCAAAACTTTACGTCATGGTACCATCTCAGAAATATGCGATTTACTAAATTCCTTCGCTGATTACGGTGGGGAACGTGAGCCTGTAGTGTATAATACATATGACAAGAATGCTCATTATCTTCATACTGGAAGTGTGATGATTTACGGGAAAAAGCAGAATGTGTTTGAAATTATATATGACTGCTTTACAGAAAGACTTGTATATCAACTACATGACCCGCGAAAAAGCATTTTCCAATACAACTTTATTGATTCTATTGATTTTTCATTAGGTTTAGGAATTGTATATACTTTAACACCAGAATGTAATGGATATTTAACACCAGCAAAGAAACAAGGCTATATAGGAAATAATCTACCAGAAAACTTCTGTTATTATTGCAGACATTATAATTATGACAAGAAAAGTGTTGAAGATATACAATTATTCGCAGATGCAAGCAGAATTGAACCCATACTAACGGTAACTCAAAACGGTGAACGGGGTGTTCTGACAAAAAACAGAGGAAACAAAATAATAAGAGGCATCCAAAAAATATACAAAGGGAAGTTCGTTCCAGAATGCAGAATCTAATCCTAATTAGATATCTTTTTTCATGAAAACTATTCAATCAAACATAACATCCCTCTCGAAACATCTGTTTTGGGATATGGACATTTCACAAGTAACGTGGGATTCATGCCCATCACAAATCGTCCAGCGTGTGTTAGAATATGGCACACTGGAAGATTGGCGCATAACGAGAAATCATTATGGGCTGGAGCGAATAGTGGAAATATGTAAGAAACTCCGTACACTTGACAAAAAGGCATTGTCATATATATGTTGTATTTCAAACACAAATAAAGAGGACTATAGATGCTATCACTTTTCACAGTCGAACCCGACACTTTGGAACTCTTGAAGAATCTGATGCAAGAGAAGTTTCTGGCTAATACGAGATTAGTCGGTGGCACAGCATTGGCTTTGCAATATGGACATAGGAACTCCGTTGATTTGGATTTCTTTGGAGAGATAGATTCTGAAGAAGACTACATTACTATGCTAAAGCAGTATGGTAACGTCATGGTGATAAAGAACTCTCCAACTATAAAACAGTTCATTGTGAATGGAGTAAAGGTGGATATTGTGAACTACAAATATCCATGGATAGACAGTCCAGTTGAGGAAGAAGGAATAATCCTAGCATCTCCGAAAGACATTGCTGCAATGAAAATCAATGCAGTGGAAGGTAGAGGTAGTAAAAAAGATTTTATTGACATCTACTTTTTACTACAGAAATACCACTTGTCAGAAATACTTGATTTCTATTCAAGAAAATACCCAGAGTACTCCATATTCAGAGCTATGATGAGCCTAACATATTTTGACGATGCAGACGAACAAGTTATGCCAAAAATGTTTGAGGATGTTTCATGGGAGAATATAAAAAACAGTATAAAAAAAATCGTTTCCAACATTTAGACTGCCACAAAAGCTGTCACAACTCTCCACCTCTCCGCAAGTCTCTTGTAACGCATTGATTTGCAGTTATTTGCTTCTGCGGAGAGTTGTCTGAACTCTCCGCAACTCTCCGCCAACTCTCCGCATAAGCATAAGTAAATGAATACGATCGTAAAGTTAAAGAATAGGAAGCAAAAAGTATAGGATTACGCCTCAAAAAATGCATTTTTTGAGGCGTAATCCTATGAGTTATGAGGTGCATCTCTGTGAGTTTAGATGTTCAGTTCTATTGGTTTTGTGGCTAAATTCTCTGCGTAAGCGTCTCCGCGATGACGCATTGCATGTAAAATTAAAAGTCGCCAAGGTTT
>JAKSLI010000001.1 GCA_024401305.1 Bacteroidaceae bacterium | reverse complement strand
ATACAAGTATTTAGAAGCGATAGATGTAGGGTGTAGGCTCTTTAGTAATTTTCTAAAAAATCGTGAAAACTTCATGCCACCAAGGGGAAAATAATTATCTCTAAGGAAAAAAATCATAACTCATAGAGATAATTTCATAACTTACGAAGATAATTTCGTAACTAACGAAGATAATTTCATAACCCACGGTAACTCGAGGCAAAACTCACGATAACTCAACACGAGTTACTAAGGAACTCTGGTCAAAAGTGACCTTAACTTTTTTCGTTTTTCTTGCCTAATTATTTGGCAGATTGAAAATTATTGATTACTTTTGCAGCGTCCTTTACCATGTTTGGGATGTTAACGGCAATGCCGAGGCACCTCAGGTGGGAGGGCGTTCCTGAACTCTTTCGGGAGTTTATGGGAACAAGACATAATGACAAAAGAGCGTAACTACGCTTGTGCTTGGCTCATTGAAACTTCGCAACTTTCAAAATCTACGTCAAGAACAATGCAATGGTGACGTCCTTTCGGAATGGTTATATCAAGAGCTATCTGTGGCTGTTGACTAATAGGCTTTGACCATATTATCAAAGTCATGGTCAAGGTTAGAGTTATAGTTTGTATAATCATATCAGGTGGGGCTTCGGCATTGCTCGTTCAACGTAGATGGGTAATGCGAAGACCTCAATGAGTGGAACGGGCAGACGGGTTCCACTTTTTTGTTTTTATGATGGTTACGATTGTTTAATTTCATAAAAACTTATAAAATGAAAAAACTATTAATTCTTTTGGCGTTCATGGTTGTGACTATAACCGCCAATGCCGCAGTTGTTCAATCAGGCTCATGTGGCACGAATGTCACTTATGTCCTCAATGATGACGGTACCTTGGTAATCTCTGGTAGCGGAAACATGTCAAATTACACTTCAGATAGTAATACTCCATGGTATAATAAAATACGTGAAATTCGTAGGATACAAATAAAAGAAGGAGTAACAAGCATAGGAGATAATACATTTCCTGGATGCTATGTCCTCACCTCCGTGGAAATTCCAAACAGCGTGACGAGCATTGGTAAATATGCTTTCTGCTTTTGTAATGGACTAACATCGATTTCCATACCGAGCTCTGTAACAAGTATAGGTGAGAGAGCATTCGCATATTGCGGTCTAACCTCTATTGAGATTCCTGCTTACGTTAGCTCAATCGGTCAAAGTGCTTTTGAAAGTAATGAATATCTCAAATCAATCGTTGTTGATAAGTTTAACACAAAGTATGATAGTAGAGATAATTGCAATGCTATTATTGAGACAACCTCAAACAATCTAATTCAAGGATCTGGCGAAACAATTATACCAAATGGAATTGTTAGAATCAAATCACTTGCTTTCTATGGTATAGGAGAATTAGAGTCAATAATTATTCCAAATTCAGTAACAAATATAGAAGATTATGCTTTTGGCTGTTGTTGGAATCTTTCTTCTGTAACTTTAGGAGGTTCTGTAAAGAATATTGGTAAAGGTGCATTCCAAGTTTGCCAATTATTAAAAGATTTCTTTTGCTTTTCAGAAGAAGTTCCTTCTGCTGTAGAAAATAAATATTATGATGGTGCAATGGGGACGGGGACTTTCTTTGACGCTTTCATAGAAAATGCAACTCTCCATGTGCCTGCATCTGCATTGGAAGCATACAAATCAACAGCTCCTTGGAGCGATTTCGGAACAATCGTTGCAATTCAAGACATTACTGTTACCCCACGCCCAACATCGGGCAACTACATGTATGTTGAGAAGCAGACGGTGAAGCCGGGGCAGGTTGTGCAGATACCTGTAGAACTTGTGGTAGATGAGCAGTATGAGGAAGAAATCGTTGGCTTCCAGTGCAACATCAAGCTTCCTGAGGGCTTCGACTTTATAAAGAATGCAAAGGGCAATGCCGTGATTACCCTTAACCAGAATCGCATTGACGGTCACTCTGTAACATCTATGCTCAAGGCAGACGGCACTCTCAACATCGGTTGTGCTTCAATGAGCCTCGGTGCATTCACAGACTTGGACGGCGCAATCATGTATGTTAGCGTAATGGCAAAGGAAGGTATGGCAGACGGCGAGTATGCTATGCAGATCAGTAACGTGCGCCTTTCTACGGAAGACGAGGAAATTCAATGCCCTACAATCACACAGGCTCTTGAGGTGAAGAACTTCACTCTCGGCGACCTCAACGACGATGGCGACTGGACAATCCTTGACGTTACCCTCACAATCAAGCACATGCTCGAAGAGACATACACAGAAGCTGGCGACATGAACGGGGACGGCGCGATAACCATCCTTGACGTAACGAAGGTCATCCAGTACATGCTCAACGAAGGTCCTGTAGAGGCAGCTTCCGCTCCTGCCGCAAGGAAGATGGCGAAGGTTGCTGCAAAGGATTCACAGAAGCTTTATGCAGAGAACCTTTACATTGAGCCTGGCGCACAGCAGACACTGACTGTCAACGCACATCTCAACACAGAGGACTATGTAGGTTGTCAGCTTGAAATGCAACTCCCAGAAGGCTTTAGCTATGTGACAAACAAGAAGGGTGCTGTGGTTGTCACTCCAAACTCATACCGCTGCGAGACACACTCTGCCTCAGTGAAGATCGTTGACAGCAGAACATTGCGAATCGGTATCGCATCAATGAGCCTTGACCCAATCTATTTCGGTGAGGATGGCGACGAGTCTCTCTTCACTGTGAAGGTTCAGGCAGACGCTAGCGTGGAAGCAGGCAATCATGAGATTTCCATCACAAAGGTTCGCTTCTCTACTGAAGAAGTGGAAGACCAATTTGCTGCAACTGAAGGCTACTTCCGCGCATTCGGCGAGGAGGCAATATCACTCGTTGTTCCTGAGGGCGGCTACGCAACTCTCTGCTTGCCATACAATGCCACAGTTCCTACAGGCTTGAAGGCTTACAAGGCTACAGGCGTTAAGAACGGCATGGTAGTGGTTGAGGAACAGACAAGCATCGCTGCTTGCACTCCGCTCATCATCGAAGGTACTGCCGGCACTTACAACTTCTCTGGCGACAACAGCGATGCTGATGAGTTTGAATACAGCGTAGGTTCGCTCAAGTCTTCACTCGTTCCAGCAGAGAGCAATAGCGGCTATGTGCTCCAGAACCTCTCTGACGGTCTCGGCTTCTACAAGATAGCAGACGCGCTCACAGTGCCAGCATTCCGCACAGTGCTTGACGGTGCTTCCGTAAGTGCTGCACCAGCATTCGTGCCAGTAGGCTTCGATGAGGATGCAAACGCAATAGAGGCTACAGGCTACAAACTACAGACTACAGACTCAGTCTATACTCTTGACGGCAAGCGCGTGAAGACGATGGAGAAGGGCAAGATCTACATCGTAAGTGGCGTGAAGATGATTGTAAAATAAAAAAAATGAAACGACTATGAAACAGTACATAAAACCAGAGATGGAAATCTTCAAGGGCGAGGCAGAGACCTTGCTCGCAGCATCAGTGCCTGTAAAGGGCGGCAACGCAGACGGTACACAGCCTATCTACATACCAATGGCTCATGATCTGCTCAAAGATGATGATGATTTCGATGTAGAATAACACATCCAATCCTAACAACATCCTTCTGCGCCATCTGCGTCTTCTGCGAGACAAATCAAATTCACTCAGCGTGCCTGAGTTGCTTGTCTCGCTGATGATGCGGATGGCGCTGATTTTTGTTTAGCTATAAGGTTCTGGTGAAGTGATGTTTGAATAAAACGTGATACCAATAAAAATCCACCACATCAAACGGATATGATGTGGTGGATTCTGTTTATGGTTTGAAAAGAAATGTTTACTTTTCTTCTGCTGGCTTTGCTGCCTTCTTAGCAGGAGCTTTCTTTGTTGCTGGCTTCTTCTCAGCTGCTGGCTTTGCCTCCTTCTTAGGAGCAGCCTTCTTTGCAGGTGCCTTCTTTGCTGCTGGCTTCTTTGCCTTTGGAGCTTCAAGAGCGTCTGGTGAAATCTTTGTGATGAGAGCCTTGAGACGGCTGATCTCCTGATCCTTCATAGAGATTTCCTCACCCTGGTTGCGGATAGTAGTGAGAAGGTCGTTGAGCTCATCGTCATCGAGAGACTGATACTTGTTCTTCACGCGGTTCATGAAGTCGCCGAGGATGTTCATGTAGTTAGTGAAGGCGTCGAACGGAGTGATGTAGATGCCACGGTCGAGACCTACATTTGAAGCCTTGGTAGTCATGAAGCGGAAGTTGTTTGAAGCCTGGAGATAATCCCAATCCTGCGAGATGGCAGGATCCTTCATGATGCGAACGCGCTCTGCAACAGAGTAGAGCTTGTTGAATGCCTCACGCTGCATGTTGTTGCCAAGCCAGCAAGAGCAGTCGCGCTCCTCGTCAACCCATGAGAGGGTGTCAGGAACCGAGATGTAGTCAACAGCCTTAACCTTGTTGAACACTTCTGAAGGTGTAGCGAACTCAATGCCTTTTTCCTTTGCGCATGTAGGAAGTGCCTTGATGAAGTCGAGGATGTTAGAAGAGAGTGGCTGAGCGATACCGAGAGCAGAAAGCTCCATGAAGATATTGATGATCTGCTCCTCCTTTGGAGTTTCAGCGATGCGGCTGATGTAAGAGTCGGCGAAGAGAGGATAACCTGACCACTCAGGATTGTTGAAGCGGAGAGAGATGTCGTCAGAGAGTTCTACGTCGCGGAGAAGGAGCTTGATGTCTGGAGCAACAGCTGAGCTATAGACATAGTGTGGAGACTTCCATCCGAGAACGTGCTTAGCTCCCTCTGTGAGCATTCCCTTGAAGCCCATAGCCTGAGCCTGCATAGCGATGTCGTCAGAGTAGATGAGTGAAGAGTTGCGGAGAACAGTAGGATACTTGCCGAAGTATTCCTTCATCTTCTCTGCCTGCTTCTTAACGTCCTCTGCGAAGCACTCTGCGTTAGCGAGTGAAGAGAGACCGTGAGAATATGGCTCTGCGAGGAATTCCACGCAACCAGTCTCATTGAGTTCCTGAAGCTTTGCGATAACCTGTGGCGCGTGCATTTCGAGCTGCTCCATACCTACACCTGAGATAGAGAAAGCGAGCTTGAAGTATTTGCCATGCTCCTTGATCATTTCCTGGAATGTGTTGAGAGCAGGCATGTAAGAGCGCTCTGCGATGTCTGTGATGCTACGCTCGTTCTCGTAGTCGTCATAGTAATAGTGGTCTGTACCGATGTCGAAGAAACGGTAGCGCTTGAGATGAATTATCTGGTGAATCTCAAAGTATAATTGTATTGTTTTCATCGTTATTTAGGTTTTGTTTTTGAAAATTCGAAGCTGACGCTCCGAACACGGTGGCTTATTAATGTTTTGCCTCTGACCTTGAAGTGTAATTTCTCCCCTCCTTATAAGGGAGGGGCCGGGGGTGGGGCTTTACTTTAGTCCGAGAGTGCGGTCGTAGAGTTCGCGAATCCAGAGGCCAACCTTCTCCCATGTAATCTGGTCAACTTCCTTCTTGCCCTCGACAGAGAGGTATTCGAAGAGAGATTCGTTTGAACAGATAGAGTAGATGGCGTCTGCCATTGCCTGAATGTCCCAATAGTCGGTCTTAATACAGTTGGTAAGGATTTCGCCACAACCAGACTGGTAAGAGATGATGGTAGGAGTTCCGCACTGCATTGCCTCAAGAGGAGAGATTCCGAAAGGCTCTGATACTGAAGGCATCACATAGACATCGGAATCCTTCAAGCATTCGTAAACCTGCTTTCCGCGCATGAAGCCAGGGAAGTGGAAACGGTCAGCGATGCCGCGATCGGCTGCCATCTGAATCATTGCTTCCATCATATCGCCCGAACCTGCCATGCAGAAACGAACGTTGTGAGTACGGTCGAGCACTATCTTTGCAGCTTCAACGAAGTACTCAGGACCCTTCTGCATCGTAAGACGACCGAGGAACGTAACGACCTTCTCCTTGCCTCTGTGGTCAGGGCGAGGAATAGCCTGATACTCTTCGTTGAGAGGATAAACGGCGTTATGTACAGCGAAGCACTTCGCAGGATCCTGATGGTAGTGGTTGATGACAGTCTGGCGTGTAAGTTCAGATACACACATGATGCAGTCGGCATTGTCCATACCATTCTTCTCGATAGCATAAACTGTAGGGTTCACATTACCACGAGAGCGGTCGAAATCGGTTGCGTGAACGTGGATGCAGAGAGGTTTGCCTGAAACCTGCTTTGCGTGAATACCTGCTGGATAAGTAAGCCAGTCGTGAGCATGGATGATGTCGAACTCTTCAGCGCGAGCAACAACACCTGCTACGATAGAATAATTGTTGATTTCCTCTGGAAGATTGCCAGTATAACCTGGTGAGAAATAGAGACAACCCATGTCGTTGACAGGCATGTAGTTGAAGTCTGCGTAGATGTGGTCACGCATCTGGAAATAGATCTGTGGATCCATCTTTGTGCCGATGCGCTCAACGACAGTGTCCCAAGCAGGGTCGCGCCATGCGATAGGCACACTACCGAGGTCAATGATCTTTGCAGCATTCTTCTCTTCGTCGCCGAATGGGTGTGGGAGACAGAGAGTTATCTCGAGGTCGCTCTGAGCCTTGAGGCCTTGAGTGATACCGTAGTTAGCAGTAGCAAGTCCGCCAAATACATGAGGTGGGTACTCCCAACCGAACATTAATATCTTCATTTGTGCGTCCTTTCTTTATTTGTTATATGTATATTTACCGATAATACTGATAGTGCGGAGAATCTCAGCTACATTCATAGCGAAAGAAACGGCTCCACGAGCGCGGAATGGAGGGTTACCGTCAGCAAGCTCAGGGATTGTTGTAACGCAGTTGAGCGTCATCTCGTCCTCGTAACCTGCCATCTGGCGCTGGATGAAGCTGAGGCGTGACTTCTTGTAGAGGCGAAGAACAGCCTCAAGATAGAAGCAGCCGAGCCATGGCCAAGCAGTGCCCTGATGATAAGCATAGTCGCGCTGATGCTGTGGACCAACATACATTGGGTTGTAGCCGCCACTCTTTGGAGAGAGAGAACGGAGACCGCGTGGAGTGAGGAGTTCGCGTGTACAATAGTCAACAACACTCTTCTTCTGCTCCTGAGAAAGTGGAGAATAGTCGAGAGCTGCCGCAAAAATCATGTTTGGACGGACGCTCCAATCCATATAGTTGCCGTCAACATAGTCGAAGAGATAGCCGTATTCATTTACGAATGTTGAAATGAAAGACTGCTTTGTAGTAGAAGCCAATTCCTCAAGCATCTGAGCATTCTTTGCGTCGTTGTTGTAAACGGCGAGCTTAGCGCAATACTTCAAGGTGTTGTACCAAAGAGCGTTGATTTCAACAACATAACCAGTACGAGGAACAACCGGACGACCGTTTGCAGTAGAGTTCATCCAAGTCATAGCCTTGTCCTTGCCATCAACCCATACAAGTCCGTTGTCATCATAACGAAGATTTGGGTGCTGGTTGTTGTGGATGTACTCTGCAATATCTACGATGAGCTTGCCGTACTTCTGGAAAGTCTTAGCATCGCCTACTACCTTATTATATTGTTGTATAGACCAAATAGCCCAAAGCATTACATCTGGCTGCTCCATCTCATAGATCTTGACAGAGAGAGGCTTGCCTTCCATGAACTCACGGATAGCCTTCTCGCCAGTGCTCATGAACTTCTCAAACTTCTCAACCTCATCAATTGAGAGTGTCAAGCCAGGAAGTGCGATGAATGTATCGCGAGCGCGTGCCTTGAACCAAGGATAACCAGCAAGGATGTAGCTTTCGTCGCCATCATAGTTAGAGAACTGGTGGGCAGAACCTACGAGACAGTCATAGAAGTTGTCGCGAGCAACACGCTTTGTACATTCAGAATCGAAGAGCTTTGTAAGCTGTGAGCTCTTGTATTCAGAAGTAGAAGCTGCGAAGACGATGCTCTCGCCCTTCTTCAAGTCAACCTCGAAATATCCTGGTACATAGAGGTCCTCGTTTGAAGCATAACCGCGTTCCTGCTCCTTTGGATATTCAATGCCACGATACCAATCTGGCTGGAAGACAAACTCGTTCTTCTTTGAGAGTTGCATGAAGAGGTCTGGATAACCTGCGTACATGCAAGTCTTGATGCCATTAGGCACATGCTTATACTCGCGAGAAGCAACATTGTTCTCGTGAGTAAACTGGCGAACACTGCGGAAAGCGAGGAATGGACGAAGGCGAAGCTTCGTTGGGGAATGTGCATCTTCCAATGTGTAACGAAGAAGAATTCTGTCTTCGAAAGTCTGGAAGATTACCTCCTTTTTAAGAATAACACCACCAACGCGATAGATAGTCGTTGGCATCAAGTCGCAAGAGAACTCGCGAATGTACTTATGTCCCTTTGGGGCATAGTTGTTTCCCTGATACTTGTGCAAACCGAGATTGAACTCAACGCCGTGCTGTACAACAGTACAGTCGAGCGAAGAAAGCAACACATGGTTCTCATCGTCCAATTCTGGAACAGGAACTACGAGCAGACCGTGATACTTTCTTGTGTTGCAATCAACGATTGTAGAACAAGAGTAAGCTCCCGAACGATTCGTACGCAGCAATTCACGCTGCAACGATTCCTCCAGGTTAGTCATCAGAGCTTTCTCAAATTTAATATAACTCATGTTATTTGTTTAGAATGTTTTCGGTATTAATAGAGTTAGAAAATGTATGCTTTAATTGGTTTTAAGCACTACAAAATTAAAAAAATCCTTGATATGCTGCAAGAAAATCAAGGACTTTTTAATCAAATGAACCAAAATTAATAGTTTTTTCGCCCAATTATTACCTATATGTAACAATTTTTAGAGTCAAAGAACTACTTTGCAAGATATTTTTCTGCTTTTTCAATGTCGGATGCGTGGTCGATATCAAACACATTCGTGAACACAAAAGGACGCAAAAGCAGACCTTCAGACACGAGGGCGCGCTGGAAATTACGCATGCGGCTCTGACCTGTTTCTATGCAATTGTCGAGCACGGAAAACGCTTTCTGCGACAATCCGTAAATGCCTGCTGAGATATGCGTGCAACCAGACTGTGTGTCGAAATATCCTGTAATGACATCCGAACGAACTTCCACATAGAGCGGCTTTTCGTCGTCAATATATGTGGTAAGTCCCATCATGGAATCTGCCGTTGCGTCGGTTGCAAAGCTTGACACATAATCGGAAAACTCCACTTCGCTGAAGATTGTATCGACAGTTGTCAAGATGAATTTCTCTGACTTCATCTCCTTTCGCATAATCAGACTTAGCTCATAAAGGCTATGCATGGAAGATGGAGTTGATTTCACCAACAAATGAATAGGATAACACTTCTGTTTCTCACGAATGAAATCGGCAACATCCTTCATTTCTTCGTTGCAGATAACAAAGATGTTCTCCGCATCATTCTGAGAGAAGATACGGAGAAGTCTTTCTATAAGGCATTCGCTCTGAACCTTGACAAGAGGCTTTGGCTGTGGCACACCTTCCTGTGCAAGCCGAGAGCCGTTGCCTGCTGCTATTATTGCGTAGTTCACACCTAATAATTATGAATTATAAATTATGAATTATTGCAAACTTAGAAATAATTAATAATCAAAAACTAATAATTATAATTTAGATGCTGAGGTTATCAAGCACCTTGATGAGTTTCTTGTTGAATGGCTTGTCGCTACGGATTGCTTCTGAGAATGGCACATAGACAACCTCATTGTAGCGAATACCAATCATGACATTACGCTGTCCCTGCATGATAGCCTCGATAGCGCCGACACCTGTGCGAGATGCAAGGATACGGTCGTGGGCTGTTGGAGTACCACCACGCTGCAAGTGACCGAGAATTGACACGCGAACATCATATTCAGGGAACTCCTTCTTAACACGCTCTGCATAGTACATCGCACCGCACTTTGGACTTTCTGACACGATCACGATACAAGACTTCTTGGACTTACGGATACCGCGCTCCATGAACTGTGCCAACTGGTCAACATCAGTTGATTCCTCAGGAATGATTGCAGCTTCCGCACCACAAGCGATTGCAGAGTTCTGTGCAAGGAAACCAGCGTCACGACCCATAACTTCAACAAAGAAGATGCGAGAGTGAGAAGAAGCGGTATCGCGAATACGGTCAACACACTCCATGATAGTGTTCATTGTTGTGTCATAACCGATGGTAGAGTCTGTGCCATAGAGGTCATTGTCGATTGTGCCAGGAAGACCGATACAGCAAACATCAAACTCCTGGGCGAAGATCTTCGCACCTGTAAGGGAACCGTTACCACCTATGACTACGAGAGCATCAATGCCAGCAGCTATCATGTTGTCGTAAGCCTTCTGACGACCTTCCGGTGTCATGAACTCCTTAGAGCGGGCTGTCTTGAGGATTGTACCACCAGTGTTGATGATACCAGACACATTTTCTGTGGTAAATTCCTTTATCTCATTGTTGATAAGACCTTCCCAACCGCGGTAAATACCTTTCATTTTGAAGCCGTTGTAAATACCAGCGCGAGTGACGGCACGGATGGCTGCGTTCATACCTGGAGCATCGCCACCAGATGTGAGGATACCGATAGTCTTGATTTTCATAGTTATTTTAATTTAGAGTTTTATTATTTAGATGTAGATTATTTCGGAACTATCTCCGAGAGAACTTTTTCGTTATATATAAAGGATAAATGCCACGCCAGCAACCATCGCTATAGCAACCCATGGCATTACATTCTTCGCATACCAGCCAATCGGCAAACGTTCTGTACGAACAAGCGTAAGACCTGCCCAAGAGCCAATGAGGAGAAGGTTGCCTGCCATCTGCGCCGTGAAGGCTGTAGCCATCCAGTAAGTAGAGTTCATACTACCCTGTCCTATTGCGTTTACAACAGGATGAAGTGCTGCGCATGACTCGGCAACGGCGAATGTGTCGGTAACGGAAGCGAGGAGAGAGCCGGCAACAGCGATTACCCATACATTGTCGCTATTGCTTTCTATCCACGAAGGAATGGTGTTGAAGATACCCGTTTCCTGAACTACGGCTACAAGTAGGATGATACCTGAGATGTAAAACATCATCTGCACAGCGGAATACTGCATGGCCTGAGGCATACGCTGCTTCGAGGTGTTCATTCCACTTGCAATAAGACGGCGGTTGGCAATCTCATCGAATATCCAAAGTACGGAAAGTACAAGGAGAGCTGCTACGAATGGACTCAGCTTCGTATAGTTGCGGAAACTTGGAATAAGCCACAATCCGCAAATGCCAACGACAAGCATAGCCAGTTTCTGCCATCCTCGAAGTATAGTGTCATTGCCTCTGTATGGGAAGATGCTTCCTATTGGGCGTTGCATTCTGCCCGGCAATCGGCGTGATATCATGTAAGAAGGCAGCAGCCATACAAGAAGTACAGGGACGAGCATCGTAAATGAATAAGTAGTAGCCGAAACATACTCCATATTCCAATATGTAAGTCCTACAGGATCTCCAATAACAGTCAACGCTCCACCGCAGTTTGCCGCTATGACAATCATGCATCCGAAGAAGAAGCGATAGCGCTGTTCGCTAATCATGGAGCGCATAAGCACGAGCATAAGCATGGCTGTGGTGAGGTTGTTGATGTTCATGGAAAGCAGGAATGTAACGCATGACATCTTCCAGAACATCTTCTTTGCCGAAGAATCCTGAATCCATTTTGCAAGCGGGTCGAAGCAACCGTTGGCTTGAAGAATCTGAACGATCGTAACCGTAGCAAGAAGGTAAAGCACAAGTTCCGCAGCCCTTCCGACGTATGGAATGAACAAATGCGAGGAAATGAACGACTTTACATTCGATGAGTTGATGTTCTCTCCATCCAAGAAAGCGAGATACTCCGTCGGATGCTCTGCCATAACGAAGTCGGTGCCGTAGCTAATATAGGCAAACCAACCCATTGCGGCACAGAACACAGAAACCGCAGCCCTGTTTATTCCAGTGATGTGTTCAGTAGAAAAAAACAGGAGTGCGGCAATGAATATTATTATAATAATGTAGAGCATCGATGGAATTTACAATTTACTGATTCACAGATTTACAATTTACCATGTACAATGTACCATTCTTTCGGGTACAAAGTTACAAAGTTTTTTGTTACCAACAATCCCTTCCACGAAAAAATGCTCTTATTTTAATAAATATTTTTTATTTTAGGTGGTTCTTTATCCAAACCATGTGACCATATTCGGTGTTTTCGCTTGTCCAATGCTCATTAACAGGAGTTATCAACGACTCTTTTGGACATGTGAAGTTGTTCCAAACGGCATAAGATGTTGTTGGAGGACATGTGTTGTCGTTATAGCCCCAAGTCATGTAGGTGTCGGCTTTCACATACTTCGCGAAGTTCACGACATCATAGTAGGCAAGCGTGCTGAGCACCTCCTTCGTTGGTTTCAGTTTATTGGCATTGAAGTGTGGCCAACCTTCCGTAACGCCGTCTGCGCTGTAGGCTCCCATGTCGGAAAGTGCGGGATGATTTGCCACGCAGATGTTAACGCGAGGATCAAGAGCAGCTGCTATGATGGAGAGTGCACCGCCCTGTGAACCACCTTGCACTGCGCAGTTCTTGCCGTCCCATTCAGGAAGGGATGTGAGGAAATCGAAGCAGCGTACCATTCCTGCATAAACATGCTTCAGATACATTCGGTTAGGATTCTCGATGCCATTTGCCATGTAACCGCCGTTGTTCTCGTTGAAGGCATTGCTGATTTCCTTGAACTGCTCATCTGACATAGTTGGGTTAAGTCCATGTATCTCAATCTCGAAGCGGATCATGTCGTTCTCTGCGTAATAGCGATGGCGAAGAGGTTCCTTGATAGTCTTGATACCAGCACCCGGAGGACAAAGCACAACAGGACATTTCTTGCCTTGCTTTGCTGCAAGAGGGATGAAGAGATAGCCATACATTGCGTGATTGTCCACGAGTTGGAGTTTCACGAGATAGCAGTCAAACTTATCTGTGCAATATTCCTTCGCAAGTGTCTTTGTGTAAGACAGTTTCGACTTCTGCTGCTCTTTAAGGACACCGTCCCAGAAAGACTTGAAATCGGCAGGTTCTTTTGTCCAAGCCTGAATCTTGTCAACATCATAGCCCACCTTGATATGATGCGAAACGGACTTTCCATTGAGATTTGTCCTAATCATCAGATCATTGAAACCAGGTGTCTTTCGAGTGCCCATGTTTATCTTTCCACGGCCGTCTTTCAGTGTGATTTTCTTGAATTCGGTATGTTTCGCCATATCGTTTTCTATGGAATATTCACACTCGACCGTCTTGTTCACGCCATAAAGTTGGAAGATGACTTCCACCTCTGCCTTCTCGCCTACTTTGTAAAGCCAGTCGGCATGGTTTGGAATTGTAGTGAAAAGATAGTCACTACGGTAAGGATAGTTCTCTGCGCTTGCGAATGTCATTGACAGCAAGCAGATAAGGGTTAGGATAAGAGGCCTAACCAAGCCCTCCCCAAGGGAAGATTGTTTAATAGTTATATTCATCATAATTTTAGTTATTTTCTACATTGAACATGGGTGTACGACCTACTTTTCTACCTTGAACATGCGTGTTCGAGGTACTTTTCTACATTGAACACTGGTGTTCGGGGTTGTTTTCTACCCCAAACATGCGTTTTCGCCTTCGGTTGGAGGTCAAACATGCGTATTCGACCTCCGTTCGAGGTCAAACATGCGTATTCATGTTCGATCCGACGTTGAACATTGGTGATTTCATTTCGGAAAGTCCTTTTATTCTATGTAAAAACAAAGGGAATTTTCTTTAAAAGAGTTGACTTTATATTCATATTTCATAATAATTAGATATACATTTTCTTGAAAATTATATATAACAGGGTCTCGGCACAAAAAATGTTTTTGCCATTTTAACTTTACATTTTTTCAAAAAATCTATATAACAAGCTCTCGGTAGATTTTTTGTATAAATGACTATCAAATGCCAAAACGGCTATTATTCACATTGGAATTCGGCTTTGCTATACAACTTCACCACATTATTATATATAGGATGCGTAAATTCCAATCTTTGGCAGTGAAGGTAAAGTCTGTCTGCCGGCGTTCCATAGAGTTCGTCACCCACTATTGGGGCGTCAAGTCCATCGGAATGAGCGCAATGTACGCGAAGTTGGTGCGTTCTTCCAGTCAGCGGATAAAGTAGGACGGTAAACATTCCGTTTGTTTCTTCCAACAATTGCACAACGCTCACAGCTTCCTTTCCCTTTTCGTAATCCACCTTCTGACAAGGACGGTTGAGGAAATCTGGCGATAGCGGCAGGGAGATTTCTCCGTTTAAAATTCTTGGTTTACAGCTCAATCTTGCCACATATTCCTTTTTCACATCACGCCTAGCGAACATGCTTTGCATCGTCTTGAAAAACATTTCCTCTTTTGCGAGCAATAGCAATCCGCTCGTTGCCATATCAAGGCGATGGATTGGCTGGAGGAATGGATAATTGGCAATTGATAATTTATCATTATTCCGCAATTCGCTAACAACATCTGGCAAATCGAGTTTTCCTGGCACTGATGGCATTCCGGCAGGCTTGTTGACTGCAACAAGAAACTCATCCTCGTAAACTATCGAGAGTGTTCCTTGGATGGCTTTCTCTTGTGGATTCGGCTCTACATCCAGTCCTTTCAGCATGTGTGAGAGAATTGGTTTGCACTTTCCAGAGCAAGCTGGATAATACTGCAAATGATGTCTTATCTCGCCTTTTGGGGACTCGCCATACCAGAACTCTGCCATGCAAACGGGTTTCAACTTGTTCAAGAATGCATATTGCAGCAGTTTCGGAGCACAACAGTCGCCAGTCCCTGAAGGTGGAACTCCATTCGCCTTCTTCTCGTATGCCTTTGAATCGGTGTAATATTCACGGAAGATGTCAAGCACATTTCGCTTCTCTCCCACTCCATTTTGCAGGTCATATTGCGAGAAAAGCCAGCGTTGCAAATTGATGGAATGTTGCCTCGTTGTCCTTCCGGCTCTGCTCAAGGCAGATATTCTTCGCTCATTTGTCTTGAAATGTCCATTCGGCTCTTGCGAGTCAAAAACTGGTGGCACAAAATAATCGTGGTCATTTCTACCGGCTAGAAGTCCGCTGTATGCTGCGATAAAGCACAATTCTTCATCCAAGTCCTTGGCAACCAGCACACCGAACATCTTCCCTTTCATTAATTCATCCTTCCATTCTTGTCTTGACTCCACATATCGAATCACCTCTTCTGCCGCCATCTTTGCCGATTCATGAGGCTGATAGCAGAAAGGATAGGTGAACTTTTCGGGAAGAGTTCCTTGATATGGGAGAGAATGAATCATGAATACAAGTTGTCCTTGTTTATATTTTGTTCCTATTCTTTCGTCATTGTATAATTTATGGTAGAAATGATTTCGGGATTTATCTCCGTAGCTTTCTCCAAATCATACAAAGCTGCTTCTTTGTTACCGATAGCATTGTATATCCTGCCACGCTCCAAATAGAGTTGTGAACTTTTAGGATATTCCTTCAAGGCTGAAGTCAGTATGGTCAAGGCATCCTGGATTTTGCCTGCAACAAACTGCGCTTTCGCCATGTCTATAAATATTTCTTCGTTCATTTTCAATTAGTATTTTGCCAAATGTATCATAAAAGCTCCTCAAGAGTCGTGATACTGCAATCCGGTTTTATCTCCGAAAGTTTGTCATGTTCATCGCTCCAAGGTTCGCCTTTTATCCACACCGCCTTGCAACCAAGTGTCTTTGCTGGTTTGATGTCTTTTGAAAGATGATCGCCAACGACGATGGTATCTTCTGGCAAGGCATTCATTCGTTCTAAGCAAAGACCGAGCAGGCGTGGGTCGGGTTTCCTTATTCCCTCGGTCGCCGATTCTACGACTGCATTGAACAATTCACGAAGTCCAAACTCTGCCAATACCGCCTCAATGTTGCCATAGAAGTTGCTGACAACTCCAAGTATATGTCCATCAGCCTTCAACTTTTCAAGAACTATCCTGCTCGCTGCGACATTCTTCTTTGTCATTGAATACAGATCATCAAGCAAGGCTGAGTGTAGTTCTTCCGTGAAAAGTCCCAGATGCTCCAACTGAAGTTTCAGTTTTACGGATAAAGTTGTATGGAAAGTGTCAGTTACGGAAATGACATTGTGAGAACCGAGATAGCGTTCCGCATAGACATAAGCATCGCGAAACCTATCTTCACAAATAGGCACGCCTGCTCTTTCGTAGGCGTGCCATATTGTTTTTCCCCAATGATTTCCCGGTGTGTCTATCGTTGCACCGTAATCAAAGATGTAATTCACTTTTCAAGTAATAAGTATTAATAGGTGGGCTCTTTAACTTAAGAATCCGAGCAATGCACCAGCAGCAACGGCAGAACCAATCACACCTGCTACATTAGGGCCCATAGCGTGCATGAGGAGGAAGTTGCGCTTGTCGTACTCAAGACCGAGGTTGTTAGAGATACGAGCACTCATTGGAACGGCTGATACACCAGCATTACCGATGAGAGGGTTGATCTTATTGTCCTTAGGGAGGAAGAGGTTCATCAACTTAACGAAGCAAACGCCTGATGTTGAAGCAACAACGAATGCACAAGCACCTACGAAGAAGATGAAGATTGTATTCAATGTAAGGAACTCAGAAGCCTGAGTAGAGCAACCTACTGTGAGACCGAGCAAAGAAACGATAACATCGTTGAGGGCAGAACCAGCAGTCTTTGCCAAACGAGTTGTCTTACCAGACTCCTTCAAGAGGTTACCGAAGAAGAGCATACCGAGGAGTGGCAAGCCTGAAGGCACGATGAAGGTTGTGAGGAGAAGACCGATGATTGGGAAGAGAATGCGCTCTGTCTGTGATACCTGGCGTGGTGACTTCATCTTGATGACGCGCTCCTTCTTTGTAGTGAGAAGACGCATCAAAGGTGGCTGGATCACTGGCACGAGAGCCATGTATGAGTAAGCACATACGGCGATGGCACCCATGAGGTTAGGACAAAGCTTGCTTGAAAGGAAGATAGCTGTAGGACCGTCAGCACCACCGATGATAGCGATACCAGCAGCCTGGTTTGGTTCGAAACCGAGAGCAAGGGCTGCCATATAGGCACCGAAGATACCGAACTGGGCAGCAGCACCGATAAGCACGAGCTTTGGATTTGAAATCAAGGCAGAGAAGTCAGTCATCGCACCGATTCCGAGGAACACAAGTGGCGGATACCAACCCTGACGAACACCCTGATAGAAGATGTTCAATACGGAATGATCCTCATAAAGACCAATTTCCAAACCAGCGTCAGCACGGAAAGGAATATTACCGAGAATGATACCGAGTCCGATAGGTACGAGAAGAAGTGGTTCAAAGTCCTTCTTTATGGCAAGCCAGATGAAGAACATACCTACGGCAATCATAACAAGATTCTGCCATTCTGCATTGGCGAAGCCTGTATATGAGAGAAATTCTATGAAGTTTTCAGATATAAAATCAAACATTTGATTGAAAGTAATAAGTAATAAGTATTAAGTAATAAGTATGATTACCTTTATTTAGATACCCTTACACAAGTTCATTTTAACATTTCTCCCTTGGGAGGGCTTGTTTGGGCTCTTGTTTGGGCTTTTCTTATCCGATTACTACCAATGGTGCACCTTCCATTACAGCATCACCCTTACCTACGAGGATCTGCTTTACAACACCACCAGTCTCAGCTTCAATGTTGTTCTGCATCTTCATTGCCTCAAGAATGATGACAGTATCACCAGGCTTAACAGCCTGACCTACTGTACACTTGATTTCTGTGATAGTACCTGGGAGTGGAGCTGTAACCTGTGAACCAGCGCCGGCAGTAGGAGCAGGAGTAGCTGCTGGTGCAGCAGCTACAGGAGCGGCAGCAACAGGTGCAGCTGCAGGAGCAGCAGGAGCGCCTTCGGCAGCAATGACAACCATTGGAGCGCCTTCCAATACAGAGTCACCCTTGCTTACGAGCACCTGCTGGATTACGCCGTCGCAGTCAGCCTCAATATTGTTCTGCATCTTCATAGCCTCAAGGATAATGACTGTATCACCAGCCTTAACCTTCTGACCTACAGAACACTTAACTTCTGTAATTGTACCAGGGAGTGGGGCGGCAATCTTTGAACCAGAACCAGCAGCGGCAGGAGCGGCAGCAGGTTTGCTAACTGGAGCAGCTGCAGGAGCTACAGGTGCTACATACGCAACAGCAGCCTGAGCAGGAGCAGCTACTTGTGCTACCTGAGGACGAGCTGTTGGAGCCTTCTGGGTTGGCATTGCGTGAAGCTTCTCTTCTGTTTCCACTTCGTATGCCTGACCGTTAACCACTACTCTTGCAAGTTTACCCTGCACATCAGTTATTTCAACATTGTATTCGTTACCGTTGATAATATATTTTGCCATAATGAAATTTACTATTTTGACGATTTATTTTCTATTTTCACTTTACTTTTTTTCACTTTCCATTTTCACTTTTTACCAGTGAGCCTTTGGAGCAGATGGAATTCTTGTAGCCCAAGGAGACTGCTTTGGAATGACTGTGATAACGCCAGATTCCTCCACATGGACATCGTCCTGGTAATCCTTGATAGCCTGTGCGATGACAGCTGCAATCTCAGGATCCATATCAAGTTTCTTTTCCTCTGGCTTTTCTGTTGCAGGTTGTGAAGCAACGGCAGAAGAAGGCTTTTCCTCTTCTTCGTCGTCATCATCAGCATGGCGAACAACCTCAAGCTTGCGGTTTTCAGGCTTATCCATATCGATAACTACCTTTATGTGCTTACTGCGAGTCATGAACTTGCCGAGAAGCATGAAGGCGATGTAAAGGAGAGCAAGACAAGTGAACACCACGCCCATAGCGAGAATAGTGATACCGAAACCGTGAGGGTCCTCACGCTTAAGCTTTGCAATCTTGCTTTCACTTACAGTAGTGATGTTAGCTGTACTTGGAGAAGCAAATTCAGGAGTCTTTTCCTCCCATACAATCTGCTTGTCCTTGTTCTTGATACGAGCAAAAGAATAATTCTCCTTGAGGACAGGAACTGTTACAGAGTCGATAAGGTCAACTGCATTTCCGTCGTAAAGAGCAATCCAAACCTCCTTGCCGTTGTCGATATTTGCAGCAAGATGCATATCGCTCTTCGCAGGGTTTGAATTCAGGAAGTAGAGAACATGCTCCTGTGCAGAGAGGGAGGTGCGCTCGCTTCCGTTAGGAATCTGGCTCATCAGTTTGATACGCTCTGGCACTGAAAGCTTTTGATCAAGAACTTTTCTGTCTGTTGCGATATACATTCCGCGTATATCGTAAGTAGAGAAAGAAGTGTTAGCAAGCTCCAACCACGGCAGATTTTCGCCGTATTCATCGAGCATGCTCTGAGTGTTGTTTGTCAGCACCTCATTAATCTTAATGTTCTTTGCACCTTGCGCATAAGCGGAAGATCCAACAATTGTAATCAATGAGAGAAACAAAAGAATGCGTTTCATGAATTATTTTAGTGTTGTTAAATTAATTTTTTAATATAGGTTCAAGTTTCAGCCGACAAAGTTATAAAATAATATCTTAACAAAAAAGCGAAATCATATAAATTTCTTCAAAACGCAAAAATATTCCCAAAAAGGTTCTCTTTTATGCAAGATTTGCTTAATTTTGCACCGATTTAATGGCTAATAATGTCACTTTTTCACTCTTAATTGTTTTCATTCCGAAAAAAATCAAAAGGATAATAAAATCATAAAAAAGATAAACAACCGAAAAAACTTATGGATTTATCGTGGCTCACTAATCTTTTCACATCAACCGATTCCGTTGCTCATATAGCCTTGCTTTACGCTTTGGTAATTGCCGTTGGTGTATATCTTGGTAAAATCAAGATAGCAGGAATCTCTCTCGGAGTAACTTTCGTATTGTTTGCAGGCATCATTGCCGGCCATTTCGGCATGACGGCGCCAACACCTATTCTTACTTTCGTACAAGACTTCGGACTGATACTCTTCGTCTTCATGATCGGTCTTCAGGTAGGACCAGGTTTCTTCGAGAGCTTCAAGAAGGGCGGCGTTGAACTGAACTGCCTTGCTGCTTGTGGTATATTATTAAATGTGGCGGTGATGTTTGCATGTTACTTCTGCTTCTTCGACACAACAGACAAGAGCAATCTTCCAATGATGGTCGGTACACTCTATGGAGCAGTGACAAACACCCCTGGCCTCGGTGCCGCAAACGAGGCGCTGAATGCAATCTTCGCTGAAGGGGAAGTTCCACCTATTGCCAACGGTTATGCTTGCGCATATCCACTTGGTGTTGTTGGCATAATACTTGCCTCAATTGCCATTCGCTTCATAACACGTGCAAAACTTGAGGAAGAAGAGAAGCAGCTTGAAATGGAAGCATCGGAAAATGCAGAGGTAAAGCCACACTTCCTTAACCTTAAGGTGCTCAATAAAGCACTCGAAGGCAAGACTATCCAGCAGCTCAGGGAATTCCTTAATCGTGACTTTGTCTGCACACGAATCATGCATGAAGGCAATGTTCACACAGCAAAGGGTCTTTCCGTGGTTCATGAGAACGACATTCTCTACATCGTATGCTCGGCAAGTGACGCAGAAGCCATCCACACATTCCTTGGCCCTGAGGTAGAAGTGGATTGGAGCACAGAAGACGACAAGATCTCTATGGTTTCAAAGCGTCTGCTTGTGACAAACCCAAAGATGAACGGCAAGCGTCTCATCGACCTTCACCTCTCTCGCATGTACGGCGTTAACATCACTCGTGTCACTCGTCAGGGAATGGACATCTTTGCGAATCCATCCCTCGCCCTTCAGGTAGGTGACAAGGTGATGGTCGTTGGTCGTGAAGACAATGTAGAGCGAGTAAAGGACATGATGGGCAACTCCGTGAAGCGCCTTAACGCACCAAACATTGCAACGATCTTCGTTGGCATAATCGTCGGACTCATCTTCGGTTCACTTCCAATTGCTATTCCTGGCATGCCAGTTCCTTTGAAGCTTGGCCTTGCTGGCGGTCCACTTATCATTGCAATCCTCATCGGTCGTTACGGTTACAAGGTAAAGCTCGTCACATATACCACGACATCTGCTAATCTCATGCTTCGTGAGATAGGTCTTGTGCTCTTCCTCGCTTCTGTTGGAATAAAGGCAGGTGCAAGCTTCGTTGACACTGTTGTTGCAGGTGACGGATTAAAGTATGTGCTTTGCGGTTTACTTATTACCGTTATACCTATATTAATAATAGGAACAGTTGCACGATTGAAGTTCAAGTTCAACTACTTCACCATCATGGGTATGCTTGCTGGTACCTACACTGACCCACCAGCACTCGCCTATGCCAACAGCGTTTGCTCAAAGGAGGCACCTGCAGTAGGTTATTCTACCGTTTACCCACTCTCGATGTTCCTCAGAATACTCACAGCGCAGTTGGTAGTTCTCTTTGCTTGCGGATAAGGGTTTCATGCATTTTTGCTTGTTTGTGTGTGCTTGTTTTTTTCAACCAAACACACAAACAAGCAGAATATTATAACCATAAAAATAATAGGGATATAAAGATTTGCTCCAATCATTTCAGGCAAGCAAATCAACCAAACGTAAATATAAAAATGTCTTCCTTTATAAAAGAAAAGTCTCAGCAAAGCTATTCGTTTGCTGAGACTTTTGTGTATATTGGGATTATCTATTACATATTTACTTCTTGAACTTAGGGTCGTTCTCAATGAGCCACTCGCCAATCTGAACGGCGTTCAGTGCAGCACCCTTGCGGATCTGGTCGCCTGAGAGCCAGAATGTCAAGCCGTTCTCGTTAGAGATGTCCTTACGAACACGACCTACATAAACATCGTCCTTGCCTGCTGTCTCGAGTGGCATTGGGTAAACGAGGTTTGCAGGATCGTCCTTGAGTGTACAACCTGGAGCAGCTGCGATAGCCTTCTGTGCATCCTCAACAGAGATTGGAGCTTCTGTCTCGATCCAAACAGACTCAGAGTGTGAACGGAGAGAAGATACGCGAACACACATTGCAGAGCACTGAGCGTCTGTGTGCATGATCTTGCGAGTCTCGTTGTACATCTTCATTTCTTCCTTTGTATAGCCGTTTGGCTGGAAGACGTCAATCTGTGGGATTACATTGTAAGCAAGCTGATGAGCGAACTTCTTGATAGTTACAGGATCACCATTGAGGATTTCCTCGTACTGCTTCTGAAGTTCTGCCATAGCAGCAGCACCAGCACCTGAAGCACTCTGGTAAGAAGCTACATGGATGCGCTTGATGTGAGAGAGGGCTTCGAGTGGCTTAAGTACGACAACCATCATGATTGTTGTACAGTTAGGGTTTGCGATGATATTGCGTGGACGAGCGAGGGCATCTTCTGCGTTGCACTCAGGCACTACCAATGGCACATCGTCTTCCATGCGGAATGCAGATGAGTTGTCAATCATTACTGCGCCGTACTTTGTGATGTCTTCGCAGAACTCCTTTGAAGTGCCAGCGCCAGCAGATGTGAATGCGATGTCAACATCCTTGAAATCGTCATTATGCTGAAGAAGCTTCACTTCTATTTCCTTGCCCTTGAATGTGTACTTGGTACCAGCTGAACGCTGAGAACCAAACAATACGAGTTCATCCATTGGGAAGTTTCTCTCCTCAAGAATACGGAGGAATTCCTGTCCTACGGCGCCACTTGCGCCAACGATTGCTACTTTCATCTTATATCGGTTTTTAGTTTTTGGTTTTTAGTTTTTGGTTTTGTTGGATTACAGGCTGCAAAGTTAAACAAAAACTCGCTATAAAACACTAAAATGTAAGCATTTAGCAGAACTCTGTATATTATTCTTGATTTTTCTTTCCATTTTCTTTCATTTTTTTATAACTTTGCAGCAGTAAAAATAATAAAACATGAAAAAGACTCTAATAATTTGCGCAACAGCTGCCATTACAGCTTGCAGTCCTAAAGTAACTGAAGACATGGCTATAAAAACGGACAATCCTCTCCTCCAAGAACCTACAAACAAGTACGAGCTCCCTGCTTTCTCGAAGATAAAATATGCTGACTACCTACCAGCAGTGCAACTTGGCATAGCACAACAGAAGAAAGAGGTGGAAGCCATCATCAACAATCCTGCGGAACCTACTTTCGACAACACGATTCTCGCCCTTGACAACTGCGGACAAGACCTTGAGAAGGCTACCGCCGTTTGGGGACTCCTGCAAGGCACCGACAATACCGACGAACTCGAGAAGGTGACCGAAGACATCCTTCCGCTCCTGACAGCTGCAGAAGACGAGATTGCGATGAACGACAAGCTCTTCGCCCGCATAAAGAAGGTTTACGACAAGCGCGAATCCCTTGGATTGAACACTGCGCAGATGCGTCTTCTCGAGAAGAAATACAAGAACTTTGTGCGTAGCGGCGCCCTGCTCTCGGATGCCGACAAGGAGATTCTCAAAGGCATAAACCAAGAGGCCTCGGAAGCAATGAAGAGCTTCGGACAGAACATCCTGAAGGAAACAAACGCCATAGAGATTTATGTTGACGACGAGAAAGAGCTCTCCGGTCTTCCTTCAAACACGATAGAAACGGCTCGCGAAGAGGCAAAGAAGCGCGGTCATGAGAGCGGCTGGTCGTTCACTCTCCACGCTCCAAGCCGACTTGCCGTACTTGCTTCCGCTGATTCCCGCAACCTCCGTGAGCGCATGTACAAGGCATACACTTCACTATGCTCCAACAACAACGAGTACAACAACGAGGCAAACATCAACAAGATTCTGGAACTCCGCTACAAGAGGGCAAAGCTTCTCGGCTTCAACACTTTCGCAGACTTCATGCTCGACAATGTGATGGCGAAGACCGTTGCCAACGCAGAGGAACTGATGTACAAACTTTGGGAACCTGCGAAGAAGAAGGTTGAGGAGGAAGTTCGAGACATGCAGGCTCTTGCCGATCGCGAAGGTGCCGGCATAAAGATTGCTCCTTGGGACTATTCATACTATCAGGAGAAGGTGAAGAAGGAGCGTTTCAATCTTTCAGACGACGACATCCGACCATACTTCGCACTCGACAGCGTGGTGAAGGGCATGTTCTATGTCGCAAACCGCCTTCACGGCACTACATTCACTCCGCTTCCTGACGCCCCAAAATACAATCCTGAGGTTAATGTCTATGATGTGAAGAACGCAGAAGGCAAGCATCTTGCCATCTTCATGACTGACTATTTCCCTCGTGAAACGAAGCGTGGTGGCGCCTGGATGAGCGAACTCAAGGGCGAATCGAACATCAATGGCGTAGAAGAGCGTCCTATTATTTATAATGTAGGAAACATGACAAAACCTACCAAGGACACCCCTTCGCTGCTCACTCTGGATGAGGTGGAAACCGTTTTCCATGAGTTCGGCCACGGCATGCACGGAATGTTCACAACGGCAGCCTATCGTTCGCAGTCGGGAACAAGCGTCGATCGCAACATGGTTGAGCTTCCGTCACAGATAAACGAGCATTGGGCAACAGAGCCAGAGGTTCTTAAGGTTTATGCCAAGCACTACAAGACAGGCGAGGTAATCCCAGACGAACTCATCGCAAAGATGGAAGCAGCAGGCAAGTTCAACCAAGGTTTCATGACAACGGAACTCGTAGCTGCTTCCCTACTCGACCTCGAATGGCACAAGATGCCTTATACAGGTACAGTTGATGTCATGGAATTCGAGAAGAAGGTTTCCGAGAAACTTGGCAAGCCAGAGCTCGTGGAATACCGTTACCGCAGTCCTTATTTCCGTCATATCTTTGCAAGCGACGGTTATGCTTCAGGCTATTTCACTTACCTCTGGGCAGCCGTCCTTGACACCGATGGCTTCGAACTCTTCAAGGAGCGCGGCATCTTCGACCCGGCAACGGCAAAATCATATCGCGAAAACATCCTCGAGATGGGTGATAGCGAAGACGCCATGACGCTTTATGTAAGATTCCGCGGTCACAAGCCTTCGCCAGATGCGTTGCTCCGCAGCCGCGGGTTGAAGTAAATTGCAAATTGTAAATCCGAAAATTCGTTAATCCCTTCGATGACCAAAACCGAAATAATCCAGCAGTTCCGCAACGCTGTTGCCGACAAACCTTATAATCTTTTCCTTGACTCGCTCTATGATGCTGAGTCGTTGTATAAAGGTTTTAGCCTCTGTAGTCCAGGCAGTTACAGCGAAGCGTACGACACAAAGGTGTATAGTCACTACATGAAAAGTGGCAAGGGCGCAAAGGCAAGTGAGGATGAACTTCTCGCCCGTGCGCTCCATGACAGTTGTATCAGCCGACACATGCGCAAATTCCTTGAGGCTTATCCCGAAAGAACACAGATCGGAATCATGGGCGGCCACGGATTGATGCGCACGGACAAGGGCTATTGGGATGTGGTATTCCTAAGCAAACGACTCACGGAGGAAGGTTTCCTCATGATAACCGGTGGCGGTCCTGGTGCCATGGAAGCAGCACATCTTGGTTCATGGATGGCAGGAAGGGATAATAGCGAAGTGTATCTAGCACTGAAAATGCTCAGCGTAGCACCTTCCTTCAAGGACGAAAGATGGCTTGAGACAGCCTTTGCCGTCATAAAACGCTTCCCTCAGACCAAGTTCAAGAGCCTCGGAATACCTACCTGGCTTTATGGTCATGAGCCGGCAACTCCGTTTGCTACACACATAGCGAAATACTTCGACAACAGCATTCGCGAAGATACCATCCTGACAATAGCCTTCGGCGGCATTATATATACGCCGGGAAGTGCAGGAACGGTTCAAGAAATCTTCCAGGATGCTACGCAAAACCACTACCTGAGCTTTGGCTATAGCAGTCCGATGATATTCTATGGCAGCGATTTCTGGACAAAGGAAATGCCGATCTATACGCTGCTCGACGATATGATGAAGAGCGGTAGATACAAGAATCTGCTGCTTCATCTGACCGATGATGACAGCGAAATCATTGAAATAGTAAAGAATTTCTCAAAGGAAGGTTAATCGTGCAAATACCCGAATAAAGACAAGAAATTCCGTAAAATTATTCTATTTTAACACATTATTTAATATAAAAAGGAAAAGATTTCATAATTTTGCACAGAATTAAGCAATGGTAATAACCAAAAACAATAACCATAAACCAAAACTATATATATGAAACCTACACTTGTACTTCTCGCTGCCGGCATGGGCAGCCGCTATGGTGGTTTGAAGCAGCTTGACACTCTCGGACCTAACGGTGAAACTATCATGGACTACTCTATCTATGACGCTATCCAGGCTGGCTTCGGCAAGATTGTATGGATTATCCGTAAAGATTTCGAAGAGGACTTCCGCAAGCAGGTTCTCTCAAAATATGAAGGCAAGATTCCTTGTGAACTCTGCTTCCAGGCACTCGACTCTCTCCCAGAAGGATTCTCTGTTCCAGAAGGACGCGTTAAGCCTTGGGGTACTAACCACGCTGTTCTCATGGCAAAGGATGTTGTCAAGGAACCATTCTGCGTTATCAACTGCGACGACTTCTACAACCGCGACTGCTTCATGGTAATCGGTAAGTTCCTCGCTGACCTTGAGGAAGGTGCAAAGAACAAGTATGCCATGGTTGGCTTCCGCGTAGGCAACACACTCTCTGAGAACGGTACTGTATCTCGCGGTATCTGCTCTACTGACGAAGGCGGCAATCTCACAACAGTTGTTGAGCGCACAAAGATTGAGCGTCGCGACGGCAAGGTTCAGTACATGGACGACAACGACGAATGGGTTTCTGTTGAAGACAACACTCCTGTTTCAATGAATGTTTGGGGCTTCACTCCTGACTACTTCGCATATTCAGAGGAATACTTCAAAGAGTTCCTTTCTGATCCAAAGAACATGGAGAACATCAAGAGCGAATTCTTCATTCCGCTCATGGTGAACAAGCTCATCAACGAAGGCACAGCTTCAGTGAAGGTTCTCGACACTACTTCAAAGTGGTTCGGCGTAACATACACAGAAGACCGTCCAGGCACTGTTGAGCGCATCCAGAACCTCGTAAATGAAGGTGTTTATCCTTCACCACTTTATTAATTATTGATGAATAATCTTATCACACAAGAGCGCGCAGCGGAGCTAAAAACTCTTCTGCGCACTTCTCGCAAAATAGTACTTACCTGCCACCGCAGTCCTGACGGCGATGCCCTTGGCTCCACTCTTGGCTTTGCCGACTATCTCCGTGTGATGGGCAAGATGCCGGTAGTGGTCATCCCCGACCAGTTTCCCGACTTCTTCAAATGGATGCCAACGATAGAGAAGGCTATTCGATACGACAAGGTCCCTAATCTGGTGAAAGACCAAATCATGGGAGCAGACCTTATCGTATGTCTTGACTATGCCGTTTACTCTCGCCTTGACGACCTTGGCGAAGTCGTGGAAAAATCACCTGCGCAGAAGCTTGTCATCGACCATCACGAAGGTCCTACGATAGAGACACCTTGGATGTTCTCCTTCCCGGAAATGTCAAGCGCCAGCGAACTCGTTTTCCGACTCATCAAAGAGATGGGCGACTTCGACAAGATCACGAAGCGTGGTGCAACTTGCATCTACTGCGGTATGATGACAGACACAGGTGGCTTCACTTACGCTTCCACTCGCCCTGAGATATACGAGATTATCGGTTTGCTTCTCACGAAAGGCATTGACAAGGACAAAATCTACCGCAATGTGTTCAACAATTTCTCGATCTTCAAACTGAGGTTCTGGGGATATGTGCTTAGCGAAAAGCTCCATTACATCGAGAGCAAAGGCGCTGCTTATTACGCCATCTCGAAGGAAGAACTCATCAAGTATCATTACATCAAGGGATTCTGCGAAAGTCTTGTAAACCAACCACTTCAGATAAAAGGTTGCCGACTCAGCATCTCTCTCCGTGAAGATACGAAGGTGGAAAACAAGGTGTGGGTAAGCCTTCGCTCGGTAGATGACATGAACTGCATCGCAATAGCGGAGAAATACTTCAATGGCGGTGGTCATTTTAACGCTTCTGGTGGACAGCTCAACTGCTCTATCCAAGAGGCAGAAGAAATAGCACGAAAAGCAATCAACGAACTATGAACAAGATAAAATTCCTACTGCTCACCTTCGTGGCAGCATTGGCTTTCACTTCCTGCCAGGATTACGAAACCTACGCAGAGAAGAAAGACAAAGAGCGTGATGCCATCAAGGCTTACATGCTATCGGTTAATGCGAAAGTAATCTCGGAAGACGAATTCAAGGCTAATGGTTGTGTTACGGATACAGCCAACCACGAATGGGTCTTGCTTGCGAAATCAAGCGTTTACATGCAGGTAATCAACAAGGGCACATTCTACGACCAGGATATTCTTGAGAACGAAGGTCGCAAGGTGGAACTCGACAAGCGCATGAAGCCAGGACAGACTTCTACGATACTTTGTCGCTTCACTGAGACTAACCTTTTCACAGGCTATCCAACTCTCTCGAACAACGATTACACCGCAATAGCAATCCCTGAGACAATGACCGTGACTCGCTCTACAGACACCTTCAGCGGCTCGTTTGTCGCAGGCAAGAGCACGATGTACTCTAGTTACGGAAGTGCTTCAGTGCCAACTGGTTGGTTGGTTCCGCTCATTTACATGAACATCGGTCGTTGCGGCACGGAGTTTGACGAAATAGCAAGAGTTAAGCTCATCGTCCCACACTCTCAAGGACAAGCTTCTGCGTCACAAGGCGTAATACCTTGCCTTTACGAAATAACCTATATGGAAGGTAAATAAAAAGCTTCATATTATGACATTAATAAAATCAATCTCTGGTATCCGTGGCACTATCGGCGGTGCTACAGGCGATACGCTCAACCCACTTGACATCGTTAAGTTCGTAACTTCATATTCTGCTTACATCCGTAAGAACAACGAGGCGCTGAAGGCAAACGGTCGCCAGCCATCAAACAAGATTGTTGTTGGTCGCGATGCCCGTATCTCAGGTCAGATGGTTGACCAGGTTGTTACAGGTACTCTCGTAGGTTGCGGCTTCGATGTCCTTAACATCGGTCTTGCTACAACTCCAACTACTGAGCTCGCTGTCCAGATGTCGGGTGCTGACGGTGGTATCATCATCACAGCTTCCCACAACCCACGCCAGTGGAATGCTCTCAAGCTTCTCAACAACGAAGGCGAATTCCTCGACAAGGAAGCAGGCAACGAAGTGCTTCGCGTAGCTGAGGAAGAGAACTTCCAGTATGCTGAGGTTGACGGTCTTGGCAAGATTATTTACGACGACACTTACAACCAGCGTCACATCGACTCAGTGAAGGCTCTCAATCTCGTTGATGTAGAGGCAATTAAGAAGCAGGGCTTCAAGGTTTGCGTTGATGCAATCAACTCTGTTGGTGGCGTTATCCTTCCAGAACTTCTTGCACAGCTTGGCGTAGAGGCAACAATCCTCAACCCAGAGCCAAACGGTGACTTCGCTCATAATCCAGAGCCACTTGAGAAGAACCTCCAGGGCATCATGAACGAAATGAAGAGCGGCAAGTATGACCTCGGTATCGTTGTTGACCCAGATGTTGACCGCCTTGCGTTCATTTCTGAGGATGGCACAATGTTTGGCGAGGAATATACTCTCGTTTCTATCGCAGATTATGTCCTCTCAAAGACTCCTGGCAACACTGTCAGCAACCTCTCTTCTACTCGCGCTCTTCGTGATGTTACAAACAAGTACGAAGGTTGCCAGTACTCAGCAGCTGCTGTAGGTGAGGTTAATGTCACTACTAAGATGAAGGCTGTCGGCGCAATCATCGGTGGTGAGGGCAATGGTGGAGTCATCTACCCAGAAAGCCACTACGGTCGTGACGCTCTTGTAGGCATCGCACTCTTCCTTACTATGCTTGCAGAGAAGCAAATCAAGGTTTCTGAACTCCGCAAGACTCTCCCTGAGTACTCTATCGCAAAGAACCGCATTGACCTTACTGCATCTACAGATGTTGACGCTATCCTCGCTAAGGTAAAGGAACTTTACAAGGAAGAGGAAATCAACGACATCGATGGTGTGAAGATTGATTTCGCTGATTCATGGGTACACCTCCGCAAGTCAAATACAGAGCCAATCATCCGCGTTTATTCTGAGGCTGCAACAATGGAAGAAGCAAATGCAGTAGCTCAGAAAATCATCGACATCGTTTACGGAATGGTGTAAGAACGGGAAAATAAACAGCACAAATAATCCGCATATTTTTCAATTACCGCAGTGTAGCAATACGCTGCGGTTTTGTTTTTCATAACGAAAGTTAATAATTTATATTATTATTTGGACGAAAAGAATATTTTTCTTAACTTTGCCGCGTAATATGCACTTGAAATAATGGAAGAAAAAGACATCATAATCAACTCAGAAGAACTCGTCTCATACGAAGACGACAATATACGACACTTGTCTGACATGGAGCATGTGCGCCTTCGTCCCGGAATGTACATCGGACGCCTTGGCGACGGTTCGCTTCAGGAAGATGGTATTTATGTGCTTTTGAAGGAAGTCATCGACAACTCTATCGACGAGTTCAAGATGAATGCCGGCAAACGCATTGAGGTGGATATTGAGGACAATCTCCGCGTTTCAATTCGCGACTATGGCCGAGGCATTCCGCAAGGCAAACTCGTGGAAGCGGTAAGCATGCTCAACACTGGTGGTAAGTATGACTCAAAGGCTTTCAAGAAGAGCGTCGGATTGAACGGTGTTGGTCTTAAGGCGGTTAATGCACTCAGCTCTTATTTTGAGGTTCGCTCATATCGTGAAGGCAAGGTTCGCATCCTTACTTTCGAGAAAGGTCAGCTAAAGACAGACAACACGGCTGCTTCTGAGGAGGAGAACGGAACAATGGTGAAGTTCACTCCTGACGATACCCTCTTCAAGAACTACAAGTTCGTGCAGGCTTTCGTGGGCGACATGCTCAGAAACTACACTTACCTTAACACTGGACTTGCCATCATCTACAACGGAAAGCGCATTGCTTCCAGAAATGGTCTTGCCGACCTTCTTACGGACAGAATGACAGCAGAGAGTCTCTACCCTATCATTCATCTTGTAGGCGAAGACATCGAGATAGCTTTCACTCATGTTGACAAGCAGAACAGCGATGAGTATTATTCTTTCGTAAACGGCCAATACACAACACAAGGTGGTACGCATCAGTCGGCTTTCAAGGAGCATATCGCAAAGACAATCAAGGATTTCTCGGGCAAGAACTACGAACCTGTTGACATCCGCACTGGACTTTGCGCAGCTATCGCCGTGAATGTGGAAGAACCTGTTTTCGAGTCACAGACAAAGATCAAGCTCGGTTCGCTCGCCATGGCACCAGAAGGCGTGAGCATCAACAAATATGTTGGCGATTTCATCAAGCTTCATGTTGATAACTTCCTTCACAAGAATCCTGATATTGCCGAAGTTATCTTGCAGAAGGTGGCACAAAGCGAGCAGGCACGAAAGGCAATGGCTGGTGTGGCAAAGATTGCAAAGGAGCGTGCGAAGAAGGCTAACCTTCATAACCGCAAGCTTCGCGACTGCCGAATCCACTTCTCCGATACAAAGAACGACCGCAAGGAGGAAAGCGCAATATTCATTACCGAGGGTGACTCTGCTTCTGGTTCTATCACAAAGAGCCGCGATCCAAACACGCAAGCAGTATTCTCACTTCGAGGAAAACCGCTCAACTGCTTTGGATTGACAAAGAAGGTGGTTTACGAGAACGAGGAATTCAACCTGCTTCAGGCAGCCCTCGATATTGAGCAAGGTCTTGACACTCTGCGTTACAACAAGGTGATTGTGGCTACCGATGCCGATGTTGATGGAATGCACATCCGACTTCTCATCATCACATTCTTCCTTCAGTTCTTCCCTGACCTTATCAAGAAGGGGCATGTCTATGTGCTTCAGACACCTCTTTTCCGCGTTCGAAACAAGCGCACGAAGATAAAGGACAAGAAATCCCTCACGGAGAAAGAGCAGCAGTCAAAGGGCGATTTCATCACTCGCTACTGCTATTCTGACGAAGAGCGACAGGCAGCTATTGCAGCTCTTGGCAAGGAACCAGAGATTACTCGATTCAAGGGTCTTGGAGAAATATCTCCGGATGAGTTCCGCGGTTTCATCGGAGAAGATATGCGACTTGAGCAGGTAACACTCCAGAAAACCGACCAAGTGCAAAAGCTCCTTGAATACTACATGGGCAAGAACACCCTGGAACGACAAAGCTTCATCATAGACAACATCGTGATTGAAGAAGACAAGGCAGAGGATTTCTTCTTGGATTAACACAAAAACGACTAACAATGAAAGCAAAGACATTTTCAATAATAACCATAGCCCTTGCGCTTTTCTGCACAACAGCATCGGCACAGATTCGAATCAACAACGGTAAAGGATCGCCTTTGCAGAAGATTATGATTGCGGAAAGTGCAATCAACAGCCTTTATGTTGACACGGTAAACGAGGAAAAGCTTGCGGAGGATGCCATTCGCGGTATGCTTGAAAAGCTCGACCCACACTCTTCTTACTCTACACCGGATGAAGTTCGCGAGCTTAACGAACCGCTCCAGGGCAACTTCGATGGCATTGGCGTGCAATTCAATATGGTGGAAGATACGCTCATGGTAATCCAAACCATCAACGACGGACCTTCTGAGAAAGTAGGAATCCTTGCAGGCGACCGCATCATTTCCGTCAATGACACTGCCATTGCAGGAGTAAAGATGGAAAGAAACAAGATCATGAAGAAACTCCGTGGTCCTAAAGGCACAATGGTGAAAGTTGGCGTTTTGCGTCGTGGCATAGACGAAACACTATACTTCAACATAAAGCGTGACAAGATTCCGGTTAAGACCATTGATGCTTATTACATGATTCGCCCAGGTGTTGGTTACATTCGCATCGGAAGTTTCGGCGCAACCACTTACAAGGAGTTCCTCGAAGCACTCATGGACATGTCCGAGACAAAGGATGGCAAGCACAAACTCCTTAAGGATCAGTTCAAGACACTCATCATAGACCTTCAGGACAATGGCGGAGGTTATCTCAACACTGCTGTGCAACTCGCAAACCAGTTCCTTGAGAAAGGCGATCTCATCGTTTACACGGAAGGTCGTGCACAGAAGCGTCAGGATTATGCAGCAGACAGCAACGGTGAACTTACAAAGACTAAGGTCATTGTTCTCGTCAACGAATATTCGGCTTCAGCATCTGAGATTCTCTCGGGTGCCTTGCAGGATCATGACAGGGGAACAATCGTTGGTCGTCGCACATTCGGTAAAGGTCTTGTACAGCGCCCTCTCCCACTCCCAGACGAGTCAATGATTCGCCTCACCGTAGCTCATTATTACACTCCTTCTGGTCGTTGCATCCAGAAGCCTTACACAAAGGGTGATAAGAAAGCTTACGAGAAAGACATTGAGATTCGCTTGAAGAACGGAGAACTCACAAACGCAGATAGCATCCATTTCAATGATTCACTGAAGTGCTACACTCTCAAGAAGCATCGCGTTGTATATGGTGGAGGTGGTATCATGCCTGATGTTTTCGTGCCACTCGACACGATGAAATACACAAAGCTTCACCGCTCGCTCGCAGCAAAGAGCTTGGTCGTAAACGCAAACTTGAAGTTCATTGACAAGGAACGCAAGAACATTGTTGCGGAATACAAGGATTTCGATGACTTTAACGCTCGCTTCGAGATTCCTGATGCCGTAATCGAAGACATCTACAAGGAAGGCGAGAAGCAGAAGATTACTGCCAAGGACGACGAGGAAAAGGCAAAGACAACAGAAGCAGTGAAACTTCAGTTGAAAGCACTCGTTGCTCGCGACATTTGGACAATGACCGAATATTTCCGCATAATGAACGAAACGAACGACATTGTCCAGGCAGCTTTGAAGGTAAAATAAATGCCATTGGCACACAAATTGTAAAGAAAGAGTTCAACATACATCTAAATTAATGGCACAGAAATTCTCAGAACAAACATCAAGAATGCTATCGTTTTCAAGACAGGAGGCTCAGCGTCTGCACTGTAAGTGTGTGGATCCAGAGCATTTGTTGCTCGCTTTCTTGCGCTTGGATTCAGACACAAACTTAAGGATTTTTACCGACAATAACATCGACATCAATGAGATGAAAGGTGCTATGGAGTCTTCATGTTCCACAGATTCACAGGTAACTGAAAATATACTCAACATTGATCTTTCATCTTCTGCCAACCATCTTATTCGCTTGGCTGTAATCGAGTCAGCAAAAGCAGGAAGTCAGAGTGTGGAGCCTATTCATGTTCTTATGGCAATGATTAACAATCGCAGCAGGAACAATGTAAAGGACTATCTTGAGGAGCGTCACATGAACTACAACACATTGAAAGACATCGTGATGCCTCCTGCCAAGAATACAGAATCAATGAGAAACAACCAAAATGCTGTTTCTGATTCTGAAGAATCAAATGTTAATTCTCAACCTCAGCAAACAAGCTCATCTTCAAGTTCTTCTTCAAGGAGAAACTTTGACAACAGGTTGCCATTCTCTAACAACATTGGCGATGATGACGATGCAGAGGAATTTGAAAGCGAGATAATGGGCGACAACTCTGCTTCCGTGAAGAAGGGAAAGAAGGGTGAAACTCAATCCAAGACGCCTATCCTTGACAATTTCTCTTCTGATCTTACTCTTGCAGCTCGTCAGTCAAAGCTCGACCCAATGGTTGGTCGCCAAAGAGAGATAGAGCGTGTTGAGGAAATTCTTTGCCGTCGCAAGAAGAACAATCCGGTTCTCATCGGTGAGCCAGGTGTTGGTAAGAGTGCTATCGTGGAAGGCCTTGCACAGATGATTGCCGATAAGAAGACTTCTCCTGTTCTCTTCGACAAGCGATTGCTCTCGCTCGACTTGACTGCCGTTGTTGCTGGTACTAAGTATCGCGGACAGTTTGAAGAGCGAATGAAAGGCATAATCCAAGAACTTGAAGAGAATCCGGACATCATCATCTTCCTTGACGAGATCCACACTCTCATTGGTTCAGGTTCCGCAGCAGGAAGCATGGATGGTGCGAATATTCTCAAGCCAGCTCTTGCTCGTGGCACTGTTCAGTGCATTGGTGCTACCACTCTCGATGAATATCGCAAATCCATTGAGAAGGATGGTGCTATGGAACGTCGTTTCCAGAAGGTTATCGTAGAACCTACAACAAAGGAGGAAACTCTCGAAATTCTCCATAATCTCAAGGATCGTTACGAGAAGCATCATCATGTATGCTATTCTGACGAAGCTCTCAAGGCATGCGTTGACCTCACTGATCGCTACATTTCTGATCGTCATTTCCCAGACAAGGCAATAGATGCCATGGATGAAGTGGGTTCTCGCATTCACTTGAAGAACTCATCCGTTCCACAACCTATCGTTGACAAGGAAGACGAAATAAAGGAAGTTCGCAAGCAGAAGATGGAAGCCGTTGACAATCAGGATTTTGAGATGGCAGCAAGTCTTCGTGACAAGCAAACTGTTCTTGAAAAGGAACTCCGGCAACTCAGGGACGATTACGACAACAACAACCGCGACAACTATACTCCAGTTGACGAGGAGAATGTTGCTGATGTCGTTTCAATGATGAGCGGCGTGCCTGTAAATCGCGTGAAGGAAGCTGAGGGCAAGCGACTCAAGACGATGGCAGAAGTGCTGAAGTCAAAGGTTATTGCTCAGGATGACGCTATCACGAAGATGGTTAAGGCTATTCAGCGCAATCGCATTGGTCTTCGCTCAAAGAATCATCCTATTGGTGCTTTCATGTTCTTAGGTCCTACAGGTGTTGGTAAGACTCACCTTGCAAAGAAACTCGCAGAGGAGATGTTCGGCTCTTCAGACGCAATAATTCGTGTTGACATGAGCGAATATTCAGAGAGTTTCAACACATCACGCCTTGTTGGTGCGCCTCCTGGATATGTTGGATATGACGAGGGCGGTCAGCTTACGGAGCGTGTTCGTCGCAAGCCTTATTCTATTGTGCTCCTTGACGAAATTGAGAAGGCTCATAGCAATGTGTTCAACATGCTGCTTCAAGTGCTTGACGAAGGACGAATGACTGACGGTAACGGTCGTCTCATTGACTTCTCGAACACAATTATTATAATGACAAGTAATGCTGGTACTCGCCAACTCAAGGACTTCGGAATGGGTATTGGTTTTGAGCGCATCCACTCTCGCGACCTTCAGGACGAGAAGAACAAGGAGTATGCTCGCAGCATTATCCAGAAAAGTCTTTCAAAGCAATTTGCTCCTGAGTTTCTAAACCGTCTTGACGAGATCATCATGTTCGACCAACTCTCGAAAGATGCCATCAAGAAGATCATTGACCTTGAGCTCAAGGATCTCATTTCTCGCGTGGAAGAACTCGGTTATCATATTGAGATAGAAGCAGATGCAAAGGATTTCGTTGCAGAAAAGGGCTATGACATTCAGTATGGAGCAAGACCTTTGAAGCGAGCTATCCAGACATACATTGAAGACAATGTTTGCGAACTTCTTCTCTCTGACACGCTTTCCGAAGGCGACACTATTCTCATCCGAAAGGAAGACGAAAAGATATTCGCAGAAAAGAAGGAAAATGCCTCCAATAAGCAAGAAGAAAGCGTTTCAAATGAAATAGAAACAGAATCATAAGGACAGCCACTGTGCCCTCGCATTCGTGCGAGGGTTTGTCCGTTTATAACTACATAAATAAAAACAACCCTCAAAAAACATAAAATTATGACTTTATCAGTAATCGGCTGCGGAGCAATGGGCGGCTCAATGGTAGAAGGCTGGCTCAACACTCCAGAACTCATTTCACCAGCAGACATCACTGCTGCAGACCTCTATGAATCATCACTAAAGCGTTTTGCTGACGCTGGTGCCAATATAACAACAGACAACAATGCTGCCGCTTCAGGCAAGGATGTTGTTTGCGTAGTAGTAAAGCCTTGGCTCGTTGAGCAGGTTCTCGGTGGAATCAAGGATTCCCTCAAGCCAAACCAGATTCTTATCGTCGTTGCAGCAGGTGTTTCTCTTGAAAAGGTGAAGGCAGTCGTTGGCAATGAAATAACTGTTGTTCTCTGCATTCCAAACACAGCAATAGCAGTAAAGGCAAGCATGACATTCATCGTTCCTGACAATAATGCTACAGCGGAGCAGATTGCACTCGTTGAGAAACTTTTCAACGCTACCGGCTCTTGCATGAAGGTAGAGGAAAAGCAACTTTCTGCAGGCACTGTCCTAGCTTCTTGTGGTATCGCTTACGCAATGCGCTATGTTCGTGCGGCATCAGAAGGTGGCGTTCAGCTCGGTTTCAAGGCAGATATGGCAAAGGACATCGTTCTTCAGACAATGAAGGGCGCTGTCGAACTTCTCCAGGCAAGTGGCAATCATCCAGAGGCAGAAATCGATAAGGTCACAACTCCTGGCGGCCTCACTATCCGCGGCCTTAACACAATGGAAAAGAACGGCTTCTCAAACGCCGTAATTCAAGGACTCTTGGCATAAAAAGAACTGAGCCCCCGTGCCCGAAGCGTTAGCTTCGGGAATAGCGCTTAGAATAACAAGGAACATGAAACAAAGATTAGTAATAAAGGTCGGAAGCAATGTCTTGACACGCGCTGACGGCACACTGAATATCACTCGCATCTCTGCCATCGTTGATCAGATTGCAGAGCTTCGCAAACTACGCCATGAGGTAATTCTTGTTTCCTCTGGTGCCGTTGCAAGCGGAAGAAGCGAACTGCGTGTTGAGTCACACCTTGACAGTGTTGAGCAGCGTCAGTTGTTCTCGGCTATCGGTCAGGTTCGTCTCATCAACCATTACTACGACCTCTTCCGCGAGCACAACATCCACATCGGACAGGTACTCACAATGAAGGAGAACTTCCAGGCAGGAGAGCAGTATCAGAACCAGAAAGCTTGTATGCAACTCATGCTCGACATGGGTGTTCTTCCTATTGTCAACGAGAACGACACGGTAGCTCTCACAGAGCTTATGTTTACCGACAACGACGAGCTCTCAGGGCTTATCGCAAAGATGCTGAAGGCAGATAAACTCATATTGCTTTCAAATATCGATGGCATCTACGACGGCGATCCAAAGAATCCTGAGTCGAAAGTCATTGAAAAGGTCGCTCCAGGCACAGATCTCAGCGAGTATATCCATCGCGAGAAGAGCAGCTTCGGTCGTGGCGGCATGGAATCAAAGTACCACACCGCTTCTTCCGTTGCCAAGGAAGGCATCGACGTAATCATCGCAAACGGTACTCGCGACAACATCCTCGTTGACCTTATCACATCTCCAGAAACAGTATTGCACACAGAATTCCAAGCATAATAGCCCCCTATGAACCCAATATTCAAAGCTGCAAAAGAAGCTTCGCGCTTCGTCGCCCTCCTTACAGACGAGCAGCGCAACCAGATACTCAATGCCGTAGCTGATGCTATCGTGGCAAACACAGACAAACTCCTCGCTGCAAATGCAGAAGACCTCGCAAAGATGGACAAGGCAAATCCGCTTTACGACCGTCTCCAGCTCACTCCAGAGCGCCTTGCTGGCATTGCATCTGACATGCGAAATGTTGCTACACTCCCCTCTCCTCTTGGCATCACACTCGAGGACAGAACACTTCCAAACGGTCTTCGTCTTCGCAAGAAGTCAGTGCCATTTGGCGTTATCGGCGTAATCTATGAAGCACGCCCTAATGTAACCTTCGATGTATTCTCACTCTGTCTTAAGAGCGGCAACGCTTGCATTCTCAAGGGAGGTCGTGATGCAGATTGCTCAAACCGCGCTGCCATTGCACTCATCTATGAGGTTCTTGAATCACTTGAAGCAAAAGGTATAGTACCTGTGTTTGAAGCGTCAGCTTCAAAGCTCTCTGATTCAGTTTCCCTTCTCGAAGCCACTCACGAAGCAACAGCAGAACTCCTTGGCGCTGTAGGCTATGTTGACATCTGCATTCCTCGCGGTGGTCGTCGTCTCATCGACTTCGTTCGCGACAACGCAAAAGTTCCTGTTATTGAGACAGGTGCTGGCGTTGTTCATGCTTATATTGACAAAGCAGCTAACATGCAGATGGCAGCAGACATCGTTCTTAACGCAAAAACTCGTCGCGTAAGTGTTTGCAACGCCCTTGACACTCTCCTCGTTCACAAGGACAAGGTGGCAGAGCTCACAGACATCATTGCAAAACTTCAGGCAAAGAATGTTGACATTCATGACAATGATTGCGACTTCAGCAAGGAATTCATGGCATACTCAATGAACCTCCGCGTCGTTGATTCACTCGATGAAGCAATAAACCACATCGCACAGTTCGGCTCTGGCCATAGTGAAAGCATCATCACTGATGACGAAGCTGCAGCAGAGCGTTTCCAGAACGAGGTAGATGCTGCTTGCGTTTATGTCAATGCACCGACAAGCTTCACCGATGGAGCACAGTTCGGACTTGGAGCAGAAATAGGCATTTCCACACAGAAACTCGGTCCTCGCGGCCCTATGGGATTGATGGAAATGACTACTTACAAGTGGCTTATCAACGGAAACGGACAAACCCGCGCGTAATAATAAATAGAATTCAAAAAACAATAAATAACTTACCCACCATTACATATTCCTCCCCTCCCATTAGGGGGAGGGGTTGGGGGTGGGGCTTTCATTATGAAGAAACTAAAATGGGGTTTCATCGGATGTGGCGATGTCACAGAGACAAAGTCAGGTCCTGCCTTCTCAATGATACCAAACTCGGAAGTCGTTGCCGTAATGAGTCGCAATGCTGACAAGGCGAAGGATTACGCTCGTCGCCACAACATACCTCACTGGTACACAGATGCCCAGGAACTCATTGATGATGTTGACGTCAACGCAATCTACATCGCAACACCTCCATCGTCACACGCCACATTCGCTGTCATGGCAATGCAGGCGGGAAAGCCTTGTTACATAGAGAAGCCTCTTGCTGCAAACTACGACGAATGTGTCCGAATAAACCGCGTCAGCGAGCGTACTGGCGTGCCTTGTTTCGTGGCTTATTACCGCAGGGAACTTCCTTATTTCAAGAAGGTTAAGGAACTCATCAACGGTGGTGCTGTGGGCAATGTGCTTAATATCCAGATACGCTTCGCATGCCCTCCTCACGAGGTGGATTACAACGCACCGAGCAAACTCCCTTGGCGCCTGCAACCAGACATTGCTGGCGGCGGTTATTTCTACGATCTCGCAGCTCATCAGCTTGACTTTCTGCAGCAGCTTTTCGGCATCATCACCGAAGCTAAGGGTATGCACGCCAATCGTCGTGGCATCTATGATAAGGTGGAAGATTCCGTCAGTGCTTGTTTCCTCTTCGAGAACGGTTTGCCAGGTTCAGGTTCATGGACATTCGTAAGCCATCCTTCGGCAAAGGAAGACCGCATTTATGTCATAGGCGACAAAGGAACGCTAAAGTTCTCAACCTTCACCTACGAGCCAATCCTTCTTCTTACAACTGAAGGCGAAAAGGAAATCGTGATCGACCCACCGGCAGTTGTCCAACTCCCGCTCATCACAAAGGTAGCAAAAACCCTCCTTGAGCTGGATACTTGCGACTGCACAAGCATCTCTGCAACCCCAACAAACTGGGTAATGGATCGCATTCTCGACAAATTCTAAACGAATCTCTTTGAAAAAGTTTCTCATCATATTACTCTCCATCATAGCTCTTCCATTATCGGCAGAGACAACAGATTCCATAGCCGCCATAACCGACATGGAACCAGAGGAAACAGGAATCGAGAAGCCAAAGAAGAACTTCATAAAAAGAGTAATAGACCTTGGCGAGAAGGTATTCGATTATGTAAATGATGTCGATACGCTCTACATTCGTCCTCAGGAATACAATTGGGCAGTGATGGTACAAGCTACGACCAACCTCGAATCCTACAAGTTCCAAAGTCCTACGGGCGAATCAATTTCCTTCTCTCCTGAGGCACGCACCAAGATAGGACCTTACGCAGGTTGGCGCTGGGCATTCCTTGGCTACACCTTCGATGTCAAGAAGCTGCACATCACTGAGCGAGTGGATATTGATTTCAGTTTATACAGCCCAATATTCAACATAGACCTCATCTGGCGTGAATCGGGCAAGAGCTACAAGATTCGTGATGCTTCCGTCGAGACAACCTACGGCACTAAGAAATTTCACGACATTTCCTTCCCCGGCATCGATACCTATATTCGCGGACTCAATTTCTACTATGTCCTGAATCATCGTCGCTTCTCATACCCCGCTGCGTTCGCGCAGAGCAGTTGCCAGTTACGAAGCGCAGGTTCGCCTATCGTGGGCATAAGTTACATGCACCACAAACTCAATTACGACAACGAGCAGCTCATAAGCACGCTCAACAGCGAACTTGCCCATCGCTTTCCCGATGCAAATTGCAAGGTAAACCTTGACAGCACATTCAATTTCAACAAGATTGAACATGCAGCACTCACATTATCAGGTGGTTACGCTCACAACCAAGTGCTTGCAAAACACCTTATCTTCGCAAGTTCCCTCACGGCTGGTATAGGTTTTAAGCGTTCCATTGGCGACAAATACGAGCGCGGGTTCTCATACGAGGACTTCAAACTCAAGAACATAAATTTCGACGGTTGCGGTCGCTTCGCCTTCGTTTACAACAATATGAAATGGTACGCCGGAACCAGCGCCATTCTTCACTATTATTCATATAATAAAGGCGCATTCCATACCGCAAACTGGTTTGCAACAATAAACCTCTACGCAGGCTTCAATTTCGGAAAACGGAAGAAGTAATGTTCGCAACAAGTTGCGAGGCTATAGGCTAAAAGCTAAAGGCTCTGACCGACTTTATAAAGGTAATCATACTTATTACTTATTACTTCTTACTTATTACTTCAATAGAATGTTACCACTCGCAGAAAGACTTCGCCCAAAGACACTTGCCGACTACATTGGTCAGCAGCACCTTATTGGTGATGGATGCATGTTGCGCTCAATGATAGAGCAGCAGCACATACCTTCCATGATTCTCTGGGGACCTCCCGGCGTCGGCAAGACCACGCTCGCTGAGATCATTGCACACACCGTGCATGTGCCTTTTTACACCCTTTCTGCCGTGACAAGCGGTGTGAAGGATGTGCGCGAAGTCATCGACAAAGCCAAACAAACCTCGCTCTTTACGCAGCAAGGTCGCCCAATACTCTTCATTGACGAAATCCACCGCTTCTCGAAATCGCAACAGGACAGCCTTCTCGGAGCTGTGGAACGAGGAACATTCACGCTCATCGGAGCAACGACGGAAAACCCTTCGTTCGAAGTCATTCGCCCTCTGCTCTCGCGCTGTCAGGTGTATGTGCTGAAGCAGTTTGAGAAGGAAGACTTGCTCCAACTCCTTGAGCGTGCCATAACGAAAGATGTCGTACTGTCAAAACTTCAGATAGAAGTAAAGGAAACAGGCGCATTGCTTCGTTTCAGTGGTGGCGACGCACGCCGTATGCTCGGCATCTTGGAACTACTCCAGGAAGCAGCCGTTGACGGAAAACTCACCATTGACGATGCTCTCGTAGAGAAGCAGCTTGAAGCCACTCCCCTCGCCTACGACAAGCTCGGCGACATGCACTACGACATAATCTCTGCGTTCATCAAGAGCATTCGAGGCAGCGACCCTCAGGCAGCTCTCTATTATCTCGCTCGCATGATAGAAGGTGGAGAAGACCCCGTTTTCATTGCCCGCCGACTCATCATCAGCAGCACGGAAGACATCGGCCTTGCCAATCCCAACGCCCTCCTTCTTGCCAACGCAGCTTTCGATGCAGTCAACAAGATTGGCTTCCCCGAGGCACGCATACCGCTTGCCGAAGCCACTGTTTATCTCGCACTCTCACCAAAGAGCAATTCCGCATATCTCGGCATAGACGCAGCTCTAGCCATGGTCAAGCAGACGGGAAACCTGCCAGTGCCGATGCATATTCGCAACGCCCCAACAAACCTCATGAAGGACCTCGGCTATCATGATGGCTACAAATATCCGCACGACTATCCGGGCAATTACGTGGCGCAAGATTATCTGCCGCAAGAACTCCTTGACGCACAGTTCTACACCCCACAGTTCTCATCACCTTCCGAGTCACGTCTTGTTGCTGCATGGCAGGAAAAGACAAAAAAATAAAAATAAATTGTAAATGAAATCCATACTCTCTCACATCATCTCGTTCCTCCTTATCTTCACAGCCGCTTCTGCCGCTACAATGCCTAAGCAGGAAGTGAATTTCAGTGGCAACGGAAAAACGGTCGTTGAAAGCAGCAAAACTGCAAAGCCATTGCTCTCTGTTTACCACAAGAGCCTGTTCCAAATGTTCGAGATTTCTCTTCCGGAATCCCATATTGAGGCTTTCAAATCCGATGTTTCAACAGGCGAGATGGCTAACACGATACTCAATAGCAAGTGCCGTTTCGAGCAAAGAATATTCTCTTCCCGAAGCGATGACGCACTAGTCATCCTTCTCACTTCTGATGGCGATCAGCCTATAAATCAGAAGATTAAGTTCCACGCGCCGACAAATCGTGGCAAGAAGCAGGATTTCTCCACACGCACGCAGTTTACAGCAGTAGCTGACGGCATTGAGATACACAGCGCCTTCAATAAGCCCGTTGCCGATGGAGATAAGAATCTCTATGGAAGCGAGTCGTTTGTAAAGGTCGTTGCTGACGGTGGAAAACTTGTCATCTCCAATGATGAGATTACGCTTACAAAGTGTAATCAGTTGCTGCTCGTCATCACCTCAAAGCCACTCTTGTCGCTTGCAAATCCAGCTCTTGAGGAACTCCGTAAGAATGCCGACAGCATTGTAAGCGGCGTCACGGAAGCCACCACCAGCAAGAAGAGCAAGAACAAGTCTTCCGTTGCCTACAACACACTCTTCAAGCGCAACATTCCGTTCCACAATGCAGCTTGCAAGACCGTCTCGCTCACCCTCAAAACAGGCAACAGCATCGACACGGAGATAGGCAACCTCTACAACAGCCTTTACTACAAGGGCATCTGTTACGGCAACATCCAGAACATTGAGCAAGACAATTTCTCGGCACTTCCAAAACTCAGCAATCTCACCAAGGCGCAGATTCAGTCGTCGTTCTATTTTGACTATTACCTCTACACACTCGACACAGATTTCCTTCGCGACAAAGTGCTGCCCTACATGATGACCACATACGACGCGCTTGAGAAAACCCTAAAGGCAACCGACGATTTCGGCTTCTATGTCATCGCAAAGGATTGTCCGACGATCGACGTTACCGCATCAATCTTCTTCCTTCGCGACCTCGTCACAGCCTGCAATGTGCTCATGGAGCATCAGGAGAAGGTGGCGCGCATGCAGGAGATGCTTGCCAAGATGCCACCTTTCAAGATTGACATCAACGAGGATTTCCGTCGCAACCTCTACGGAGACATCGCCAACAAGACAGATTATACGGAAGTGTCACACCTCCTTGGACTTTTCTATCGCAACGACCCTATCATCACTCGCAACTACGACATCCGCGAGGCGTGCCGTACGTCCATCGAAACCTGCCTTGCAAACCGCAAGCAGCAGAACTTGAAGGGCATCGACATGGGATTCCTTCAGCTCGCACTCTCGTCGGCAGCACTTGGCGACAGCAAGACAACCTACCGTCTTCTCTGCGACGCACGCCAGGATTGGGACAAGGCAGGAAGCCGTGAACTGGTGCCAATAATCAAGAAGATGCTTGTGCAGTCGTACTACTCTCCTGAATCCAGCCGTACATACCTCAACATACTCCCCGCAACCCCAGACGATTGGACTAACGGAGAACTCACAGGAATGCCAGTGCGCGGAGGTCTCACCATTCAAGAACTCACATGGGACGAGAGTGGAGAAATCAAGGCAACGATAGAATCAAGGACCGACATGAAGCTTGACGTCTATGTGCGTGGACATTTCATCAAGCAATTCGACCTCACCCCAGGAACCACTGAAACAATCACGGTAAGGAAGAAGTAAGAGAAGTTACTCCGAAAAGGACATGTTGCTTACATCTTTCTTGTAGATTTCAGGACGTTCGTCTGGGTTCATAAGCGTCATGCGGATGTTCTTCAGGAGAATGCCGTCAACATGCTGTATGGAGAATCCCCATGCAGGTTGGATGCCGTGGGCAGAAGGTTCGGGATAGGTGCTTTCGTTTCGTGAGGAGAAGAAGGTGTTGCGACCTCGCTGCTCTTCGTAATCCTGCATCGTAAGACCGCCACGATACTCCACGCTGAGGTTGCTTATCGAGACATTGCGGATAGGATTTCCCTCCATGCCGTAGATAAGGCAAGCATAGCGCGCATCGGCATCCTTCACGGTGATGTTGTTTATCCTAACGCCGTTGACTGTCGATGGCGGAGTGCCTTTTGGCGAACGCATCCTGTCGCCAAGGCGTATGTAGATGGGAGAGTTGCAGATGTCGTTCATGGTGATGTCGGAGAACTCAACATTCTCAAGTGCAGCACCGTCAACAGTTTCTATGGCAAGACCTCGACAATGGTTGAAGCGGCAGTTGCGCACAATGATATCGCGAAAAGCAGTGCTGCTCTCAGTGCCAAGTTTTATGCGCCCGGTAGGTCCGTCCCTGTCAGGAACGACGGTTACGGTGGTTTGCTTCGTGCCGTCCATGAATGTGCCTACATCATAACCGCTTACATCACAATCCTCAATGATGACATTCCTCGTGGGCTTGGGAATCCCCAAGGCGTAAGAGCATTTCAGGACGATGGCATCATCATTGAGAGTATTCACCTTGCAACGCCTTACAATGACATCCTCGCAGCAGTCAATGTCTATGCCGTCGCGGTTGGTATCGGCAATGACATCTTCTATGATCAGCGAGTCAACACCAGTCAGCAGTATGGCGAAATGTCCGCAGTTCAGGAATCTCGTGCCGCTGATTCTCACATTCCTGCAGTTCTTCAGGGCAAGAGCCTTGTTGGCAACAATGGTTTTCGAAGTACGACTTCTGCCAGTACCTCTGGTCAGCACTCCCGTTCCGTCAATAAGTCCTTCGCCGCAGATGGCTATGTTCTCCAGGTTCTCGCCCCACATCAGTGAGTTGTGCCAATGGCTATGACCGAAATCTTGATAGAGCGAGTCGGGATTATGTTCCGGCAGGTCATATCCCTTGTCGTCTCGAGGTGCGGCAGCAAGAATCGTAGCGTTCTTGTCAAGTTTCAGCGTGACATTGCTCTTCAGGTGTATTGAGTAACAAGGGTATCTTCCTTCCGGCAGAAAGACGGTATCCCCCCTGTGGCGCGAAGCTTCCGCTATGGCACGATCAATGGCTTCCGAGTCAATGCTCTTGCCATCGCCCACAGCACCAAAGCTTCTCACATTTAGAATCTTTGCATGGCAGAAACTGAAGCCGAGCAAAAGGGCGGCAAGTGCAAGTATGTGTTTATTCATAATTTCTAAGGGTTAGTTATTTGGGGCATCATTGGTTAGCGCTGCAAAGTTAGTCTTTTTTTGCAAATCCATCTTGTCTTTGTTTGAAAAGTGAGGGAAATGGGGACTTTTTGTAGAGAATAGGTGGTTTTTCATGCAACTATGCGATAATTAGAGAAGATTTTGTAATTTTGCAGCGACAGATCAACCAATACATATTTCGGTATGAAACAAAGTAGGAACAACCAAATCACGAAGGTCAGCATTGTTGGAATTGGCGCGAATGCGGTGATTGCTACATTCAAGGTCATTGTAGGTCTTCTCTCCAACTCTGTTGCCGTATTGCTCGACGCCATCAATAATGTGTCCGACGCTCTGTCGTCTGCCATCACGATAATTGGCGTAAAACTGGCGGGAAAGAAGCCGGACAGCAAGCATCCTTTCGGCTACGGAAGGGTGGAATATTTCAGCGCCATTCTGGTTGCCGGTATCATCTTTGCCGCCGGTGTTTCTTCAATGATAGAATCGGTGAAGGCGATAATCAATCCTGAGCCGACATCCTTCACTTGGGTTTCGGTGATGGTTATCGTTGTAGCCATTGTCGGAAAACTCCTGTTGGGACGATACTTCCAGAATCGTGGCAAGGCGCTCAACTCCGATGCACTCGTGGCAAGTGGTCTTGAGGCATCATTCGACGCTGTGCTTTCGGCCGCAACGCTTCTTGGTGCCGCAGTGTCGATGATATGGAGCATAAACATCGACGGTTACATCGGTGTGATTATTTCCGCTTTCATCATAAAGACAGGTATAGAAACGCTTCTTGACCCGCTCGGAAAGGTCGTTGGCAAGAGGGTGCAAGGAGAACTCGCCACAGCCATCAAGAGCAAGGTGAAGGAAGTGCCGGACGTGCTTGGCGCATACGACCTTATCCTTCACGACTATGGTCCTGACACTGCCATCGGTTCCATCCATATCGAGGTGTCCGACACGTTGTCTTCGCATCAGATTCAGAAGATCTGCCGCCGCGTTTCCACCCTCATCTATACTGAATTCAAGGCAGTAATGACTGTTGGCATCTATGTCATGAACGATACAGACGCAGAAGTGGTTGCCATGCGCGAAGACATCCGCAAGTTGGCTATGTCGCAAGACGGTGTGCAACAGATACACGGCTTTTATGTAGATGATGAAGAGATGGCCTTCGACATCGTCATTTCCTTCGACCATGACGCACCTTCCATCTGCCGCTGGCTTGAAGAGCAGATAAACGAGAAATACCCAGGCAAGAAAGTGCACATCACTACTGATACAAACTATTCAGAGTAAAAGGGCTAATCACTAAAACAAAGTATAATGAAGACAAAACTTATGGGAATACTGACAATGCTCTGTAGCTTGCTTGGATGCAGCGCTCAGACAGACGGTTTCAAGAGTCTTTCGGTAGAGGAATATGCCAAGGCTATTGAAGACACGACGGTTGTTCGTCTTGATGTACGTTCTGCAGAGGAATATGCTGACGGACATATAGCGAACGCCATGAACATTGATGTTCTCAAATCCGATTTTGAGGAGAAAGCCCTTGCCACTCTTCCCAAGGACAGGACGATAGCCATAAACTGCCGTAGCTGTAGGCGAAGCAAGAACGCTGCAAGAATCCTAGTAAAGAATGGCTATAATGTCATAGAACTCGACGACGGCTACAACGGTTGGGTCGGAAATGGAAAGCCTGTGGTAAAGTGACACAAATCTTGACCTCATGGACATGCGACAGATGGCCCGGAATGTCTGCCGCTGATCTTCAATAAAGCTTCAAGGTAGGTCCTCCCATCTCAATGTAATCAGGTATTCAATTTTGACGCTGCAAAGTTACGATTTTTTTTTGATATAACAAAGATTTATTTGAGATAATTTCGCAGTTTCCCGAGGGTTGTTCACTAATGTGGTCATCGTGGTCATTAAGGTCATGTGTCATTAAGGTCATTAACGTTTCGGCGATGCGATTTCCATGCCACTATAGTCTATAGTGAACCGAAAAGAGAGTGCAAAATCCTTTTTGACCTTAATGACCAATGACCTTAATGACCACAAGAACCATCTCCCGATATGTTTATAAACACAAGTGTCGGGAAAATGATGCACAACATGCGGGAAAAGTATTGCGTAATTGCGAAAGAAGTCGTACCTTTGCAGCCGTAATCAGAATTCAACCGCAACCGTAATCAGTAATACATGACAGCACGACAGAAAGCGAGTTTCTAAGAAACAAGGGCCCTGTTTCCAAGAAACACGATGTCTGTTTGGCACGAACAAGCCATCCTTCATTATTCAAGCTCTATCCGCATACGTATCAATCCCACTGTTCGCAAAGCGTGTCCTTGATTTACAAGACGCAAGGCGGGTTGTAAGTTAATCTTTGTGGACAGAGGCAAGTCTAATTGCTTGCGTTCGAGAATAAAAATAAAAGTTTATGGACTTTCATTTTGTATTCTTCTCACTTATTCGTAATTTTGCAGCGAAAAACAACAGTATTCATGAACATTATAGACATAGCATTGCAAATTGCCTCAAAAGCTCACGATGGACAGAAGGACAAGGACGGAAATCCTGTGATTCTGCACCCCATAACAGTGGGCATGATGGGAAGTACGGACGAGGAGAAAGTTGCTGGTTTCCTGCACGATGTGGTGGAGGATACTGAGTGGACATTCGAAGATATTCTTGATGCTGGCATTCCATCGGGCATCGTGAATGCGTTACGGCTGCTCACCCATAACAAGGATACCGACTACTACGACTATGTACAGAGCATAATCGACTCAGGCAATCCGATAGCGTTGCAAGTGAAATACAATGATCTTCAGCACAACTATGAGCGTGGCAAGGCTTATCCGCAACTCCAGGAGAAACACGGCAAGGCTCTGGAAATGGTAAGGAAAGCTGTTGAGGAGAGGTCGCGCGTCGGGTTGTACCAAGCTCAGAAAGATGCCGACACGGAGGTTGCGATATTCGCTGGAGGATGCTTCTGGGGAGTGCAGCATGAGTTCGGCAAGCAGGAAGGTGTGAAGAACACATTGGTAGGCTATACTGGTGGCGATGAAGACCATCCTACCTACGAAGAGGTGCGCTCTCATGCCACTCATCATGTGGAAGCGGTCATCGTGGAATACGATCCTCTTGTGGTAAGCTACATCGACTTGTGCAAGATATTCTTCGAGATGCATGATCCATCACAGACAGACGGAGTAGGTCCTAACATTGGTGCCCAGTACCGCAGTTGCATTTTCCATCGAAACGAACAGCAAAAGGAAGATGCGGAAACCGTAATGAACCTTCTGCGCTCAAAGGGTTACGAGGTAAATACACTTCTCCTCCCGGAGTGCAAGTTCTGGATTGGCGAGGAATATCATCAGAAATACTACGAAAAGACAGGCGGCGAACCTTACTGCCATTTCAGGACAAGGAAGTTCTGACACTCTCACATCCTCAAAAACTTATAACCTAAAAAAAACTATGAAGATAATAACCCTTATTGCATCACTTCTGCTGATGACATCATTGAACTTAAACGCGAGCAATGAGCTTGGCAAACCGAAAGGTAAGCAAGAGAAGCAAAGCGAGGTTTACCGTGATGTGGTGTTTGCAGAAGCCCCTATTGCCAATGGTGGCACGAAGAGCCTTAAAATAAACATCTGGAAAGGAAAAGGCGGTGATGCTGCCCAGCCAGTGCTGCTCTTCGTACATGGTGGTGCTTGGGTGTCAGGCGACAACAATATTGATGCCAACGGTTCGGAACAGATACGAGCTATCATGGAACTTCGTGAACAAGGCGTGACCATTGCTGCTGCCACTTACCGCTTCTCCTTCGAGGCGATTTTCCCTGCACAGATTCATGATGTGAAGGCGGCAATTCGTCACTTGAAGAACAATGCTGACAAATACGGCATTGACCCGACACGCATAATGACAATGGGCGAGTCGGCAGGTTCGCATCTTGCATTGCTTGCTGCCGTGTCAAACGGAGAGGAAGCGTTGGAAGGAAACATTGGCGGCAACCAGAATGTCGACAGCAAGGTGATAGGTTGCGTTGACTGCTACGGTATGACGGATTTCCTTACCCTTGCATCCGACCTCTACGCACGCCCTGACCTGGGAAGAACTGGCAAACAGGTTTATGAACTTGTTGAAGACAAGACTTCAAGCCGTTCGCAGCTTTTCGGCTTGACAACAGACGAATGCAATCTCGGAACAGTAAGTACGAATCCAAAGCGATTCCCAGAGCAGTATGCACTGGTAAAATTGGGAAGTCCAATATTCCATGTGACACCTGATGATCCTCCGGTGTTGATCATCAATGGACAACGCGACATCCGTGTCCCTTCCGCACAAGCCATCAAGATGTACCAAGCGCTCTATGATGCTGGCGTTGATACTTAACGACCGCGCTCCTCATGGTGACCTCGGTGCGGAAGCAGCGGCTGCAATAAAGTCGTTTGTACAACGAGTGCTGTCAAGGAAATGATGTTACTCACTTCAAGCGCTTCTCCATGTGCTGGCAAGTAAATGTACCAGTGTTATGGAGTTCGGAAGAGTCGCTGACATAGCCAAGTTTCTCATAGAACTTCACGGCAACATCACGACTTTCCACGACGACCTTCTCGTATCCCATCTCCTTTATCCACGCTTCGGCTGATTCCACTACAAGGCGTCCCAATCCTTGACCACGGTAGTCATCGAGAACAACAACACGTCCGATTTCTGCCGTCCCATCCGATAAATCAAGGATTCTGCATGTGGCAACAGGAAACCCATCATCCGTAACCAGGATGTATTTTGTGTCAGGAGTGTCGTTGTCGTCAAATTCTTCACGCAATCCAATATTGTACTTACGCGCCATAGCTTGAATGCGCACATAGTACGCACCCGCCTGCTGGAATGTCTCCGTAGCTCGAATTACTTCAAATTGCTTCATAATCTGATGCAAAATTAGTAAAATTTTTCAAATCATACCATAAATACCCAAAAAGACGAAAGAATTTATAATATGAACAAAGAACTTATATTGTTGAGAATAACAGGCGAAGATCGCCCTGGCCTTACGGCATCCGTGATGAATGTGTTGGCAAAATATGGCGCTAACATCCAGGACATTGGCCAAGCCGACATTCATTCAACCCTTTCTCTTGGCATCCTCATTCAAGTGGATGAAGAGAACTCAGGTCGCGTGATGAAGGATTTGCTTTTCAAAGCCAGCGAAATGGGAATTTCCATCAGGTTCTATCCAGTCACACTTGAAGAATATGAAGATTGGGTAAGTCGCCAAGGCAAGAATCGCTATATCTTAACGCTTCTTGGTAGAAAACTAACTGCACACCAGATAGAAGAGGTAACGAAGTTCATTGCCACCCATGGGCTCAACATCGACTCCATTCGCCGTCTTACCGGTCGCGAGTCAATCTTGAACCCAAAGCATTCGGAGCGTTCTTGCATTGAGTTCTCCGTACGAGGACTCATCACCGACAAGGCTGAACTGCAGAAGGAACTGATGAGCCTTTGCAGCAGAATGAGCAATGAAGACGAGGGTGTTGATTGCTCTTTCCAAGTAGATGACATGTATCGCCGTATGCGCCGTCTCATCTGTTTTGATATGGATTCTACGCTCATTCAGGCAGAGGTTATCGACGAACTTGCACGCCGTCATGGCGTTTACGACCAGGTGGCAGCTATTACGGAAAATGCTATGCGAGGCGAGATTGATTTCAAGGAGTCGTTCACCAAGCGCTGTTCTTTGCTGAAAGGACTTGATGTGAAGGTTATGCAGGACATTGCCGAGAACCTTCCTTTCACTGAGGGTGTTGACCGACTCATGTATGTGCTGAAGAAATACGGCTACAAGATTGCCATCCTGAGCGGTGGATTCACATTCTTCGGCGAATATATCCAGAAGAAATACGGCATTGACTATGTTTACGCAAACGAACTTGAAGTTGACGAAACAGGTCACCTCACAGGTCGCTATGTGGGCGAGATTGTTGATGGACATCGCAAGGCAGAGCTTCTCCGACTCATAGCACAAGTGGAAAAGGTGGATCTCGCACAGACAATTGCCGTAGGTGATGGTGCGAACGACCTCCCAATGCTCGCTCTCGCAGGTCTTGGCATCGCCTTCCATGCAAAGCCTCGTGTCGTAGCAAACGCAAAGCAGGCAATCTCAACAATTGGCCTTGACGGTGTGCTCTACTTCCTAGGCTTCAAGGATTCTTATCTCGACGAGCGAGGCAGAATGTAGTATAAAAACAGAGGTTATTTCACTTCGGCATCAATTGTCTGACGGATGTCTTGTGACGAACTTCCGATGAGAAGGGTGATTGCTCCTGGCTCTACCGCCCAATCATGTGTCTGTTCATCCCAGTGGCTGAAGACAGAGTGAGGCATCATAAGCTCGACATTCTCTGTTGCGCCTGCTTTTATGGCGATGCGCTTGAATGATTTCAATTCTTTCTGTGGGCGTTCTATCATTGACTGCTTGCGTGCTGCATAAACCTGTACGACTTCCTCTGCATCTTGTTTGCCAGCGTTCTTCACCGTGAAAGAGACGCGAACGCCATCTGTGGTAGATGTGACGCTTGGCTTACCGTACTTGAATATTGAGTATGAAAGTCCATGACCGAAAGGATAGAGCACAGGCACATTACGAGTATCGTACCAACGGTAACCGACAAGGATATCCTCCTTGTAATCTGCTTCAAGATGACGCTCGCCACGTCTTCTCTGATCTCTGTTGACGAGGTTCACGAAGACATCATCCTTCTCACCTTCAAGTTGTTGAGGATAAACGCCAAGCTTGTACGCAGGATTATCTTCGAGATTAACAGGGAAAGTGAATGGAAGCTTGCCAGAAGGGTTCACATTACCAAGAAGAATGTCGGCAAGGGCATTGCCTCCTTCTGAACCATTGAACCATGATACGAGAACTGCTGGTGAAAACTTGTTGACTTCCTTTAGGTCGGCAGGAGCACCAGTCACGACAACAGTCACGATGTTCTGATTAACCTCCGCAAGACGAGCAAGGAGCATATCTTGACCTGCTGGCAGAGCAATAGTAGTGCGATCCGAACCTTCTGATTCTATCTCACGATTGTTTCCTGCCACGAAAATCACAACATCTGATTCCTTCGCCAACGCCACCGCCTCAACCATCATTTGAGGGTCAGGTTCGCAGTATGGCGAAACTCCACTACGCTTCTCCTCTTTTGTAAAGTCCTTGTAACCTTGAGCGTACTTTACCACTGCACGATTGCCTACACGGTTCATTATTCCTTGCAATGGGGTAATCTCGTATAGCGCTTTTACGCCTGCACCAACGCCGCCATCTGCCTGTGTTTCCACGGCATTCTCACCGATGACGGCTATTTTCTTTATTTTCTTGAGGTTGAGAGGCAGTTGCTTTTTGTCGTTCTTGAGAAGTACTACAGCACGCTTAGCAACTTCGTAAGCAATATGCTGCTGTTCCGGCTGTGATGCCATCAGTTTGTTTGCCTCTTCTGCAGGAACTGGTTTTACAGCGTATCGTACGCGCAGAATCTCGCGCACGCGTTCATCAATAATAGATTCAGAAACAGCACCCGACTTCAAAGAATCGAGCAATGCCTGGCCAAGGTATCTCTGTCCAGGCATCTCCACATTAAGGCCAGCAGTAACGGCACCCACTGTGCTGTGTGTTCCGCCCCAATCGGAAATTACAATGCCCTTAAAACCCCATGTCTGGCGAAGAATCTTGTTTTCCAACTCATAGTTCTCAGAGCACCAGTAGCCGTTGACCTTGTTGTATGCAGCCATTACGCCATAGGCATCAGCTTCACGAACTGCCATCTCGAATGGTTTGAGGTAAATTTCATGTAAAGCTCGTTCAGAAAGTCGTGCATCAACGAAGCCGCGGTAGTTCTCTTGATTGTTCACAGCATAATGCTTGAGGCAAACAGCAGTTTCGTTGTCCTGAACGCCAAGAGTGTAACCCACTGCAAGTTCACCGGAAAGCAATGGATCTTCACTCATATACTCGTATGTTCGACCACCTGTTGGAATTCGCTGGATATTGATGGCAGGGCCAAGAATCATGTCCTTGCCACGCAGACGAGCTTCTATTGCCATTCCCTTGCCATACTGATAGGCATAGTCACGACTCCAAGTGGCAGCAAGCGCAGAACCTGTTGGAAAGAATGTGGCAGAGTCGGTGGCAAGGCCTATGGATTTCCAACTGTGGTGTTCCATTTCCTCACGGATGCCGAAAGGTCCGTCGGCATACTCTATATCAGCAATGCCCAAGCGTGGCACGCCTTCTGATGAGAACATGTGCTTGCCATGAAGCATAGCCACCTTCTCCTCAATGGTCATCTTGCTAATGATTTCCGTTATCTTGTCCTCATATTTCATGAGTGCAGATTGTTTCTTTCCACTTTCCGTCAAGTTGGAACTGAATGCTTGTCTTGGCAAAAGAATTGCAAGGGCAAAGAAGAATGCAGAGAGAATTATGTCTGAGAGAATACTGTTTTTCATAATTTTAAGGGTAGTTATAGGTTTTATTGGCAGATAATTATATGCATTAATCTATGCACAACTGCTCAAGGTCGTAGAAGCTTCCGTTGTAAACATTGAAATCAACATAACCGCTGATACCTGGAAGACGGCCAGTATCTGTGTGCTGCCAGAACTTCCAATCGCCATCGTATTCCATTTCCTCCGTGTAATAGTGGGCTATCCATAGCGGATATTGGTCAAATACAGGCGTGTTCAGGTAGTTTTTCTTGAAGTTATGGTAAGTATAAATGATTGGTTTGCAGTGGTAAGTATCCTCTACTGCGTGAAGCCAAGTGAGCAAATCACGCTGGAAATCTTCCAATGGCTTGTTGTCGGGTTTCTTCTCAACATCAAGCACCGGAGGTAGATCGCCCGTCTCCAGTTTTACTTTATCCAAGAAAAACTGTGCCTGCGATTTTGCAGAAGAACGGTTTGACCAAAAATGATAGGCTCCACGCTTGAAGCCGTATTCCTTTGCATTGTAGAAATTGTTGTTGAACTTTGGATCAAGGCGCGTAGATCCTTCTGTAGCCTTGATAAGAATGAAACGAAGCGGGCAGTTGTCAATACGGGCAAACTGCAACTTGTTCCAATTGATGTCTCTTTGGTAGTGGCTGATGTCAATGCCACGAATCTCGTAGCCATCAGGATACTTTGGTTCGCCAAACAAGGCACGCCAACGAAATCCTGTAGGACTTACGAAGAAAGCGTAGAAAACCCAAACGTAAAGTGCCACGATGGCACCTGATATTGCATACCAAGTCCATCGTGGCAATCTATTGCTTCGCGAAATTACGCGTTTGGATTTCTTCTTTTTAGTCATTATTATTACTTAGCCTGCTCGAGAGCGAGAGTCTTAGTACACTGGTCGCAAACCTCTGTAGGACCCCAGTACTGGATAGGACCTGGGTAAACATAAGCTGTCTGCTTAGCCCATTCCTCACGGTGAGCAGCGAAGAACTTGAATGGAGCACCGTCGAGCTCAACGAGAGCCTTGCGGATAACTGGCTTGTTCTGACCATTACGACGCTCGATGTTCATCATCATTGTGATAGGCACACCACCAGCAATCCACTCAGCAGCAGGAGCTGTAGTGTTCTTGATAATTGACATGTAACCTGTCTTGCCGTTAGCGATGAGGCGAGAAGCGTTGTAACCGAGTGAGTAGCAGTAGTCAGCATCGTAGTTAGAAGGAGCAGCGCAACGACCTTCGTAACCGAAGAAGTGGTGCTGTGTACCGAACTTGCCTACGTACTTGCCTTCTGCCTTCCAAGCCTCAAGCTTAGTAGCAACCATTGCAGAGAGGAGCTTTTCTGTCTCGATGAGAGATACCTGAACGTTACCGTGTGGGTCGCGGTCGAGGCAGAGCTGACGCTCAACATCCTTTGGAAGAGATTCGAGAACAGCGAGGTTCTCTGCAGCGATGTGGCTCTTTACGAACTTAACCTGCTCGTCCTTTGAAGGGAATTCGCGCATTTCGCCTGTTGCTGGGTCAACGAGAACTTCGTTGAGTTCTGCGATGAGCTTCTTGATAGCAGGGATGAACTCAATGATACCTTCTGGGATGAGAACAGTACCGAAGTTGTTGCCTTCAGCTGCACGAGCTGCAACAGCTTCTGCGATATATGTTACAACATCGTCGAGAGACATTGCCTTAGTCTCAACTTCCTCTGAAACGAGGCAGATGTTTGGCTGGCACTGGAGAGCACACTCGAGAGCGATGTGAGAAGCTGAACGACCCATGAGCTTAATGAAGTGCCAGTACTTGCGAGCTGAGTTACAGTCACGCTGGATGTTACCGATGAGTTCAGAATAAGTCTTGCAAGCTGTGTCGAAACCGAATGAAGTCTCAATCTGCTCGTTCTTGAGGTCGCCGTCGATAGTCTTAGGACAACCGATAACCTGAACGCCGTACTTCTTTGCAGCATAGTACTCAGCGAGAACGCAAGCGTTAGTGTTAGAGTCGTCACCACCGATGATTACGAGAGCCTTGATGCCGAGCTCACGAAGAATCTCGATACCCTTCTCAAACTGCTCTTCCTTCTCAAGCTTAGTACGACCAGAACCAATGATGTCGAAACCACCAGTGTTGCGGTATTCGTCCATGAGTTCAGGAGTAATTTCCATATAGTTGTGGTCAACAAGACCACCAGGGCCGAGGATGAAACCGTAGAGCTTGTTCTCTGGGTTAAGAGACTTAACACCGTCGAAAAGACCAGAGATTACATTGTGACCGCCAGGAGCCTGACCACCAGAAAGGATGATACCCACATTGAATGCAGGGAGTTCAACTTTCTCACCAGCTTCGAAAGTGATTACTGGCATGCCATAAGTGTTAGGGAAGAGAGCCTTGATTTCTTCCTGATTACCTACTGACTGAGTTGCCTCGCCCTCTACTGCCTTTACAGGACCTTGGAGAGCAGTTGGCAATTTTGGAGCATAAGCCGCACGGGCTTGCTGAAGTGCACTTTTTACCATTTTTTCTATTATAGTTTTATGTTTTTGGTTTTCTTACAGGCGCAAAGTTACATTATTTTCGTCTAAAAAAGGAAAAATCATCGAAAATATTTGCAAGAATAAATTCTTTGTATTAATTTTGCTACATGTAATAAACAAAAACACTATTAACCCATGGCAAACAAACGTGAATTAAAGCAGACAATCAACTATGTTTGCGCTGAACTTCTGTCAGAAACTTTCGTGGCAGGAATGCTTGAAAAGAATATTGAAAACGACAATGTTGACAACCTTCTTCATTCAATAGTTCGCATCAACCAAGATTACATTCGCCGTATCTCTCACCCAGAGCCGGGAATGTCACAAAAAACATATTTCAAGGATCTTGTCGAAGGATTCAACAAGGATGTTGATGAAACAATCGACATGATAGGCAATTTATATTAAATGGACAATACAACACAAACTCTAATCAAAGCCGTTGACAGGCTTTCCGACTCAAACTCACTCAAGCAGCTGTTTCATGAGCAGCAGTTCGGCAATCCTTTGCCTTCTCAAGAGCAGTTGCAAAGCATCATAGACATTCTCCGAAGTATCATCTTCCCTGGTTTCTATGGTCGTTCCAATGTTAATATCAATACGATAAAATATCACATTGGCGTTCGTGTGGAGCGATTGCAGAAGCTTCTCACCGAGCAAGTTCTTGCAGGACTTTGTTTCGTTGACACATTGCCGATAGAGGGTGAGATGACACTCGATATCCTCAAGAACAAATCGCGCTATATTTCCAATAAGATAATAGAAAAGCTGCCGGAACTGAAGGAAATACTCGCTACAGACATTGAAGCTGCTTATCTTGGCGACCCTGCTGCTGATAACCAGAGCGAAATCATCTCTTGCTACCCTTGCATCAAGGCGCTTACAAACTATCGCCTGGCACATGAGCTCTTCATAATGGGGGTGCCTCTCATACCGAGAATGCTTACGGAAATGGCACATTCAGAAACGGGAATCGACATCCATCCTGGTGCTCAAATTGGTCATCATTTCTGCATAGATCATGGTACTGGCGTCGTAATCGGCGGTACTTGCATCATTGGTAATAATGTGAAGCTTTACCAGGGTGTAACCCTTGGTGCAAAATCCTTCCCACTTGACGAAGATGGTAACCCAATAAAGGGTATTCCACGCCACCCTATTCTTGAAGATGATGTAATCGTCTATTCAAATGCAACCGTACTAGGCAGAATAACCATCGGCAAAGGTACTGTCATAGGCGCAAACAAGTGGGTTACGGAATCAATCCCAGCAAAGTAATAAAGCTAAGAATTACTCCATTGAAGCATTTACGAAATCTCATATTACTTATAGCGATTTTCTCCCTTACGATTTCCTGTTCTACAACTTCAGGACTTCCAGAGGGAGAAAAGTTGTTTATTGGATTGAAGGAAATAACATACGGCGAACACGAGAATTCCGACCATTTCTCAACCACTCAAGAGGAACTTGACGCAGCATTGCAGACAGCTCCAAATGGTGCTCTTTTTGGCAGTAGTTTTTATCGAACTCCTTTCCCTTATAGTTTGTGGATTTGGAATGCTTTTCATGAGAAGAACGGAAAGTTTGCGAAATGGCTTACGCAATCTTTCGGAAAACAGCCAGTGCTGATGAGGAATGTTAATCCTGTGCTTCGCTCGCAAGTGGCAAACAATATCCTAAAAAACAATGGATATTTCAATGGTGATGTCGATTACGAAATCATTGAAACTGACAATCCAAAGAAGCAAAAGATTTCATACCACATCGAACCAAGGAATGTATATCGTATAGATACACTTACATATACGAATTTCCCGGAACATGCCAACGCACTCATAGTAAGCGATTCTGCCGCTTCATTCATCAAACACGGCACTCCGTTCACTACTTCCATCCTTGATGCTGAAAGAAATCGCGTGGCAAAACTCCTTCGCGACCAAGGCTATTATTACTACCATCCTTCTTACGCATCATATCTTGCCGACACTCTTCGAAAGAAAAATTGGGCAGATCTTCGCTTGCAGATGGCAGACAGTATTCCGGAAGAAGCTCAACGACAGTGGTTTATTGGAAAGAGAACAATCGACATCAAGCGCCAATATCAGGAAGAGCTAACTGATTCCACAAACCGCAGTTCATTGAAAGTGCGCTTCAATGGAAAGAAATCTCCCGTACGCACGCGTGTCATTCTTCAAAATATGAGAGACATTCGCCGTGGTAAGATCTACAGTTATCAAAGTCATTCTGATGCTGTAAACACGCTATCTACCATGGGATTGTTCAGCAGCGTTGATTTTCAGTTCACACCTCGTGGGCGCGACTCGCTCGACCTTAATGTGCTCTGCGTTCTTAACAAGCCTTACGATTTCTATATTCAATCGAATTTCATTCACAAGATGTCTGGGCGTACAGGACCTGAGTTAAAAGTTGGTCTTACCAAGAAGAATGCTTTCCGCGGTGGCGAGAAGTTCGACATCAATCTCCACGCCTCTTACGAATGGCAGGAATCAAGTTCCCTCAGCACATCTGAGCGCAACTCATACGAATATGGTATGGACGCTTCTCTCGAGTGGCCACGCTTGCTCATTCCTTTCATCAACGGAAAACGCGACGCTAACGGCCGACGTAAGCGCAGACTTCATTACGCAGTTTCTCCTGCAACAAAGATTACCGAGTCGTTCAATATCATCCATCGTCCAAGCTATTACAGAATGCACTCTGCTTCGGGTGAATGGAGTTATATCTGGAAACCAAAGCTCAACATAACACATCAGCTGAGTCCACTTGTCCTCACTTACCAAAGATTGAACTATCGCTCCGAAATGTTCGATTCAATTCTTAACAGGAATTCTTACCTGAAGGTTGCTATGCAGGACATGTTCATTCCGAAGTTGCAATACACATATACATATATCTCTCCACAAACCAAACTAAATCCAATTCAATGGAGCGCAACCATTACTGAAGCCGGCAATATTACCAGCATGATAAACAAGGCATTTTTTGGTCAGGCTTGGTTAGAAACGAACAAGACAATGTTCAAGAATGTCTATGCACAATTCCTGAAGTTTGAGACGGATTTTCGTAAGACATGGCGACTGAATGACGAAGACCAATTCGTTTTCCATACAAACATGGGAGTTGCTTGGAGTTACGGAAACATGAGTCAAACGCCATATACGGAGCAGTTCTATATCGGTGGTGCCAATTCTGTTCGTGCTTTTGCGGCAAGAAGTCTTGGCCCAGGAAGTTACAGATCGACCGACCGTGCTACATCTTATGTTGACCAAACAGGCGATATTCTCCTGCTTTTGAACCTTGAATATCGCAAACGCCTTTTCGGAAGTCTCTATGGTGCGGCATTCATTGACGCAGGAAATGTTTGGGCTATGCGTGACGATGATGTGCGAACAGGCGCTCGATTCCAGTTCAAAAACATTCTAAAGGAAATGGCTGTGGGCACAGGATTTGGCTTCCGATACGACCTTGATTTCCTCGTGTTACGACTTGACTGGGGACTTGGGCTCCACGCTCCATACAAGACATCCAAGAGTGGTTTCTACAATTTCACAAAATTCAAGGACAGCCACACTCTTCATTTTGCAATCGGATACCCATTCTAAACAATTGGGAAACAACAATTAAGGCATGAAAAAACTAATTTTATCAATACTTAGCGCAGTGTCTCTCACTGCTTTTGCGCAAGTTCAAACATTTTCTTTTGGCACGAAAACAAACCCAAAAGGTGAGTCGTTTGAAGTGGATCGTTATGGCTTTTTGGTTAACGGAAAGCACCAACTTGGAGTCATGGGTGAAATCCACTACTCTCGCGTGCCGGAAAACGATTGGCTGACAGAGATTCAGAAGATGAAGGCAGGGGGAATAACCATTATTTCCACATATGTTTTCTGGAATCATCACGAATCGAAAGAAGGCAAGTGGGATTGGAGCGGGAATCGCAATCTTCATAAATTCCTTCAAGCTTGCAAGGAGGCAGAAATGCCTGTCGTTCTCCGTATTGGTCCTTTCTGCCATGGTGAAGTCTATCAAGGTGGTATTCCTGAGTGGCTTACCGACAAGATGAAGGAAGATCCTAAAGCATACAAGAACCGCTCGTTGGCACCAGGGTTCATGGCTGCCACTCAGAGACTTTATAGCAATATATATGCGCAGGCGAGTGATATGCTTTGGAAGAATGGAGGACCTATAGTTGGAGTTCAGATAGAGAACGAATGTCGTGGGCCATGGGCATATTACATGGCACTCAAGGACATGGCAGTACAGATAGGTTTTGATGTACCTTTCTATACTCGTACAGGTTGGCCAAAGCTCAACGGAAAAGAAGAATTCGGCAAGCTTCTTCCGCTTTATGGCGACTATGCTGACGGTTTCTGGGATCGCACTCTGAATGATATGCCGGGCGACTACAAGAAAGCATTCATTATGAAAGACACTCGCGTTTCTGCTGTAATTGCCACGGAAACATTTGGCACAAATCAAGATACGAAGATGGATGTCAGTGAACTTCAGTATCCTTATCTCACTTGTGAACTTGGTGGAGGTATGATGCCTTCATATCATCGCCGTATAAACATGTCTGGCAACGAAGCTCTTCCACTTGCCATCTGCAAACTCGGAAGTGGTTCCAATCTTCTTGGTTACTACATGTATCACGGCGGCACAAACCCTCTCTTTGAAGTGGACGGACAACCTCGCACAATGGCTGAAACCCAGAAAACTGCCGTTACGAACTATAACGACATGCCGTACATGACATACGATTTTCAATGTCCACTCGGCGAAATGGGCCAACTAAACACGAACTCTTTCCATCAACTCCGTCTTCTTCATCAGTTTCTTTCCGATTGGGGCGAAGAGCTTTCAATGATGAATGTTGATACACTCTCTGATCATTATGCTCGCCGCGGTTGCTTTGAGTTCTACAACGACTATATACGAATCCTCAACGAAGACGGTATTTGTTATGTTCGCCCAGTGGAAATGCCTTTCTGTGGACATAAGATCACAGCTGATGCTCAACCGTTCTGCAAGATTGGCAACACTCTCTACCTCTATCCTATAAAAGGAAAGAAACCAATTGTGTGGGTGGACGGAAAGAAATATTCGGCAAAGTTTGACAAGGAATCAAAAATAAAAGACATCACTGTCTGTGTTCTTTCTGAAGAGAAGGCTCTTCGTGCATTCAAGTGCGATACTTCTCTTGTATATGCTGATATGCCTAACGATATAATCTACTCTTCCGGAAATCAGATAATTGCGGAATCTTGGAATGAAACACACGACATTCAGGTTGAATATGACAAGATACAAGAAGCAGGAGTTCCAAGAACTATCACTATGGGCAGTCAGAAAGTAGCTGAAATGCCTTCAAACGAGGATTTCAACAATGCTGCCATTTGGAAGTTGAAGTTAAAGTCCATGGATGCTAATCTTACTTCGGAATGCTTCTTGCAGATAAATTATGAGGCGGATTGTGCTCGTGTTTATGCTGACGGACATCTTGTAGCTGACAATTTCTGGAATGGAAAGCCTATGCTCGTTCGAGTATCAGACATTATTGGCAAGAATGTGGAGCTTCGCATTCTGCCACTTCGTAAGGATGCACCTATTTATTTGCAATCACAGCAGAAAGCTATTCTTGAAAACGCACAAGGCGAATCACTTCTGAAACTCAACGGAATTTCCGTAATAATGAGACATTAATATACATGAAAAGAGTTCTGTTCTCAATAGCCCTCTTCACGTTTGCTGTAGTTTCCTTCGCATCTTCCATTAGGTGGTACGATGGAATCCATGCCGTGACCTATCAGTTTATGACGCCTGTCGAAAGCGTTGTTCGCGTCGGCGCTGCGCTTTTTGAGCAAGACATGTTTGATGTAACTGGTAAGAGAGCGCAGTGTACTGACCGTGCCCAAATATTGCTTTACGAATTTGACACAACCACTGATCAACAGAAGAAGGAACTCAAGAAAGAGGGCATCGATATCACACTTCTTGCCACCTCTATTGACGCTTTCCAACTGAAAGTGGTATCTGCCAAAAAGATTATTGTGGTTGGTTCCAACGGCAGGGGTGTTGCTTACGGATTGCTCGAATTTTCACGAATGGCAGGTGTTTCGCCTTGGGTATGGTGGGGCGATGTCGTGCCAGAAAAGAAGTCTGTGCTTAGCATTGACTCAAAGACCGACATAAAACACAAGGCAAGCGTAGAACTCCGTGGCATTTTCATAAACGACGAAGATTGGTCAACACGCCATTGGTCGCACACCAACTTCTCACCATCAGAAAAAGGAGAGATAGGATGCAAGACTTACCGGAAGATTTTCGAACTGCTTCTGCGACTTCGTGCCAACACCATCTGGCCAGGAATGCACCCTGGTACGGAGGCTTTCTTCAAGACTCCTGGGGCAAAAGCAGAGGCTGATTCTTGCGGAATATACATAGGCACAAGCCATTGCGAACCGCTTCTTCGCAATAATGTTGGTGAGTGGGATGTAAAGGAACGCGGTGCTTTCAACTACGTATCAAACAAACAGGCGGTTCAGAACTATTGGACAGAGCGACTAAAGGAGGTGAAGACATCAAAGACAAACATCTTCACAATAGGTATGCGTGGCATTCACGATGGTTCCATGGAAGGTGTTAAGACGATGGACGAGAAGTTCAATGCATTGCAGCAGGTAATTGACGAACAACAGAAACTTATTGCAGAGCACATTGGCACACCAAGCGACCAGACGCAGGTATTCGTGCCATACAAGGAAGTTCTTGAACTCTATGAAATGGGGTTGAAGATTCCTGATTATGTCACGCTGATGTGGTGTGACGACAACTACGGTTACATGACCCGTCTTTCCAATCCTAATGAGCAGAAGCGTTCCGGTGGTGGCGGGGTTTATTACCACCTCAGCTATTGGGGCAGGCCACACGACTATCTTTGGCTTACCACTACGCAACCAGGGCTCATATATTCCGAGATGAATGCTGCCTACAACCATAATGTTCGTAAGCTTTGGGTGGCCAATGTCCACGATGTAAAGGTTGCAGGTTATGATCTTGAACTCTTCCTTGACATGGCGTGGGACATTAATTCCGTCAGCGCAGATGGCGTTGGAGTTCATTACAAGCAGTGGCTCGCCAACATGTATGGAACTGATGTTGCTGAGAACATCTACCCAGCCATGCGAAAGTTCTTTGAATTGACAGGAAAACGAAAGCCGGAGCACATGGGTTGGACACAGGTGGAACTCGACAAGAAGAAGTACGCTCGCGGTTTGAGTCTTGTGGAAGGCACAGAATTATCGACCACAGAATTTGGTAATGAAAAGCAACGCTATCTCAATGAGTATGAACAGATACGAGCAACTGTGGAAAAGGCAGCGGAAACTGTTCGTAAAGACCTTCAGGATTCTTACTTCGCCCACATCATCTATCCCGTCAGTGCTGCTTCATGCATGGCGCATAAGATTCTGGACAATGACAATGGCGCATATCAGGAAATATGCTCGTTGACACAAAAATACAACAATCTGTCAAACGGAAAATGGCGCGGGTTGATGAACATGAATCCAAGAGATTTGCCAGTATTCAGAAATGTAGAAGAAATGCTGAAAGATCCGACCTCTGCAATGAAACCGCAGCATGATTCTAAATCCAACATTCAGGATTCTACAATATACATCAGCCGCTCTGCGTCCTCATTCATGTCTGCAGGCAAGGGCGTGAAAGTTATAGACATGCTTGGTCATAGCATGAGCGCAGTCAGTTTGCCGAAGGGCGAGTCTCTCTCCTACTCTTTTGCATGTAGCAACGAAGCAGATGCCATTCTCTACACAGCCCTTATTCCAACGCAACCTAATGATAATGGTGACATCCGTTATGCGGTTTCTATAGACGGCGGCAAGGAAACCGTCTTTTCTCTAAAGGAAAAATTCAGGAGTGAACAGTGGAAACTGAATGTTCTGCGCCAACAAGCAGTACGCCAGCATAGAATTCATCTCACAACAGGTTTGCATACCCTTACCATCCGAGCCCTTGACGACCACATCATTGTCGATCAATGGATGATAGATTTCAATACGAAAAGAGGCAAATTCTACCTCTTCCCGCAGCAATAAGTAATCTTTGACACCATTCCATAAGAAAAGAAATAGAAATAACCCATCATAAAATATAAATAAATGAACCCACTACATCTACCAATCAAAAGAACCATTGCGTTGGCAGCAATGACATGTTGCTTGCTTGTGAATTCGTTTGCAGACGACGGTTCTGGCCTTTGGCTTGGAAAAGCAAATGGAAACAGTACAAAAATATCTGTTGCCACAAAGACCACTGCTACCATCGAGATAGCAAAGAAAGAACTGTCTGCTGCATGGACAGGAGGCAATGTTAGCCTACAGCAGAAGAAGGTGAAGGACATGAAGCGTGATGCCTATCGTATTGAGATCAAGAACGGTGACGTCAGCATAACATCTCCTTCGGACATCGGTTTGCTCTACGGTTCTTACCGCTTGCTTCAACTTCAGACAATGGGAAAAGCAAATGAATCTGCAGTGATCAACGAGAGTCCTTTCCACGACATCCGCTTGCTTAACCACTGGGATAATCTTGACGGTAACAGTGAGCGTGGATATGCAGGCAAGAGCATCTTCTGGAATGTCCAGGGTTTCCCAGAGTCACTTGGAAACAATGATGTGGCAAGCATAAAGAACTGCCCTCTCAACAACGACACATACGCTCGCGCTTGTGCTTCTGTGGGCATCAATGGTGCTGTACTCAACAATGTCAATGCATCTCCAAAGATGCTTACAAGCGAAGTGCTGCAGATGGTAAAGAAATACGCCGATGTGCTGCGTCCATACGGCATCAAGACGTATCTCGCCGTAAACTTTGCAAGTCCTGCAGTCATTGGTGGATTGCCAACAGCCGACCCTGCCGACAAGGCTGTGCAGCGTTGGTGGAAAGACAAGGCTAAGGAAATCTATGCTCTTGTGCCTGACTTCGGCGGATTCCTCGTAAAGGCTAACAGTGAAGGTCAGCCAGGTCCTAAGGATTATGATCGTACTCATACTGATGGCGCGAATCTTCTTGCTGCTGCCATTCGTCCGTACGGCGGCATCGTGATGTGGCGAGCATTCATCAACAATCCTACCGACCCTGACCGTGCAAAGCAAGCTCGTTTGGAGTTTGAAGACCTCGACGGACAGTTCCTCGACAATGTGATTATCCAAGTAAAGAACGGACCTATCGATTTCCAACCTCGCGAGCCTTTCAATGCTCTCTATGACGCCTTGAAAGAGACAGCCGAAATGCCTGAATTCCAGATTACCCAAGAGTATCTCGGACAGGCTAATCACCTTGCTTATCTTGGCACAATGTGGGAGGAATTCTTCGATGAAGTGAAGCAATACGCCAACTACAAGCGCAATCAGCTCCGCTCTCGCTACAATGCAATAGCAGGCGTGGCAAACACTGGTACAGATGCCAATTTCACTGGTCATCCGCTTGCCCAGTCAAACTGGTATGCTTTCGGTCGCTTGGCATGGAATCCTGACTTGACAGCAGAGGAGATAGCCAACGAATGGACAATGCTCACCTACCCTACCCTCGATGCAGAACAGCACGCCACATTGGTATCGATGCTGATGCGTAGCCGTGAAGCTGTCGTGGATTACGAAATGCCTATCGGACTTGCCCATCAGTTCGGTAATTCGCACTACGCTCCTGGTGTTTGGGACAATCGTCCGATACGCCGTGACTGGCTGCCTGTGTTCTACAACCAAGCTGATGAAAACGGCATCGGCTTCGACCGCACAAAGGCTACAGGAACAGACAATACTTCGCAATACAATCCTGCTTATGGCGACATGATGGAGAAACTTGAAACTTGCCCAGACAAGTATCTGCTTTGGTTCCATCATGTGCCATGGACACACCGCTGCCAGACAGGCCGCACCGTATGGGAAGAGCTTTGCTATCGTTACCAGAATGGCGTGAACGAAGCTCGTCAGATGCAGCGTCAGTGGAACTCGCTTGAAGGCGCTATCGATGCAGAATTATTCAGCGATATACAAGTTCGACTGATGACCCAAACACGTGATGCAGAATGGTGGAAAGACGGCTGTCTGCTATACTTCCAGAGCCTTTGCAAGATGCCAATGCCTGACTATGTTGATCCTCCTGTACATACGCTTGAGGAATGTAAGAACAACAAGGTGCATGTGGGATTGTACAGAAGTCCTTCACGCGAAGAATTGAACAGGGAAAGATAGAATAAATAACCAAAATATGGCATCCATAAAAACAACATTCTGCGCGATTGCATTCCTTGCATTTGCCATTTTGTGCCAAGCACAGCCAAAGCTTGAGCATCACGGAAACTGGGCACGAATAGTATCCAACGAGAAACCTATGTTGATGATTGGTGGCGAACTCGGAAACTCCTCAGCATCAACGCTTAACGATGTGCAGCACATCTTCCCGCACTTGAAATCGCTTGGATTGAACACTGTTCTTGCTCCTGTAAGTTGGGAACTTATTGAGCCACAGGAAGGAACTTATGACTTCACAACACTCGACAACATCATCCATGAAGCTCGCAAGAACGACCTCAAGGTTGTTGTCTTGTGGTTTGGTGCATGGAAAAACTCCATGAGTTGCTATGTGCCGGAATGGTTCAAGCGCGATGTGAAACGTTTTCCTCGTGTCCATGACCGTAACGGCAAACCGCTTGAGGAGGCATCTTCGCTCTCAAAGAATGTGCTGGAAGCCGACAAGAGGATCTTCTGCAAAATGATGCAGCACATTCGTAGTGTTGACTGCAATGAGCAGACAATAGTCATGGTGCAGGTGGAGAACGAGATTGGCATGATAAACGAGCCACGCGACTACAGCAAGGATGCCACAAGAATGTATCAGAGCCAGGTTCCTGTTCAGTTGACTTCTTATCTCCTCAAGAACAAGAAGACGCTCAACAACGATCGCCTTCGCATTTCGTCTGCTGAGGGCAATTGGGCGGAACTTTTCGGCAACGACATCTATTCGGAGGAAATCTTCCAGGCATGGACTTACGCTGTTTATGTGGAGGAAATAGCCAAGGCAGGCAAAGCTGTTTACGATCTTCCGATGTATGTGAACGTAGCGCTAAATAGTCGCGGTCGCAAGCCAGGTGAATATCCATCGGCTGGTCCTCTTGCCCATCTCATCGACATTTGGCATTGTGGCGCACCAAGCATCGCTGTACTCGGCCTTGACCTTTATGACAAGGGGTATCGCGACTGGACGGCAAAGTATCATTTGCCAAACAATCCGCTGTTCATTCCTGAGATTCGCCTTGAAGATCAGGATGCAATGCGTGCACTTTATGCTTTTGGCCATCACGATGCAATGGGTTTCTGCCCTTTCTCTATTGAGGATTATCCGCTACATAGCAACAGTTCTTCCAACGACTGGCAAGGTATGGATCTTTCGCAAGACGACCAGTTGAATGCTTTCACTTCATCCGCATCGTCGCTTTCTCCTCTTGCCGCGACTTATCGTTTGCTCAGACAAGCAGAACAGATTATCCTGAAGCATCAAGGCACGGACAATATGGATGCCGTAATCCTGGACAACGAGCAGCGTGAGGCAGACATAGACACACCTGACGGCATAACGCTTCACGTAAAGCACAGTTACTCTCTCGGTTGGGAACCTGGTTCAAAATCAGACACTTGGCCAGAGGTGGCGTGCATAATTATCCGACAAGGCAAGGAAGACTATCTCGCCATTGGTTCGGGCGTAGTAATAACATACGAAAAAACAGGTTCAAAGTCACAAGTTGGTTTGGCAAAATGCGAGATAGTGAATTACGATGACGCCGGAAACATGCAGATTGTCCGTCATCTAAGCGGTGATCAAACACACCAAGGACGTCACGTTCGCATACCAGTAGGCAGCTACCAAATCCAGCATTTCCGACTATACGAATACTAGATTAATTACAGCCTCACGCCATAAGACTGCTTGAGGGTTTCCATCACGAAAATGCTTTGGATGCGGCCGATGTATTCTAGAGAACCTACTTTATGAAGTATGAACTCTTGGTATTCCTTCATGCCTCGCACGCTGACCTTCATCATAAAGTCGCAATCGCCACTTACATTGTAGCATTCAGTAACTTCCTCCCATCCGTTCACGATTTCACGGAAATTGTCTGCCAGCGAACGGTTTATCTGCTTGAAACTGATGTTGCAGTAAACCGTAAAACTCCTGTCTATGCGATCGGAGTCGATGATTGCTGTGTACATCTTGATGTAGCCTTCACGTTCCAAGCGACGCATTCGTTCAAAGGTCGGCGTTGTGCTGAGGTGAATTCGTGCAGCCAATTCCTTGTTCGTGAGTCGGCTGTTCAACTGAAGTTCGCGAAGTATGCGAATATCGGTATCGTCCAGAATTTGTAGTTGTGCCATTCTTTTTTTAGCAATATTAGGGGTTGTTTATAGAATAAACATCTATTAATTCGCTGCAAATGTATAAAATTATTCTAAATTAGCAATAAAATTTTGCAGTTTTTATCTTTTCAATTAACTTTGCACACAAAATAACATCAATACTACCTATATGGCAACAAACTTTTCCTACGAAATTCTCCCTCCTTTGAAGGGCAACAGCATAGACAGCGTATATAAAATTGTGGACAAACTTCAGGAATTTGAACCTAAGTATATAAACATCACGTCCCATCATAGTGAAACTGTCTATCGCGAGCAGGCAGACGGTTTGATTCGTCGCAGGGCTATACTGCGTCGTCCTGGTACAGTAGCCATCGCAGCTGCCATTCAGCAGAAATATAATGTGCAGACAGTTCCGCACATCATCTGCAAGGGATTTACCAAAGAAGAGACAGAGTACGCACTTCTCGACCTCAATTTCCTTGGCATCCACAACTTGCTTCTTCTACGTGGCGATTCAAAGAATCTGAATGTTCCAAAGAGCGAACTGCATCTTTATCATGACCATGCCACTGACTTGCAGCAGCAGGTAAACGCTTTCAATCAGGGTCTGGATATTGATGGCGAGACTATCGATGGTATCAACACGCCTTTCTCCTACGGCATGGCTTGCTATCCTGAGAAGCACGAGGAAGCACCTAATCCTGTTTCTGACCTTCGCTATGCGGTGGAAAAAGTGAAGAACGGAGCGAAATATCTACTTACGCAGATGTTCTTCGACAACCAGAAATATTATGAATTCGTGGAACGTGCACGCGAGGCAGGCATCACGGTACCTATCATCCCAGGTATCAAGCCTATCGTTCTTCGCAATCAGGTTAACGTGCTGCCGAAGGTTTTCCATACAGACATCCCTGAACCGTTTGCTGATGCCCTCGCAAAGTGCAAGACTGACGCAGAGGCAAAAGAAGTCGGCGTGGAATGGTGCATAGAACAATGCCGCGACCTCATAAAGCATGGTATTCCAGCTCTCCATTTCTATTCATATCTTGCTTCCGACAGCGTTGCACGCGTGGCAAGGGCCGTGTTGTAGGAAATGACAATTGTAAATGGAAGATGGTAAATGGTAAATGTACTTGGTAAATTGTAAATGAAGACAGTCTCAGCAATACGTAGAGAATTACAACATAGAATACTCGTTCTTGATGGTGCGATGGGCACCGTCATACAAAACATCAGCGAAGCTACTGGACAGGATTTTGGCAAGAACAACGACATGTTGCCGCTTACCCATCCTGATGTAATCCGTTCCATACATCGCTCTTACCTTGAAGCAGGTGCCGACATTATCAGCACCTGCTCATTTGGTTCGCAGCGTATATCCCAGGAAGAATTCGGGCAACAGGAAAATGTTCGCGAAATGGCTCTTGCTGCAGCACGATTGGCACGCGAAGAAGCCGACCGCATGACAGATGAGAATCCAGAGAAACCTCGTTTCGTTGCGGGAAGTGTCGGTCCTACGGGAAAGATGCTCTCAATGTCTGATAATGCAGAAGATGCTGCCGCTCGTAGCATAACCTTCGACCAACTTGCCGACGCATACGAAGAGCAGATAACAGCTCTCATCGAAGGTGGCGTAGATGCCATTCTCGTAGAGACAATCTTCGACACTCTCAACGCAAAGGCTGCCATCTTTGCTGCACAGAAAGCTATGGAAACCGTTGGTCGCAAAGTTGAACTCATGCTTTCACTTACCATAAGCGACCAAAGCGGACGTTCTCTCTCAGGCCAAACCGTAGAGGCTTTCGTCACAAGCATAATGCATGCCAATCCGCTTACTATCGGACTCAACTGCGGACTTGGCGCCGAAGCACTTCTGCCATACCTTCGACAGCTTCATGAAATCGTAGAAAATATCTCTGCAGAATCAAGCTCTATCTCAGATAAAGAAAGCCGCGCTTCTGGGAACCGCATTTACATTTCATGCCATCCAAACGCAGGTCTCCCTAATGCTTTTGGCAAATACGAAGATACACCTGAAGTGATGCTTTCTCAACTGCAGCCTTATTTCAGCGAGCATCTGCTCAACATCATCGGCGGTTGCTGTGGCACTACTCCCGCCCATATCCGCCTCATAGCAGAGGCTACTGCAATTCAAATAGTTTCTCCTTCAGGCATTGTTACCGTTCCCGAAGCGTCCGCTTCGGGCTCCCCATCCTTCCCTCTCCGCCTCTCTGGCCTAGAGCCTTTCTCTCCTACCACAGGCTCTTTCACCAACATCGGCGAGCGCTGTAACGTGGCGGGCTCACGCAAGTTCCTTCGCCTCATAAACGAGAAGAACTACGATGAAGCAATCTCCATTGCTCGCAAGCAGGTTGAGAAAGGGGCGCAGATCATAGACATCAACATGGATGACGGTCTTCTCGATGCTCGCGAAGAGATGGCGCATTTCGTCCGACTCATAGCAGCAGAACCAGACATCGCCCGAGTACCTCTAATGCTTGATTCCTCTCGCTTTGAAGTTATTGAGGAAGCGTTGAAGTGGGTTCAGGGAAAATGTATAGTAAATAGCATCTCACTAAAGGAAGGCGAGGAGGTATTCCTCTCTCGCGCTAAGACTCTCCGCCAGTTTGGAGCAGCCGTTATCGTAATGGCTTTCGACGAAGAAGGTCAGGCTGTAACCTACGATCGCAAGATTTCCATCTGCAAGCGCGCTTACGACTTACTTCGCAATCGCCTTGACTTCCCTGCCGGCGACATCATTTTCGACCCTAACATCCTTACCGTAGCAACAGGCATGGCTGAGCATCTCGACTATGCCTACGACTTCGTGCGTGCTACGGAATGGATTCATGATAATCTGCCAGGAGCAAGGGTTTCTGGCGGTCTCAGCAACCTCTCTTTCGCTTTCCGAGGAAACAATTTCGTGCGTGAGGCAATGCACACGGTTTTCCTCAAGGAAGCACAAAAGAAAGGCATGGATATGGCTATCCTAAACCCAGCCACAGCCCTTCCTTTCGACAGCATACCAGTTTCTCTCCGTTTGGCAATTCATAGCGTTCTCTTCACCCATCGTGACGAAGAAGCCACAGAGCTTCTCATCGCTCTCGCAGAAGAAATCCGCCAGCGAAAAGAAGCGGAAAAAGCAGCCTCCGCTCTCGCCCAATCAGCCACCGTCCCCGAGGTTTCTCCCTCAGGCTCAGCCCCTGTATCCGTGGCGTCAGCCTCGGAAGAAACTCCCTCCCTCTCTTCCCGCCTCAGAACCGCGCTCGTAAAAGGCGACGATTCCACCCTCAAGCAGGATCTCACGGAAGCGCTTAAGGAATACGGTTCCGCCCTCAACATCATTGAAGGTCCTCTCATGGAAGGCATGAACGAAGTCGGAAAACTCTTTGGCGACGGCAAGATGTTCCTCCCGCAAGTGGTAAAGACTGCTCGCACCATGAAGCAAGCCGTAAACATCCTTACGAGTCTTGACTCGCTTCAGGCATCTCCAGAATCAGGTATTGAGAAAGCTCCGAAATATCTTCTCGCAACGGTCAAGGGCGATGTCCACGACATAGGCAAGAACATAACCGGAGTTGTCCTTTCATGCAACAATTTCAACGTCATAGACCTTGGCGTCATGGTACCTGCCGAGAAGATTGTTGAGACTGCCATCAAAGAGGATGTTGACTTCATCGCTCTCAGCGGACTCATCACCCCTTCACTTGAGGAAATGCGCCATACGGCTGCCGAGCTCAAGAAGGCAGGTTTCTGCAAACCGCTCTTCATCGGTGGTGCTACTACATCCGAAATGCACACAGCCGTAAAGATAGCTCCTGAGTACGATGGTCCTGTGTTTTGGGTTCACGATGCTTCTCAGAATCCTGTTCTCGCCACGCAACTTATGGGTAGCGAGCGCGATCATCTCATCGCAAGTCTTCGTTTCAAGCAGGAGCAACTTCGTCAGGAAAACGAAAGGAAGCAGACCGTAATCGGCGATTCATCGAAAATGCTCGCCCACAAGAAGGTCATTGATTTCAACAAGACTACCGTTTGCCCGCCTTCGTTCATCGGCGAAAGCGAGGTAATGGACATCAGCACAGACACCCTTATTCCTTATATTAATTGGAAAGCCTTCTACCATCTGTGGAGCGTAAAGGAAGACATGCCTGAAGCAAACTCCCTGCGTTCTGATGCAGAAGACATGTTGAAGCATATTGCTGCCAGCCATTCCGTAAAGGCGAAGGTGGCGTTCTATCAGGCTAATGGTGCTGAAAACGGCATCCACATTAATAATAATGGAGAAAAAACGTTCATCCCAACACCACGCCAACAGAAGCTCAATGCCAACGGCGAAGCTCTCTCCCTTTGCGACTTCGTTGCCCCAGAACCTCTTACGGACCATATAGGAATCTTTGCGGCGACTATTTCCGAGAGTTTCATCAAGGAGATAGAGGAACTCAAATCCGTAGGCGACCAATACAAGTCCCTCCTCGCACAGAGTCTTGCCGATCGTCTTGCCGAAGCTGCCTCTGAGCATTTGCATTCTGATGTGCGTCGTCGCCTTTGGGGATATGCTCCAGAAGAGAATCTCTCCGTAAAGGAACTCTTCAAGGCGCACTATCAAGGCATTCGTCCTGCCATAGGCTATCGTTCTCTTCCAGACCAGAAGCAGCTATTCACTCTCGCTAAACTCATGGACTACGACTCTCTCGGCATCACCTTGACAGAGAATGGAGCCATGTATCCACAGTCTTCTGTCAGTGGAATCTATATCGCAAATCCAGAGTCTGAATATTTCATCATATAGCATTCTCCTCAAAAGCCATTCTTTCAAAGCCTAAAAAATGTGGGCTATAAAGAATGATATTCTATTTAATAATATAAAAACATAAACAATATTCTTTAATAAACATTTTTCTTTGTCATAATATTCTTTAGTCGTACCTTTGCACCCGGAAAACAAAACAAAATGTTTCCAAATAACAAACTGAATATTAACAATAAAAAAAGAATACAACTATGGCACAGAAAAAACTTCACTTCGAGACTCTTCAACTCCACGTAGGTCAGGAAAACCCAGATCCAGCAACTGACGCTCGCGCAGTACCTATCTACCAGACTACATCGTACGTCTTCCGTAACTCACAGCACGCTGCCGATCGTTTCGGACTTCGTGACGCGGGCAACATCTACGGTCGTCTTACAAACTCTACCCAGGGCGTTTTCGAAGATCGCGTAGCAGCTCTTGAAGGTGGTGTTGCAGGTCTTGCAGTAGCTTCAGGCGCAGCAGCCGTTACATACGCTCTCCAGAACATTCTCCAGAATGGCGATCACGTTGTTGCTGCCGACAATATCTACGGTGGTTCTTACAACCTCATTACGCATACACTATCTACTCAGGGCATCGACTATAGCATCGTTTCATTCAGCGACTACGACGCAATCGAAGCTGCCATCAAGCCTAACACAAAGGCTATCTACGGCGAGACTTTCGGTAACCCTAACAGCGATGTCCTTGATATCGACAAGGTGGCAGAGATAGCTCACCGCCACGGTATTCCACTCATCATCGACAACACATTCGGCACTCCTTACCTCATCCGCCCTATTGAGCACGGAGCTGACATCGTAGTTCACTCTGCTACTAAGTTCATCGGCGGTCACGGTAGTTCTCTCGGTGGTGTAATCGTTGACAGTGGCAACTTCGACTGGAAGGCAAACCCAGACAAGTTCCCAACTCTTGCTAAGCCAGATCCTTCATACCACGGTGCAATCTTTGCAGACGTAGCAGGCGCAGCAGCTTTCGTAACACGCATTCGTGCTGTCATCCTTCGTGACACAGGTGCAACACTCTCACCACTTAACGCATTCATCCTTCTCCAGGGACTTGAGACTCTCTCTCTCCGCGTAGAACGTCATGTGGAAAACGCTTTGAAGGTTGTGGATTTCCTGGCAAACCACCCAAAGGTAGCGAAGGTCAACCACCCAGCGCTGCCATCACATCCAGATCACGAACTCTACAAGAAGCTCTTCCCAAACGGAGCTGCGAGCATCTTCACTTTCGAGATCAAGGGCGGTCAGGAGGAAGCTTGGCAATTTATCGACTCACTCGAGATCTTCTCGCTCCTCGCTAACGTAGCCGACGTTAAGAGCCTTGTCATCCACCCATACTCTACTACTCACTCACAGCTCTCACCAGAAGAGGCTGAGCAGCAGCACATTACTCCTTCTACCATTCGCTTGAGCATCGGTACTGAGCATATCGACGACATCATCGCAGACCTTGCACAGGCGTTTGATAAAATATAATTTAGGAAACTAGGAGATTAGTCGTTTGGTCGTCTAGGACCAAATCCCCAAACGACTAAACGACTAATCTCCCAAACGACTAATAAACTATGGCAAAAATATATAACAACATCGCCGAACTTATCGGCAATACTCCTCTCGTTCGTCTTGAGGAAATAGAGAAGCAGGAAAATCTCGAGGCTAAGCTCCTCGTGAAGGTAGAATTCTTCAACCCTGGCGGTAGTGTGAAAGACCGTATCGCACTCGCCATGATTGAGAAGGCAGAACAGGATGGCATCCTTAAGCCAGGCGGACTCATCGTAGAGCCAACATCAGGAAATACAGGTGTCGGACTTGCTTGGGTAGGCGCAGTGAAAGGCTATCGCGTAATCCTCACTATGCCAGAGACAATGAGTATAGAGCGTCGCAAGCTCGCTGCTGCCTACGGAGCAGAGATCGTCCTTACTCCTGGTTCTGAGGGCATGAAGGGTGCTATCGCAAAGGCTAAGGAAATCGTAGAGAGCACACCGGGCTCTTTCCTCCCTCTCCAGTTCGACAACGCAGCTAACCCTGCCATCCATAAGGCAACTACAGGCGAAGAGATCTGGAAAGATACAGACGGCGAGGTTGACATCTTCGTAGCAGGTGTAGGTACTGGCGGTACTGTCAGCGGCGTAGCTGAAGCTCTCAAGGCTCACAAGTCATCTGTAAAGGCTGTTGCTGTAGAGCCTGCATCAAGTGCCGTTCTTTCGGGCAATGCTCCTGGTGCTCACAAGATTCAGGGTATTGGTGCTGGTTTCGTACCAAAGAATTACAACGCTGACGCTATCGACGAGGTCCTTCCTATCAGCAACGAAGCAGCTATCGAAGGCGCACGCCGACTCGCAAAGCTCGGCATCCTTACAGGCTTCTCTTCTGGTGCAGCCCTCAACGCAGCCATTGAAGTTGCTAAGCGTCCTGAGAGCAAGGGCAAGACTATTGTCGCTCTCCTCCCAGACACTGGCGAACGCTACCTTTCAACCGTGCTTTACGAATAAAAAGGAGCGCCATTGTTACCAAAGACAATACACATATTATAATATTATAAATAAGGGCTGTAGAATACATTTGTTCTACAGCCCTTATTGTTTTATCTCTTGCCAGAGTCTCTATAGTTTATCTTCACGCCTCTTTCCTCGAGAACATACTGCCAACCGCCAGGAATTCCCGTTGCGCCTTCCTTCTTGCCGTCAAGGATATCGCGGCAAAGCTCACCAACATCAGACACGCGCTGTGGAGTCTCTAGGTTATCGCCCCAATAATGACCTGGGTAGAAGTATTTCACGCCATACTTTTCAATGAATCGCATCATACGCTGACTAGACGCAAGTTGAGTTGAAAGATCTGTGAACACAAGCAGATTGCCCGAGCCGAAAGCATCGCTACTGAAACCATAATGCTTTTCGCGATCGATGAAACAAGTAGAACCCGGAGTATGTCCAGGCGTAAACACCACCTCTATATCACGACCGCCAAGGTCGAACACCATTCCGTCGGTCATGTACTTTCTCTTTACATTCGTCTGATAGTTTGCTGGTATTATAGCTTCGTCTGCTGCGTTTATCCACACCTCATCCCATTCCGAAGAAGCTCCAATATGGTCGCCGTGAGCATGAGAGATGACAAGGGAAACAGGTTTGTTCACAATACTTTCCGCAATCTTCCTGAGACCTGGCATCTTTACGCCGGCATCAATAAGGATAGCCGATTTCTCGCCTTCTATGAGATAAACGGATTCGTTGTAGCACAAATGACCGTTGCCATGCCAAGTGTGTTCGTCAATCTGATGAAACTCGATGTTCTCATCACGATAGACCACCTTCTCCTTTATGCGACTATCGCTATTGAAGATGCTTTCAAGTTCCACATTGAGTCCTTCGCCTGTTATTCCGCCTCCAGCTATCGTGCCGTCAGGAGCCACGATATAGAATGTAGGAATCCATCCGAGCTGGTAAGCCTTCGTAACGGAACTTTCCTTCCATGCCGAGTAGTCGCAAAGCACAGGATACTTCACAGGATGTTCCTTTTGATATTTCGCGAGCGCATCCTTTTGCTTGTCGAACGAAACGGAGAGCACCTCAATCTTGCCAGCATATTTCTTCAACGCTTCTTCCATTATGGGCATCTCACGACGACAGTCGCCACACCATGAAGCCCAGAAATCCACGAGTACATACTTCCCCTTGTAGTCGGACAGCGACACCTTCTTCTTGCCATTATATACAGGCAGCGAGAAGTTTGGAGCCTTCTCCCCAATCTTAAGTTTTGGTCTATACTGGAACATGTCAGTCTCGGCAGACTGCTGAGCGAAAGTCTGCGCAACCATTGCAAACAAAAATGCAAATACAGAAATTAGTTTTTTCATAATAAGGTATGTTAGACGCTGCAAAAGTAATATTTTTTTCCATCAATTCTTCATGTTTCCAGCAAAAAATCAACAACAACTCAATTTAGGGACTCATAGAGGAAGGGGAAGCAAGGGCAAGATGTGAATCACAAATCTCAAAATCTCAAATCTCAATTAAAAAAATGTATTAGTTTTTTCTGATTCCTCCTTCTTTATGCTTTATAACTAATTAATAATCAAATATATAGAAGAAAGAAAGAGAAAAGTGGCATACTTGTTTTTGCAACTGAGATTTGAGATTGAGACTCTTATCAAGTTCTCCTATAAGAGTCAACCACAAATAACTTAAAGTACTTATAGTCAACAAAATACGATATTTTCAGCGACTGTATTCCTACCATTTTCAAGCCAGGTAAGGGCGCAAAAATCATAAGTCTCATCTCTTCATAGGCATCTTATGAGATGAAAAATTAGATAATTCCGACCCCTTTTCCAGACTTAACATCCCACAATAAAGGCGTGAAAGTCATGTATTGCAGCAATCTCTATCTCAAACATTCGGAATCGCGAAGAAAAAACATAGCAACTCACATCAAAAAGTACCCATTTACATCTCGTATTTGGGTACTTTTTGCATCACATTCGGGGAGAAATTTGCACAAAAATGGAGCTGTCATTTTTGCTTTTACTTCTTCTTAGGTTTTCTTCGAGCATGTCCTTCTGGAAGGTTGGCTTTCTTCAGCTTCTTGTCAAAGGCTGCGAAGGGATTCTCAAAATCGTCAAATGGATTTGATTTCCTGCGCTTTGCTTCCTTCCTTGGTCTATCGTTCTCCTTCCTTGGTCGCTCGGTTTCTACCCTTGACCGTTCGGCATATTTCTTGCCATTATCATCGGTTCTGCGCTTTCCTCCAGGCTTCTTTCCTCCTTTACTTCCACCTTGGTTGGCGCCATTGCCGCCACCGTCAGCGCGATTGCAACGAACTTCGCGGTTCTTATAGTAGGTGCCGTTGAGGGCTTCCATAACCTTCTGTGCGTCTTGCTCTGGAACTTCTATGTATGAGATGTTTCGAAGCAGTTCAATGTGACCAACTGCCTGACGACCCTGAACGTGCATGTTCAAATATTGCATGACTTCGCCTGGATAAAAACCATCCATCTTGCCAAGGTTGATGAAAAGTTTTGCATATCCTTTCTCTGCGGCGTATGTCTTTCCATTGAACTTTCCGCTTGTATGCTTGTTATCGCGAGCATTGCGCTTCTCACGCTCAACACTTGGTTTCTCGATGACTGGTGCATCCTTATAGTAAGCAAGGAAACGACCGAATTCCATTGATACTATTTTCTTTATAACATCCTCTTTATCAATGTATTCAAAGTATCGGTTAATGTCGTCCATGAAAGGTGCAATCTGCTCCTCTTCAACATCTGCTTTCACAATCTGGTCCATTACCTTGTAGAGCTGTTTCTTGCAAATATCCTGAGGAGAAGGAATCTCGCCTTCAACGAAACTCTTTCCGATTTCCTTCTCAATATTGCGCATCTTTCCGCGCTCACGGGTATGGATGATGGCAATGGAAGTTCCCTTTCTACCGGCACGACCTGTACGGCCAGAACGATGGGTGTAGCTTTCGATGTCGTCAGGCAAACCAAAGTTTATTACATGGGTAAGTTCATCTACATCCAAACCGCGAGCTGCCACATCCGTAGCCACGAGAAGTTGGGTGAGATGGTTACGGAACTTCTGCATCGTAAGGTCACGCTGCTGCTGGGAAAGGTCGCCATGAAGTGACTCTGCGTTATAGCCGTCCTTGATGAGTTTGTCTGCGATTTCCTGAGTCTCAAGCTTTGTACGACAGAAAACTATGGCGTAAATCTTTGGATTATAATCCACGATTCGCTTCAATGCAAGGTACTTGTCTTTCGCATTCACCATATAATAGATATGGTTTACATGCTCTGCTCCCTCATTTCTTGAACCTACGACAATCTCCTTGTAATCACGAAGATACGACTTTGCAATGCGTTCTATCTCGCGGCTCATTGTAGCTGAGAAAAGAAGGATGCGACGGTCTTCTGGTACGCCTTCAAGAATTGCGTTGATACTGTCAGAGAAGCCCATGTTCAGCATCTCGTCAGCTTCATCAAGGACTACCCTCTCCACTTGTGAAAGGTCAGCACAACCACGTTCCATAAGGTCGATGAGACGGCCAGGAGTCGCCACAACAATCTGTGCACCCTTCTTCAACTGTCGGATCTGTGGTTCGAGTGAAGTACCGCCATAAACAGCACATATATTTATGTCGTCCATATATTTGCCAAAATCGCGAATATCATCAGCAATCTGAAGGCAAAGTTCGCGTGTCGGTGCAACGACTATGGCTTGAGTATATTTCCCTTTCGGGTCAATGTTCTGCAAAAGAGGAATGCCAAAAGCAGCAGTCTTGCCCGTTCCTGTTTGGGCAAGTGCTATGAGGTCTTCCGTTTGTTCAGCATCCAAAAGAAGAGGAATTACTGCTTCTTGTACGGGCATTGGGTTTTCAAAGCCCATCTCCGTGATTGCTTTATGAATCTGAGAGTTTATTCCGAGTTGTTCAAATGTCATTATATATTTGTTAAAAATGATTGCAAAATTACTAAAATGATTTCGATAATGGCTTAAATTGCATAAAAAGTTGCCTACTATGTCAGCAAAACATATTCTTGCTTATGTCGTTGGAAAGAAATATTTGTCTAATCACTTGAAAAGAAGTAACTTTGCAGTCGATAAGAAATCACTTTTGTTTACCATTCTAGTTTCTATCTGCACATAAAAACATCCTTATAAAATGTACAAATATATCTCCATAATCCTCTGTCTTCTCGCATTGTCATGTACACAGGCATACGCAAAGAAAAAGAAGTTTCCTGGCGGCAAGCAGTATGTTTTTCGCATACAATTGACCGACAAGCATGGCACACCGTTTTCGATTAACCGTCCAGAAGAGTTTCTATCGCAGAAAGCCATAGAACGAAGAAAGAAGCAACGCTGCAAGATTGACCAAAGCGACCTTCCAATAAACCCGGAATATCTGAAGAAAATTGAGAAGGAATGTGGAAAGATTGTATCCAAGTCAAAGTGGAACAACACAGTTCTTGTCGTGACAAAAGATCCTGCGGAGAAGATGCTTTGGCGACAAAAGCTTGACTTCATAAAGAGCGTTATTCGTGTATGGGAAACACCGGATTCCGTGGACATCCCTAGCGAACGCGACCTTTCGTCAATGCATTTCGTGCAACCTGACACATTTGGCAGTCTGTATGGTGTGGCTGAAAGGCAGATTAGCATGCTTAATGGAATGAAACTCCATGAAGCTGGTTTCAAGGGAAATGGTAAATCGATAGCAGTAATAGACGCCGGATTCAATAACGCTGATGTTCTGCCTTTGTTGAAGAACAGCAAGGTAAGACTCGCTCGTGATTTCTGTTGGCCTGCATCACACGATATCTATGCCGAATCATCACACGGCATGAGTGTGCTTTCATGCATGGCCATGAATGCTCCTAACCAACATATCGGAACAGCACCTGAGGCAAGTTACATCTTGTTGAGAAGCGAGTATTCTGAGGCAGAGATGTCGGCAGAAGAAGACTACTGGTGTGCAGCTGCTGAGTTTGCTGACAGCATCGGCGTTGATATGATTTGTAGTTCTCTCGGTTACACGGAATTCGATAATGGCAGCCATGTGAATTACGCATACAAGGATCTTAATGGAAAGACTTCGCAGATTTCCAAAGCTGCTTCAATGCTAGCACAGAAAGGAATCATTGGTGTTGTCAGCGCAGGAAACAGCGGTTCAAAGGTATGGAAGAAGATAAACTTCCTCGCTGATGCACAGAATGTTCTTGCTGTTGGCGCGGTTGACAATAAGGGAAAAATCACCACATTCAGCAGTGTTGGCAATTCCGCGGACGGTCGTGTGAAACCAGATGTTGTAGCAATGGGTTCTCGCACACAATGTCTTACAACAAGAAACATGTTTTCCGCTTTGAACGGCACATCATTCTCTGCGCCAGTACTTTGCGGAATGGTAGCATGTCTATGGCAATCTCTTCCAAACAAGACTGCCATGGAGATCATGGATATCGTGAGAAAATACGGCAACAATGCAGATTATCCCGACAATGTCTATGGCTACGGTTTGCCTGACTTCTGGAAAGCTTATAATGAGAACAAATAAGTTGATAAACAACTAAGCAGAAGCATGCGTTAGTGAACGCGCTACTGTCATTGCAGTTGTCCAACACGCTTGAAAGTTGAAGCCACCGGTAACGCCGTCGATGTCAAGCACTTCGCCGGCAAAAAACAAACCGGGAAGGAGTTTGCTTTCAAGCGTGTTGTTGTTTACTGATGAAAGAGAAACTCCGCCACAAGTGACAAATTCGTCCTTATGCTTGTAACGACCGGTTACTTGGTAGATATCGTTTGTAAGAATTTCAATGAGACGATTCAAATGCTTTTTGGACAGGTCCAGATAGCGAAGGGATGTCTTCTTGTCTGTTTCAAGGAATGAGATGGACAAGCTTCGTGAAAGCAGATGTTGCCAGAGGCGGTTCTGTAATTGCGGGAAGGGGCAAGACTTTATTTCTTTCTTTGGGTTTTGCTTTATGAAAGCTGAAAGCTGCAGCTCGACTTCGTTCTGCGAACAATTCAACCAGTTTATTGAAATCTGTGAATTGTAGTTATTTTCCGCAAGAAAGAGAGCTGCATGGCTTGAGAGTTTCAATGTTGCAGGTCCGCTAACACCCCAATGTGTGAGAAGAAGAGCGCCTGAAGAACGGAACTTTGTGCTTGGAATCTTCATTTCGACAGGCTCTACGACCAAGCCCGTCAGTGATCGAAGAGATTCATCCTCTATCATGAATGTGAATAGTGAAGGCAAAGGTTCTTGCATTTCATGGCCAAGAGACTGCAGTTCCGTGTATAAAGAAGATGTTCTTGAGATGCCACCTATGGTCAGAACAACGGCATCGTATTCTTTCCTGAGTTCTACGATGGATTCAATCTTTGTATCGAAAACTGTGGTAACACCCAATCTCTTTGCATTAATAACGAGCGTGTCAATAACTGTTTGAGAGTTTTGGCTGACAGGGAAAATACACTCATCGTCTTGTGCGACGAGATCAACGCCATGTTCTCGCCACCATTGTTGTGCATCTTCTGGCGAGAATGACTTAAACAATCGCTTAAGAAGTTTGTGTCCACGAGGATAGACGTCCTTCAAGTCCCGGACATCATTGAAAGTGTTTGAGATATTGCATCGTCCACCACCCGACACTTTGACTTTGCGTAAAGGCTTAGAGCCACTCTCGTAGATTGTTACGGAGTGGCTCTTATTTAGTTCTTTCAAGGCGACAGCGAGGAAATATCCTGCTGCGCCGCCGCCAATGATTGCGATGTTCATTTATTATTCAGTGATGTCGATATAGAAGAGGTTTGCAGTATCACCCTTGGTGAGTTCGTAGTCACCGGCAGGAATGTCCATGACAACCTGTCCGTTGGTGTCAGACTTCTTTACTGTTCCGTTCACCTTTACAACTCTATCCTTATTTGCTTCTGTGCTGGCAAAGACGAGGATGAGCTTAAGGTCCTTTGAGGTCTTGAACTTTACAGAGGTAGCAGATTCCATCTTCAGGCAGTCCTTATATTCTGTACCCTTGTAAGTAGCTGTGCCCTTTGAGTTCGAATAGCTGCCGGAAACAGTGAACTGAGTAGGGTTAGAACATGCTCTTCCTACGAAGTTGCAAGATGTAGGACCGTCGATAGTTGGAGAAGAAGGATTTGTGCCTGGGTCTGTGCCTGGATTTGGGTCAGTGCCAGGGTCGTTGCCTGGATCTGTGCCAGGGTTCACCATCTCGCCACCAAAGATGCCAAGGAGAGAAGACTTATAGCCTTGTATTGCTGTCTTGAGAGCCTTGTTCACGCTGTAATCCTTGTCATCAGCATTTGTGAAAGTCCACTTGAAGTCGCCATGACCGAGACGGCCAGCACCTGTCCAACCTGTAACCTCACCCGGAACATCGTCTGCTGCGAGAGCTTCGTATGTGTAGATCTGAGAAGCGTCAGTGTCGAAGTTGTTGTAAATAGCACCACCAAGAACAGCTTTTACAGTAGATGGAACCTTCTCGTCGCGAGTGGCAGCCTCGTAAGCGTCAAACTGAGTAGCGTTCTGCTGATATGTGACATAGCGAGTAGCACCGATGATTTTGTTGCCGTAAGACTTGATCATACCACCAGCCTCACCAGAGAATGTGCCCTTAGAGTCTGTAGCGATGTCAGAACCCTGCTTAGAGATGAGCATTGGATATTTCGTGTTGCGGAAGTAGTTGCCTTCAACGAAGATGTCAGAATCAGTAGTAGCACCAACGCCATACTTCGCAACGCCGTCGTAGTAGTTGTTGAGAACGTGGACAGTCATGCAGCGAACACGTGGATGGCGAGAGTCAGAATGGTCGAACCAGTTGCCGATATAAGAGATGTATTCCTCAGAATCGCCGCCCATACCACAGAGAGAAGCCTTGCCGGAATCGAAGAGGTGGTTGTAAGACATTGTAGTCATGCGGGAATTGCCCTTGATGTCGAGAGTACCGTCACCCTTAGCCTGGTCAGCATCGCCACCGGTAGAACCATAGAAGAGGTCGAGGTTGTGAATCCAAAGGTGCTCGTTGTTTGTGTCCATTGATACGCAATCGTCCATGCAATCCATGATGGCGAAGTTACGCATCTCCACATAACCACAGTTGCGGATAAGGAAACCGTAGCCATGAACAGTAGCGTCGTCGCCGATACCTTCAACGGTGATTGGCATGTAGTCATAGTTTGCAGCGCCCTTGATCTGAAGACCTTCCGCAGTACTTGAAATGGCGTCAAGGTCAGCCTTTGCAACCTTACCGATGAGACGGATGGCGATAGGAGTCTTCGCGCCCTTCTTCTGGTAAGCATCGAGAATAGCCTGAAGACCAGTGAAAGTCTGCATCTTGCCTTCACGGAGAATAGTAGCCTGAACGGTCTTTGCGTTTGTGGCAGTAACATAGATTACGACAGCGTTTGGAAGAAGTTTACCAGTCTTGTCGTAAGCACCAATCTCGTGAGCCATATTGAAATGGGCAAAGCCACGACGATCATAAGCCTTGACAGCCATGCCTGTAGCCTCAGAGGCAGAAGAAGCGATTTCCTTGTCGTCGGAACCAACGGCTACAACCTTCATGTCGTAAGTGCCGGCAGGAAGACCAACCATATCTGCGCGACCGTAAGCGCCGTAGTTGCGAACGAGCTGATAGTCAATCTTAGTGTATGAAGAGAACTGACCACCCTTTACATAGACATTGTAGGTCTTTGCGCCCTCGTAAGGAGCGAACTTGATGTAAGCGCTTTCGCTCCAACCCTTTGCCTCCGTGATCTGGACAGCACCGGCAGGATTATTGATATTGCCTTCAGCGCCTGTTGGCTTGCCCTTGAAGAACTGGATGTTGGCAACTGTTCCGTCATAATAGTCGGCATCAACATTAGCGGCAGCAGATTCCACGAGAACCTTCTTGCCATTGATGTTCATAGCCTTGACCTCAGCAGTGTTATAGAAGAAATTCTCTCCGTTGAAGAGGGTTAGCTGCACCTGGTTGTTGTTGGCATTCTTGAAGACGGAATTCGTAGTCTTGTTGAGTGAAGATGGGTCTGGAGCAGGCTCTTCGTTAGGATCGACAACGCTGATGAGATGAACATACATGCCGCCAGTAGATTGGAGCGTGATGCTGCCATCGGCAGTGACTTCGCCAGTGAACTCAAGGGTAGTGCCGGAAACGCCTTCGAGCTTGCCGAAAGTCTCGGAAGTGACATTCGTAGCGTTGATGGTGCGCTTTGTGTCCTTGCTTGAACACTGAGCCTTGACAGTAACCTTATAGCCAGCCTTCACGTTATTGATCTTGACAACGGTTTGGCTGTTGTTGAGAGTGAGGCAAGTCTTCTTTGCGTCGATGCGAACATATTCTGCCGCAGGAGCCGTAAAGAGCAGACCTTCAGTGAAATAGATTGGTTTGCCGTTAGCCTTGAGCTCGGCATTATCGATGGCATTTACGTTTCCCCAACGATTGTTTGTTTCGTCATATTTCCAATTGGCAGCGTCGGCATTGAGGTTTGCTATATCAGCATCAGGAATGCCTTCGCCAGAGAAATCCCATGTCTGGGCATTAGCAGACAAAGCGAAGAAAGCCATGAGAAGGCTTACGATGGAACAAAATCTTTTCATAGCTATTACTTCTTAATGTATTTTACAGTCTTGTTTGCAGATTTTATGATGTAGATGCCAGAAGGCAATGCTTCCAAAGTAGAGCGCATCTGACGACCGTTGATGTCGTAGATTTTCTTCAAATCGCCGTTCTGCTGGAGAGAAGAAACAGAAATGGCTGTTGCTTCATCAGAGAAAGAAATCACAACGGCTTCAAGGTCAACAGTTTCTGAAGTACCATCCGTATAAACGAGATTAGCGTTGTCGCCAGAGAAAGTAATCGTCTGTACGGTTTTTCCATTGGCAGAACCGTTGATTTTCACAACCTGCTTGTTGCCATCGTCTGCAAAAGAAGCCGAAGAAATTGCAAACGCAAGTGTTAGGGAAGTAAGAGTTTTATTCATCTTTGTGAGTGGTTAGTTATATTTCGTAATATATTCATTTATAAACATTTATACCCAAAGCGTAATGCCTTGGGTACAAAGTTAAAATAGTTATCTAAGATCGTTTATTTCCGCATCAGGATATTCCTTCTGATTGAACTTGAATGTAGAATCAGGGAGTTTTGTAGTCTTATAATTGCTTAATGTAACATAGGTCCAACCCTTGCTGTTCTTGAAGTTAATCTTTACCGGCTGGAGTTTTGCATCAAGCGTAAGATAGAGGTCTTGTATTGGTTGATTGCCAGTAGCTTTCATGTGGATGAGAGTTCCTGCAGCAACGCTCTTCTGCGTCAACACATAACCGTTCTTGTAAAGGTTGAGCAATGCGTAAGGGTTGAGACCAGAAACCTTGTTAGGATTTGGAGTTACCACATTTACCTCCTCAGTAGAAGGCATGTAAGTCCATTGTGTCTTGCCATCAAACCAGACAATAGCCTGCTTGCCTTGAGCACGATATTTGTTGCCTTTCAATGAGAAAGAACCGGAATCGTTCATCTGTCCTGTAGCAGTATAGTTGGCAGAAACGCTCGATTTCTTGAAAGCGGAAACAGCCTTGTCCATTGTTTTCTTAGCGTTCTGAGCATAAGAAGTTGCACCAAGGAGAACTGCAAGTATGAGAGTAAGAATCTTTTTCATAATCTTAAGGTTTTAAGTTCAACATTTTCTTGTAGGATATTCAAGACTGCTGATAATAAAACCGCGTTAACATTTATTCATCAATTTTAAGAGCCATTACATTACTGTGGTGTTCGAATGCAAGCCTTGCAGTATTGTATCGAGCTGCATGATGTCAGTAACGAGCACTTCACGAGGTTTGCTACCCTTGGCAGGTCCTACAATACCGCATTTCTCAAGTTGATCCATGAGACGACCAGCACGATTGTAACCGATAGAGAACTGGCGCTGAATCATACTTGTACTACCCTGACCGGAAGAAACCACACTCTGAGCAGCCTGGTCGAAGAGAGGATCAAGGTTAGAGATGTCAACCATAGCACCTCCGCCTTCGCCGTCTTCCATTGGTGGTTCTGGAAGTTCAAGCGGTTCTATAGGACCAGGCTGAGCGCTGATGAAATCTGTAATCTGCTCTATCTCTGGAGTATCTACGAATGCACACTGAACACGAACTGGGTCAGCACCATCAAGGATAAGCATATCACCCTTACCGATAAGTTGGTTTGCACCAGGACGGTCAAGAATAATCTTTGAGTCGTTGCTCTGGGATGTACGGAAAGCCATACGACCAGGGAAGTTTGCCTTGATGTTACCTGTGATGATGGTTGTCGTAGGACGCTGGGTTGCGATAACCATGTGGATACCAACGGCACGAGCAAGCTGAGCAATACGAGCGATAGGAAGCTCAACCTCCTTACCCGCAGTCATAATCAAGTCACCAAACTCATCGATGATTACCACGATGTAAGGCATATAGTCATGACCATCTACGAGGCGAAGTCTGTGGTTAAGGAATTTCTCATTATATTCCTTTATGTTACGACAGCTTGCCATCTTAAGCAAATCGTAGCGGGTATCCATAAGCTTACAGAGCGAATTGAGTGTCTTCACAACCTTCTTTACATCGGTAATGATAGCGTCTTCCTCTTCTTCGAGTTTCGCCATGAAGTGGTTCTGGATAGTTTGGTAAACGCTAAACTCAACCTTCTTCGGGTCAATAAGCACAAACTTCAGTTCGTTCGGATGCTTCTTATATAATAATGATGTAATGATGGCATTCAAACCAACGGATTTACCCTGACCAGTGGCACCGGCAACGAGAAGGTGAGGAAGCTTTGCAAGATCAACCATGAACACTTCGTTCGTAATGGTCTTACCAAGAGCAAGCGGAAGAGCCATCTTTGTTTCCTGGAACTTCTTAGAGTTGAGGATGCTCATCATCGACACGATGTTCTTCTTCTTGTTTGGAACTTCAATACCGACAGTTCCCTTGCCTGGCATTGGCGCAATGATACGAACTCCGAGAGCATGAAGGTTAAGGGCAAGGTCATCGCTGAGGTTACGGATCTTGCTGATACGAACACCAGGACCAAGCGTTATTTCGTAAAGCGTGATAGTAGGACCGACAGTAGCATTGATGGACTTCACCTCAACGCCAAAGTTGTTCAAAGCCTCAATGATTCGGTTACTGTTAGCCTGCTGCTCTTCCATATTAATATATGGTTTGCCGTCATCTTCGTATTGCTGGAGGAGGTCGAGCGAAGGATATTTGTAGTTCACAAAAGGTTCCTTGTGGTTTATTGGCACAGAAAGATCCACCTTTCCTGCTACATTGTTGCCCTTGGCTTCCTCTTCCTTAACGCCTTCCTGTACGGTAAGTTCAGCATTAGACGCAACAGGTTCTTCTGCCGTCTCTGGGTCGCCAGCTGCATTTACCACGAAAGTAGGAGCACCTACGGCTTCACCTGTAACATCGAATTCCACCTTTTGTGCTTCCGGGTCATCATAGACAAGGCCTGAATCCGAGCTGTCGTAGTCGTCAACTTCATCTCCATACTCGTTCACATAAACTGGTGATACGACGCCATCAGTGTTCTGCTTACCGCCAACAGTGACAGTAAGAATGCCTTTTGCCTTTGTATAGATGGTAGGATTGAACGCCATCTGCACATAATGAATCGTCTCACGGCTAACGTATGTGAGGAACGCGATTGCTGTGATAAGCAGTATGATGATAAGTCCAGGAAAACCAATGACATTTTCTATGGATTGTCTGACACCTTCACCATGGTCGCCACCAGGAAGGAAAACGGCATCCGTGAACACTTCTCCCCAGAAACCTGAGAAAGTTGCAGAGAAGAACACAGACAGCCAGTACATTATGAAGAAGATAAAGAAGAAGAACTTTACCATATTCACTTCATAGACTTTCATGAGTCGCAAGCCAAGCAGCGTAATGAACAGTGGCAAGCAGAAAGATGCCAGTCCAAAGCAACGACTGATGAGGAAATGTGATGTGAGCGCACCGATTGAGCCGATAGCGTTTGTGAACTGCTTGTCTGTGTTCAGCCATTCGCCATCGCGCAATTCCAATACATTGCTTTGGTCAGAAGGACCTGTAGCAAAGTAAGACACGAAGGAAATGAGCATCAACACAGCCACTCCGAGCAGTATCAAGCCTGCAAAAAAGTTGATAATATCGTTGCCGAAAAGGTCCTTGATACTAACTGTCCTGAAGATGCTCTCCTGCTTTTTGCTTTTTCCTTTACTACGAGAACTTTTAGGTTTTGCCATACTTTAATAATGGTATCTTTATAGATGTGTGTATTGTTCTATTTTGTTATTTTGCGCAAAGTTAGGAAAATTTTCAAATAAGATGATAGTTTGTTCGTTTTTTTTGCTAACTTTGCGCTCTGTTAACTGATATACGACAATGTTGAAAACGATATACAATAAGTTTGATAAGCACAAGATAAATTCACTTCCCAAGGTTGAGTTTCCCGGAAGAATCATCACAATATTCAGCGAGGGAGAGGCAGAACGGGCTATTGACTACCTTCTAAAGCAGCCAATACTTGGAATTGACACAGAGACTCGACCTTCTTTCCACCGTGGACGACAGAACATGGTGGCTCTTCTTCAGGTGTCAACACTCGACACGTGTTTCCTTTTCCGTCTGAACATGATTGGAATGACTCCAGCGATCATACGTTTCCTTGAAGATACTAATGTTCCGAAGATTGGATTATCCTTGAAAGACGACATTCTCATGCTCAATCACCGCGCTGAGTTCACTCCTGGATATTTCTACGATCTTCAGCAGCATGTCAAGGAAATCGGCATTGAGGACCTTGCACTTCAGAAACTATACGCAAACATTTTCGGTCAGAAGATGAGCAAGGCACAGCGTCTTTCAAACTGGGAATCACACGTTCTTACTGATGCACAGAAGCGTTATGCTGCTACCGATGCGTGGTCGTGCATCATGCTTTACAACGAAATAGAGCGACTGAAGCAGACTGGTGAGTACGAACTTGTCATGGTAGAAGAACCTAAACCTGCGGAAAAAGATTGATTTCGTAAACAGAAACCTCCACATAAATGAAAAAGATATATCTCAAAAAAGGCAAAGAAGACTCTCTCAACCGTTTCCACCCATGGGTTTTCTCGGGTGCTATCGCTAAGATGGATGATGGAATCGAGGAAGGCGAGACTGTGAATGTTATCCAGCATAATGGCAGTTTCATTGCCACAGGCCACTACCAAATCGGCTCAATTGCTGTTCGCGTGCTCTCTTTCAAGGATAAGGAAATCACTAAGGACTTCTGGAAACAGCATCTGCAGACAGCTCTTCAGGTTCGCATCGTTTCGGGCATGGCTGACAGCAAGACAAACAACACTTACCGTCTCGTGCATGGCGAAGGCGATTTTCTTCCGGGACTTGTCATCGACTGCTACGGAAAGACTGCCGTAATGCAGGCTCACAGCGTCGGAATGCACGTCTGCCGCTTTGACATTGCCGACGCTCTTATGGAAGTTATGGGAAGTCGTATTGAGAATATCTACTATAAATCAGAGACAACGCTTCCCTACAAGGCAGAACTGGGACAGGAGAATGGTTTCATCGTAGGTTCTACACCTGATGACATTGCTACTGAAAACGGACTTCTTTTCCATGTTGATTGGCTTCGCGGACAGAAGACGGGTTTCTTCGTTGACCAGCGTGAGAACCGCTCTCTCGTAGAGCATTACGCAAAAGGTCGCAAGGTTCTCAACATGTTCTGCTATACTGGCGGATTCTCGTTCTATGCAATGCGTGGCGGTGCAGAACTCGTTCATTCCGTTGACAGTTCTGAGAAGGCTATCGTCTTGACAAACAAGAACGTTGAACTCAATTTCCAAAGCGACAAGCGCCATGCAGCGTTCTGCGAAGATGCCTTCAAATATCTTGACAAAAACGAGAATGTTTACGACCTCATAATCCTCGACCCTCCTGCATTCGCAAAGCATCGTGGTGCTCTTCACAACGCTCTTAAGGGTTACACTCGCTTGAATCTCAAGGCACTTCAGCAGATAAAGTCAGGCGGTATTCTCTTTACATTCAGCTGTTCTCAGGTTGTTACCAAGGAGAATTTCCGCAATGCAGTCTTCACCGCTTGTGCACAATCAGGCAGAAAAGTTCGCATACTCCACCAACTCCATCAGCCAGCCGACCACCCTATCAACATCTATCATCCAGAAGGTGAGTATCTTAAGGGCTTGGTGCTGTATGTAGAATAAAAAGCCCCCTACCCCCCAAAGGGGGAACTTTTAATTGCTTAATTCGCAGAATTTGCACATTGGGGTCAGACCCCATTGTGCAATTTTTTCAATAATCCCGACAAAAATCCACAACCGCAAATTGAACAACTCAGCCAATAAAACTATTAACACCTCCCCTGTGGGGAGCTTGAGGGGTCGCCTTCTCGTAGCACTGTCAGGAGGTGCTGACAGCGTTTATCTTTTGTTGTCATTATTGTCGCAAGGCATTGACATAGAGGCTGTTCATTGCAATTTCCATTTAAGGGGGAAGGAGTCAGACCGCGACGAGAAGTTCTGCCGCGAGCTTTGCCAACGCAAAGGTATCACGCTTCACACCATTGATTTCAACACAAAAGAATTCGCAAAGGAACAGAAAATAAGCATCGAACTTGCCGCACGTCGCCTTCGTTACGACTATTTTGAGCAATTAAGACAAGAGATCGGCGCTGATTACATTGCCGTTGCACACCACAAGGACGATCAGGTGGAAACCATTATCCATAATCTCGTTCGTGGCACTGGCATTAAAGGTCTCTGCGGAATGCAGGAGATAAACAGCAACATAATCCGTCCTTTGCTCAATATCACACGCAAGGAGATTGAGGAAAAGCTTGCTGAATGGGGTGAAACTTTTGTTACCGACAGTACGAATCTTGAGGATGACGCTACGAGGAACAAGATCCGCCACCACATTATTCCGTTGCTCAAGGAACTGAATCCACAGGCTGTTGAGAACATTTCCCGCATGGCTCGCCATCTAAGCGAAACAGCAGAGGTAGAGCAACAACACTACTCCACCCTACTCCAGCGCTTCGAAAACGACGAACTCACAGCTGAAGATTACACGGAAGGATTCCTTCATCACCTTCTCTCTCCGAAAGGTTTCAACGGAACTCAAATAAAGAACATACTTTCTGCCCTCAACCAATCAGACACGAAGATGTTTCTTTCAAAGGATTTCATTGTGGATGTATGTCGCAAAAGGCTTTACATTTCACAAAATATCCCCGACACATTCAAACCACAGCAGTTGGAATCAGGCAACATCCTACGCCGTCCAAAGGCAGGCGATCGTTTTCGTCCCAAGGGATTCAAGGGTACAAAACTCGTGTCCGACTATCTCAATGAGAAGCACCTCACGCCAGTTCAAAAGAGAAACGTCGTCGTGGAAGAGGACAAAGACGGAAGAATCCTGAACGTAAGCTGGTAACATGAAAACCAACTAATGTGGCATGCTATTTGCCCCTTTCAATCCGTAAGCAAAATGCCCTAATTTGCTTACAATCAGCATTTTGATTCGTCCTCTGGAGCGAGGAAAAAGTCACGAAAAGATATTCGTGCGGAAAAGATGACCGTTACATAGAGATAACAACCTCTTGATAATTAACAACATTACTTTTCCACGCACCAAACCACGGCCAGAAAACACCCCGAAAAGCAGCGATTTCCGTGCCGATTATACATAATATCTCTATGGATTACAATCCAAAACTCACGGTGGTAACTCACATCGTGTTCCTATGGATTATGAAAAACAAACTGAGATTTTGCGAATGGCGAAAAGAAGGCGGTTTGCAATGTTACAGAAACTTTTCTAGGTTGAAATCTTGCGAGTTTCCATCTTACGATATGAAAGCAAGTCAGACAGACAGAAATAAAGGCATCGGTCGGGAAGGCTGTCTATAACGACAGTCTTCCTTCTTTTATATCCACCTTTGCGTTTCCGCCATTCTTCAGATTTCCAAAGAGTATGGCTCGCATCAGAATAGGTTTCAGTTCGTTTGTTATTACGCGATCCACCTCACGGCCTCCGTACTCCTCCGAGAAGCCTTTATTCAATAGATGTTCGCGTGAGGCATCTGTGAGTTCTATGGTGACATTCCTTGTGGCAAGTTGCTCTTCAAGTCGCTTGAGTTTCTTGTTGAGGATAAGCTCTGCCATCTGCCTATTCATGTCATGGAATATCGTAACGCCAGTCAGTCGGTTAAGGAATTCCGGTTTGAATGTGCTCTTCACCTTCTTCATCATTGCCTCACCTGCACTCATATTCTTCACGAATCCCATGCCTGACTGACGAGCATATTGCGCACCGGCATTTGTTGTCATAAGCAAGATCACATGACGGAAATCCGCCTTCTGTCCTTTGTTGTCAGTGAGCACTGCGTAATCCATTACCTGTAGCAGAATGTCGTAGATGTCCTGATGCGCCTTTTCAAGTTCATCGAGAAGTAGCACGCAGTGAGGTTGCTTGCGAACAGCGTCTGTGAGAAGTCCGCCATCGTCGTACCCAACATAGCCTGCTGGCGAGCCAATGAGCTTTGCCACGGCATGTTTCTCAGCATATTCACTCATGTCGAAGCGAATTATTGGAAGCGAGAGTTCCTTGGCAAGAACCTTTGCAACCTCTGTCTTACCTACACCTGTAGGACCTACAAAGAGCAGCGATGCCATTGGCTTGTTGTCTTCTATCAGTCCCGCACTTGCCATTTGTATCGCCTCGGTCACCTCCCTCACACCTTCTTCCTGACCGTAAATCTGCGTAGAGATGCGTGCTTCGAGTGTTTCGAGTTTCGAGATATCGTCCTCATCCTCTGCAAGAGTGTCAACGCGACAAATCTTTGCAAGCACAATCTTTATCTGCGCCTTGTCGATAAGTGAGGTTTCAAGGGGTTCAGGGGTGTGTCTTATCTGCGCATAAGAACCGGCTTCGTCAAGAAGATCTATCGCTTTGTCCGGGAGGAACCTGCCTGTTATGTATTTATCCGCTCCCTCTGCGGCGTAGCGAATAGCGTCGTCCGTGAACTTCACATTATGGAACGATTCATACTTTGCTTTCAGTCCTTGCAGAATCTGTACGCACTCTTCAACGGTTGGTTCGCTGATGTCAATGCGTTCAAAGCGACGAGCGAAACCTCTACTGCGGACGAAGTTCTGGTTGTATTCCTCGTATGTAGTGCTGCCCATGAAGCGCAGAGTGCCTTGTTCAAGGTAAGGCTTCAGGATGTTCGAAGCATCAAGTGACCCTTTGTCAATCTTGCCTGCACCAATTATGTTGTGAATCTCGTCAATATAGAGAATGCTCTTTCCCTGTTCACCTTCCCTTATGCCTTCTGCCTTGACGCCTTCAAGCACAGCCTTTAGTCGCTTCTCAAACTCGCCGCGATAAGCAGTTCCGGCAATTATGCCGCCAAGATCCATCTCGTAAATCTTGCTGCCCTTGAGCTTGTCAGGCACACAACCTTCCTCAATCATGGATGCAAGTCCATATGCTAGAGCTGTCTTTCCTACACCTGGTTCACCAATATGAAGAGGATTGTTCTTGTCCTTGCGGCAAAGAATCTGAATGGTGCGCTCCAATTCATGCTCACGACCAATCAGCGGGTTATGACTTTCCACAAGATCGTTAAGGCATGTTACATACTGACGCCACTCCTCCTGTTGCTTCGGAGCAGAACTTCCCGGCTTATAGTCATCGGCAAATTCATCGTTAATATCAGAATCAGCCTCGTAAGTGCCAATTACATTTGAGAGAAATTCACCATCGTCTTGTTTCATAAGCTGCTGGACAATGGTTGCAGCCAATGAATCTTTCTGCTCACCGATAGCTGCTATAACATGCGGAACGGTTATCTCTGTCACGCTCGAGTAATGCATCTGATGATAGGCAAGGTTTATGGATTGCACGAACTGAACTGAAGGTTCAGGTTCCACTCCTTCCTCATCATATTCCGTGGCATCAAGTTTCTCCACTTCATTTTCAAGGAAAGGCACGAGTATGCTTTCCACATCGAAATCGGTGGCACGCAAGAATTCTGACTGCTGACTGATAGCCAACAGCAGATGTTCTGGCATAAGATACTCGTGGCAATATGCCATCGCAAGTTCCTCGGCTGCTCTTATCGCATCATTGAGCCTCTGTGATGCTTGTTTTATTTCAATCATAATCTATGCCTTCTCAATCTTTAGTCTTAGTGGAAAACCTTCATCCTTCGCCATTCTCATCACCCTTGCCACCTTTGTCTGCGCTATGTCGAGCGTGTATTGTCCTACAACAGCCTGCCCCTGCTCATGGATTGTAAGCATGAGTTGTTCGGCACGGGCAGCGGAATGGCGAAACACGCGCGTAAGCACAAGCACTACGAACTCCATCGTCGTGAAGTCGTCGTTTATCATAAGCACCTGGTAAGTGTCGGGATAGGTGATGTCTATGCGTTCTTTTACAAGACTTGAATTATCGGTTTCCATTGTATCTTGTCATATTTTATTATTGCAAATTTAGGAAAACTTTCAAAACTTCCTACGACTTAACCCCAAAAACAATTCTGCCATACTTAAAACATTGATTTTTCTTGGGAGAGATAATGTTAAATCAATCACGATAAAAAAAATATGCCACAGAAAGCAGCATTTTCCAGTAATTTATTAACTTTGCACTATCTTTCGAAACTAACCTACAACGAATATAACCCCATAATAACCAACACCCCAATTATGAAGAAGCATATTGGAATCATACTTCTTTTCCTTCTTGTCGTATTATTCCCAAGCATAGGAAAAGCAGAACTGGCTACTCGTCCACATTTATCTGATACAAACTTCAATCAGTTTCCTCTTTCCACGAAATCTGGCACTGCTACGATTTGGACAGATAGCAATGATCATAAGGTTGTTGGCATCACTGCGCAGATGTTTGTCGATGACATTGAGAGAGTTTGCGGAGCAAAAACAGCTGTCAGCAATGCAAAGAATCTTGCGGAAATAAAAGGCGACGCTGTTGTGATTATAGGAACATTGGGCAAGAGTGCCATTATTGACAAACTTGCTTCAAAAGGCAAGATAAATGTCACTGCCATCAAAGGCAAGTGGGAGTCATTTGTTTACACGACATTGGAAAAACCTACCTCAAAGATAAAACGAGCTTTCGTGATTGCCGGTAGTGACCGTCGCGGAACAGCCTTCGGCGTGACTTCCCTTTGCGAAAAGATCGGTGTGTCGCCATGGTATTTCTGGGCTGACGTTGCTCCTCAGCACAAGAATGAGATTCTGCTCGATGCTGAGACCTTCGTACAGGGAGAACCATCGGTGAAGTTCCGCGGTTTCTTCATCAACGACGAGCGTTTCGGAGGTTGGGCAAGATGGGCTGAAGAGACTTTCGACAAGGAACATGGCGTTGTCGGTCCAAAGACATACCAGAAGGTTTTCGAACTTCTCCTTCGCTTGAAGGGCAACTACCTCTGGCCTGCCATGCACCCTGGTACTCAGGCGTTCAATGCCGACCCAGAGAATGCTCGACTTGCTGATGATTACGCCATAGTAATGGGTACTTCACACTGTGAGCAGATGCTTCGCAACAATGAGGATGAATGGAAGAAGCTTGGCATATACGGCGACTTCAACTACCTCACAAATCGTGAGACAATGCTCAACTACTGGGAGGAGCGCGTGAAGACCAACGGAAAGTATGAGAACACTTACACCATCGGTCTTCGTGGCATTCACGATTATCCGATGGAAGGTGCAAGTACAAATGAGGAGCGCATCGCCATCATGCAGCGTGCCATAAACGACCAGCGTGAGATGCTAGCCCGAAACATAGACAAGAACATTACAGAAATTCCACAGGTGCTTTGTACATACGAGGAAGTGCTCGATGCTTACCATGGCGGACTTCAAGTGCCGGACGATGTTACGCTTCTGTGGTCGGACGATAAGCAAGGTTTCATGCGCAATCTCTGCAACCCTCAGGAGATGAAGCGAAAGGGCGGTGCTGGCATTTACTACCACCTCTCTTACCACGGAGATCCTGACAGCTGGTTCTGGCTTAGTCCACTCTCACCGGCACTCATAAGCGCAGAACTTACAAAGTCTCATGAATATGGCGCACGCAATATCTGGGTGTTCAATGTTGGTGACATCAAACCGGCAGAGAAAGAGCTGTCGCTTGCCATGGAACTGGCGTGGGATGTGAACAGTTGGAAGCCTACCGAAGCTCATCGTTTCACTGAATATTGGATTCGCAAGACATTTGGAAACGAGGTTTCTGACGATTGGTGCAAGCAACTTGCCGAGGTGCAAAACCGCTACTACCGTCTCATGGCTTACGGCAAGGAATTCCACACGCGTTGGCTTGAATATACTGACGAGGAAGTTGACGAGCGACTGAATGCATGGAAAGAAATCTTTGCAAAGACGCTGCAATTGGAAAAGGAAGTGCCAGAGTCGCAGAAAGCGGCATATTACGAACTTTTCACATATCCGTTAGGAGGTGCTGCGGCAATGAACCGTTATGTGTTGCAGTCACGCAGAAGTGTTGTCCAAGCAAGTAAACGCAACAAGGAGGCTATTCAGACAGCAGGCGATGCCATTGCTTCCATGACTACGGTTGATGCTATGACAAAGTATTATAACCTGAAACTGCTTGGAGGAAAATGGAACAATTTCTTCAACTGGCACCCTAACTGGTATCTTGATGGAAAGAAAGCTGTTATGCAAGTTGCGGATGTAGCTTTGCTTGAGAAGGCAAATGCCATGTCTGCAGAGAAATGGATTCTCAACGAGACTGCCAACAATGTGCCAACTGCCAAGACGGAATTCACTTTTGAATCAGAGAAGGATGGCAACATGCCACTGTGGGTTAAGGCTCGCACTCGCATAAACAATAATAACTTCGAACCTGAGAACAATGAGTTTGCTACAGTTACCATCAACGGCAAGTCTTTCCGCGCATCTGCTTTGCCTCACGGTAATGTTTGGCACACTGACACAATCGGTCCGATATGGTCGTGCGTAGGTGAGATTCCTGTCGTTAAAGGCACCAACAAACTACAACTCAGCGAGATCATTCCTGGTACTCAGATCAGCGCTCTTTTCGCTGGCATCCAGCCAGAAAACTACGAATCGCGTTACATTCATCGCATTGCGGCAAAGAACTTCACGAGCAAGCATGATGTAGAAGGCGCAAAGCTTACCGTAATTCCAATGCTCGGCTACAGCGATGGCGTTACTGCACAGCCTTTCCAGACACCTTCATTCGAAGCAAACGACAGCGCGCCATGGATTGAATACGCCTTGCCGGAAATTACGGATAATAATCTTCTTGAGATTCGTACTCTGCCAACACTCCGCATCTACGAAGGTCGCGACGCTCGCTTTGCAGTAAGCATTGACGGCGCGAAACCAGAGGTATTCTCTATCCACGAAGGCGACTACACATCTGAGTGGCGTTGGAATGTCTTGCGTGGCTATGCCCGCCGCTTCGTTCCAGTGAAGGCTGGAGCAAAGAAAGTCCGCGTATATCTCCTTGACCCAAGCGTCACATTGCAGGAAATAATCGTTACAAAATAGAACTCCGATTTTACGCCTTCTATTGCAGATTCACTATTTCATTCTATACTCTTTCGGTGACATTCCGATGCGTTCCTTGAAATACTTGCCGAGGAATGACTGTGATGGGAAATGAAGTTCTTCGGAGATTTCCTTGATTGATTTTGGAGTGTTACGTAGAAGGACACGGATTTCACGGACAACATAGTTGTCAATCCATTCGTTTGGTGTGCGTTGTGACACTTGCTTTACTGTCTCCGAGAGGTATTTTGAGGTAATGTTCAGGCGCTCTGCATACCAACCGACCCTACGCTCTTGACGGAAATGCTCTTCTACAAGCTTTATGAAGCGTACGAAGATGTCCTGCGAACGCTTGTTCGGTCCGTCCATGAGGTTCGACTGCATGCGATAGATAGCATTGCTGACGATATAGATGAGAGTCATTATGAGTGTCTGTACAATCTCGTGTGTAAAGTGATTGTTGGTATCCTTTATCTTTCTCTGTATGAGTCGGCAGAATGTTAGCACATCATTCACTTCCTGTTCTGATAAGTCAACGACAGCACGCATACGGGAAAACAGGAAAAGGTTTGATAGCTCCTTGACATCCTTCACCATGTCATCGAAAAATTCCTTTGTCCATATCATCGCAATTCCCTTAATGTCGTCAGAGAAGTGGAAATTAGCTGTTACGCGATCTTTCTGTATAATCATCAGCTGACCAGCCTTGAGCACTCTATCCTTAGCATCAACGGTAACATGCGCCTCACCTTGCAGACATAGGCCTACAACGATGTGTTCCGAGCGGCGTGGTTCACTCGGAATAGGCAGTTTGCTGATGTCGCTAAGCAGTATCAGTTCGTTGCCAATGTTTACGGTGCCTTTGATGGCAAGAAGTGTTTCTAGATTTGCTATCATTGTGTGTATGATGTTTTCTGTACAAAAGGCTATCTCATGGCAAGAGCCTTGTTTTCTTCAGATTCCATGATTTCACGCTCTCCGGGACCTTTGTCGTTAATGCCGCAAAGATGGAGTATGCCATGAATTATGACGCGATGAAGCTCATCGTCATACTCAGTGCCTTGCTGTTCTGCATTGGTTCGGATAGTGTCAAGACTAATTACGAGGTCGCCATTGAGGATGTCGTCTTCGCAATAGTCGAATGTTATGATGTCGGTGTAATAGTCGTGCTGAAGGAATTCGCGGTTGACTTCAAGGATTTTTTCGTCATTGCAGAAGAGGTAGCCTATCTCGCCAATCTTTTTTCCGTGGGCAGCAGCCACACGCTTTATCCATGCCGAAGTGTCGCGGCGGCGGATATTTGGGAACTTGATATTTTCGGAATTGTATGATATCATTTTATGACCTTATCATGGCAGCAATTGTGTAATGTCTCTGCCAAAATGCTTTAGTTCTCTTACCATAGAACTGCTTATTGCAGCTTTTTCAGGCGATGCAAAGAGAACAATTGTTTCGATGTCGGGCGCGAGAAGCTTGTTTATTTCGGCTTGCTCGCGCTCATATTCGAAATCTTTCGCGGAGCGCACTCCCTTTATTAGGAATTTTGCGCCCACGCGATGTGAGAAATCTATGGTGAGGTCTGTGTATTTCTGGACTTCAACCTTAGATTGTTGCTTATAGATACGACTTATCTGTTCCACACGCTCATCGGCAGAGAGCATGGATTGCTTACGCTCGTTGTAACCCACGCCAATGACTATCTTGTCGAAGAGCGGAAGGAAACGGCGCAGAATGTCATCATGTCCGATTGTGTATGGATCGAACGAACCGCAGAAAGCCGCAATTTTCATTATCTTAACCTACTTAATAGTAAGTCCATCACGGAAAGCATTGCCAACCTTCTCACCTACAGCGAGGTAATCGTTGTGAACAGGGTCAAACGAAATTGGCTGAAGCTTAGCAGGGTCAATCTTACCCTTTTCATTAAGGATACATTCATCAGCAGAGACATTCTGTATCTCTCCTACGAGGTGGCCTGTATATTCGTCGTATGAAACGAGTGTGCATTCAAGAGTCATAGGAAGCTCAGCAATAACTGGTGCGTTCACATAGATTGACTTCTCTTGATGCCAACCAGTCTTCTTGAATTTCTCTGGTTCCTTTGAGCCGGATACAACACCCACATAGTCGCAAGCAACGAGCTGTGGCTTTGTTCCGATGCTAACTGTAAATGCCTGTGACTGAAGGAGTGACTTCACTGTCATGTGTTCCTTTGAAAGGCAGAGGTTAATACGATCGTTGTTATCGATACCGCCCCAAGCAGCGTTCATGAGTTGCACCTTACCGTCGCTATCATATGCAGCAACGATGAATACTGGTTGTGGATAAGTCCATGGCTTTGAGCCGAAGTTTTTTCTCATAGTATTATGGTATTTTTGTTGATATTTTTGGCAAAGTTATAGTTTTTATACGAAATAAACAAAAAAAATCAAGGAAAAATGATGTTTCTGCCCAAAAATGTATAACTTTGCACAAAAAGAAAAAATAAACGATGAGATTAATTACATCAACCATTCTGCTTCTTTCCCTTTTATTGACTGGTTGCACATCGCAGGAAGTCAAGCAAGAGTTTGTCAAGAACGATGCAAAAAGTGTCAAAGGAGAAGCTGAATATCTGCCAGCAAAGCCATCGGATCGTGCCTCGCAGCTCATAAAGCGTACGGCTTATACATTATCATATAATAAGGAATGGGTGAACTGCAATTGGGTATATTGGAAACTTACACGCGAGCATTGCAACGGAAAGAATCAGCGCCAGAACGAGAAGTTCACTGAAGACAATGAAGTGAAAGGCAGCAAAGCCACTCACCAGGACTATGTTCAATCAGGTTACGACCGTGGTCACATGTGTCCTGCAGGCGACAACAAATGGAGCAAGGAAGCCATTGCCGAGACCTTCAAACTTTCGAACATCTGTCCTCAGAACCACAACCTGAACACAGGTGACTGGAACGACCTCGAACAAGCTTGCCGACTTTGGGCAAAGACATACGACGAGGTTTACATCGTATGTGGTCCGATATACAACAATGGTGTCCAGAAGCGATTGAAAAACAAGGTTGGAGTTCCGGATGCATTCTTCAAGTGTGTAGTGAGATTGAACGACAAACCGTCTGGTCTCGGCTTCATCTATAAAAATGAGGGCAAGCATCACGACATGGAATATTACGTCTGCTCAATAGACGACGTGGAGAAACGTACAGGACTCGACTTCTTCAAGGGACTTCCAAACGAAGCTGCCATAGAGTCAAGAGCCAACCTTAACGACTGGAAGCATTACGATCCAGACTATAACAAGAACCGCGACCGCAACAAGTTTGACGATTCAAAGAGCGGCGGAAAGAAAAAGAAGAACAAGAATAAGAACAAGAACAAGAAAAACAGATAAAATATGTATCAGAACGAAGAACTTTACATCGCACACTCTGACAAGCGCATTGTGATGCAAGGCAAGATGGCAAACCGTCACGGACTTATAGCAGGTGCTACAGGTACCGGTAAGACAGTTACTCTCCAGGTAATTGCGGAAACATTCTCACAGGCAGGTGTCCCTTGTTTCATGGCCGACATGAAAGGCGACCTCTCGGGCATTTCACAGGCAGGTCAGATGAGCGGTTTCATTGAGAAAAGAAAAGATGAGTTTGAAGTGCCAAATCCAGAGTTTGAAGGTTGCCCAGTGCGATTCTTCGATGTATTTGGTGAGCAAGGCCATCCACTGCGCATGAAGATTGGCGACATGGACTCCATTCTCCTTTCACGAATGCTCGAACTCAATGAGACACAGGCTGGTGTGTTGAATATTGCAATGAAAGTTGCAGCCGACAAGAAGGCGGAAAATGGCAATGATCCTGCGTGGGACATCATCGACATCAAGGACCTTAAGATGCTCCTCAACTATGTAGGAGAACATGCAAAGGAATACACCGTGAAATACGGAAACATCACACCACAATCAGTCGGTGCCATACAGCGTGCTCTGCTTGCCATTGAGACACAAGGCGGCGATATGTTCTTCGGTGAACCAGCACTTGATGTCATGGAACTAATGGGCAAGAAGGCTGGAAAGGGAATCATGAATGTGCTTGCTGCCGACAAGCTTTTCACAAAGCCAAAGCTTTACTCTTCATTCCTCTTCTGCTTGCTCAACCAGATTTATGAAAGACTTCCAGAAGTTGGCGACCAACCATTGCCAAAACTCATCTTCTTCTTTGACGAAGCCCACACACTTTTCGCCGACGCATCTCCTGCTGTACTTGAATCAGTGGAACGCATTGTCCGCTTGATTCGTTCAAAAGGTGTCGGAATATACTTCATCACACAGAATCCTGCCGATATTCCAGACAACATTCTCGGTCAATTAGGAAACCGCGTTCAGCATGCTCTCCGCGCTTTCACCCCAAAAGACCAGAAGGGCGTTAAGGCTGCAGCCCAGACATTCCGCGAGAACCCTGCTTTCAAGACAGAGGATGCTATCCAGAACCTCGGCACTGGTGAGGCCCTCGTATCTTTCCTTGACGACAAGGGTGCTCCTATGATGGTGGAACAAGCCAAGATACTTTTCCCTCTCAGCCAGATTGGCGCAATAACTCCAGAACAACGCACTTCGGCTATACAGAACAGCGACATCTACGGAGAATACGAGAAGGCGAAAGACCGTGAGTCGGTTTACGAAACTCTTCTCGCTATGCAGGAAGCAGAAGCCAAGGCAAAGGAAGAAGCTGCTGCTGCAAAAGAAGCAGAGAAGCAGGCTGAAAAGGAAGCCAAAGAAAAAGAAAAGGCTGAAAAGGAAGCTGCGAAGCAGAAGGAAAAAGAAGAAAAGGAGAAGGAAAGGGAAGCCAAGAAAAAGAAGTCAACAATCATGAAGGTCATCACTTTCCTTGGTATTCCTGCCATAATCCGCAGCATCGTCCGCGGACTCATCACTGGTGGCAGCAAAAATAAAAGAAGATAACACTTGGTATATCATAGATAAAAAAAGAAGCTAATTGACGAGAATTTGCGTCAATTAGCTTTTTTAATTGTTTCTTATATAAATTGGTTACTAAAATTCCTGAGCATCTGAAAGCCCACCCATTTGACTTACAGCTTTCACAGAGTAATTTCCTTCGGCCTTAATCTTGAAACTATTCTTGGCAGTGAAACATAGCACTTTACCATCAATGCAGATAGCCCAACAGAGTGCTTCCGGGTTGTCGTCCCAAGTAAGTGTCTTGCCATTGCGCATAAGGTTTGTTGGTTTAGCAACAGACTTTGTGAGTGCTTGAGGATTCCAGTTATCATCGCCACCAAGCACTTTCTCTACTGTATAATCTGCTGCCTCTTTTTTGGAAAGTACCGGTTTATTTGGATGTATGTTGCCTTCCTTGTCTGTCCAAGAATACTTTCTGCCACTGAGGTCAAGTGCCTTGCCATTCTTGTCCACACTTCCATATTCAGCATACTGCGCTGGCCAACCGCCAGACATATCTGCCCAACCAATGGCTTTCGGAATGACATTACACTTCGTATTAATCCAAAGAGCAATCGGAGTTCCTTGTCCCCAAGGGCGACCGAGAGTGTAGTTCTGGTCACATTTCTCTGGATCTTCAGCTGTAATGATGCAATCGCGCATGACATAACCGAACTGCTTTGGACGCGAAGGCACTGCAATATAACCGCCTGCATCCACATTTCTGAACTCCACGCCTTGGAAGAAGATGTCATCCTTGCCGCAGATGTAGTCAGTACGACCGCGAATAACACCACCTTCGAAGTACATTCTTGAGTTGCCGTTATTTGAGCAATAAGTGTCCTGATAACCCCAAAGACCAACATTCTTGCAGATAGTCTTGTTGCCATTATCCTCAAGGGCTTCACCGCGACCTGTATGGTCTTTCATACCGTTGACGAGTTTTACGTCTTGAATGTAATTGTCTGTGCCAGAATTCTTTAGCGTATAGCATTTACGCAAGCCTTCAATGGGACAGGATGGTCCCCACTGACCTTCAATAAGGTTTGTTGGAGGAGTGTTTGTTAGTGTTGTTATCTCCATTCCTTCGCCTATGATAGAGACATTTGATGCCGTCAGATCAGTGCGAGGGTCTGGGTATTCCACATCATCCATGCCTTTCACGGTAGATGTCTCAGAGGCAGGGATGATGTAATTGCCTTGCTTGATGAAAATGCGGAAACGCTTCGATTGGTCTTTGCGCGAGTTTGCTTTGGCAATGGCAGCCTTGAAGTCGCCATTATCAGGAACAATGAAGTCAAAAGTCTTGCGTTCTTGTGCGAAGAGAGATGCAGAAAGAATAAGGGAAAGAAGGGTTACGGTTAGTTTTTTCATAAAGTTATATAAAAGGAAAACCCCGAAGTTAGATGACTTCGGGGAATATAAGTTAGTTAAGAGCGTACTGCGTGAGGTCGTATGTTGGCTCCATGCAATGTGCCACATAAGAGTCAGCGCAATGAAGTATGGTGAGGGGTGGACACATGTCTCTTGCATTATAGAATGAAGTGCGGATTGAAGAGCCCTTCTCACCCAGATCATACATACCCATGTGCCAACGGATGGCAAGAATCTCGTCTGGCTGAAGTTCAATGAGTCGGCTTAGACGATAGAGTGACTTCTCAGCGTGACCGATAGGCAGAGTGTCGTCAATGCCCCAACCGAGATAGCTTATCCATTTCATTCCATCCTTTGTCCATTTGTCGATTGGATAATACATGCCAATCTTGCAAAGGTCATGGAAAAGTGCAGCGATGGCAATGCTTTCCACAGAAACCTTGTGCTGTATGATGGAGTTACCTTCGTCGAAATCCTTGTGCAGGATGTTCTCACACATTGACAATGCAGTCTTGAAGACATTGATTGAATGCTTGCAAAGACCACCTGGACAGTTGAGATGGAAGACGGTAGATGAAGGAGCCGTGAAGAAATCCGTCTTTTCAAGATACATGAAGATCTTGTCGAGAGAGTTCTTGCGGTCACTCGTGATATACTGACGGCAAAGGTTCTTGAATTCTTCCTTGTCAGCTTCAATCTGGTCATTGAAACGAGGAAGAATCTTCTTTACATACTGCGAGTATATCTCGTCGCGATGAAGTTTATCTTTTGCGTCCATAAGTATCGGTACAAAAAGATTTTTTTATAATCGTAAATGAACACTAAATATTTATTATCAAACGCGAGTTGCACGAGACACACGAGTTCTTTAATTCTTATAGTCTTTAAAAGTTTCACAAGTTTCTTTGCAACAAGTAAAACTCATGAACCTTTTATAAACTATAAAAAACTCGTGACACTAGTGAAACCCGTGTTGAAATATAATATGTGTTCGTAATTATAAGTTCACTACTATGTTAAAGAAGTGCCTTGATCTTCTCTTCGAACTTAGCCTTAGGAGCTGCACCTACCATGCGGTCAACTTCCTGACCATTCTTGAGGAACACAACAGTAGGAACATTGCGAACGCCCCACTCCATTGCTGCATCTTCGCACTCTTCAACATCGCACTTGCCTACGACGATCTGACCGTCATACTGCTCTGCGAGCTGAGCGAGGAAAGGACCAATTACACGACAAGGACCACACCAAGTTGCCCAAAAGTCAAGTACTACCAGCTTGTCGCTGTTCTTTACTTCTTCGTAGTTTTCAGGAGTTATTTTGATTTCCATAATGAAGCCCCCCATCCCCCCAAGGGGGAGTTTTTAATTGACTTGGAGGGAGAAGTCATCTTGAATTATTAATTATAAATGTTAAGCCCTTCATGCTACCTATTGCTCAGTAGCTATTAAACATCCCTCCCTTGGGGAGGGCTTGGGTGGGCTTTTGGGTCCTAAAGTTCCAAATCCCCATCGTGGATTTCGTGCCAAGGGAGACCGTGGATGTTGAGCTGTTCCATGAATGGATCCGGGTCGAACTCTTCAACATTCCAAACACCTGGCTTTTTCCAGATGCCCTTGCAGAACATCATTGCACCGATCATGGCAGGAACACCTGTTGTGTAGCTAACGCCCTGCATGCCAGTCTCTTCGTAAGCTGCACGGTGAGAGCAGTTGTTGTAAACATAGTAGGTATGCTCTTCGCCATTCTTGATACCCTTGATACGGCAACCGATAGAAGTCTGACCTTCGTAGTTCTCGCCAAGATCCTGTGGGTTTGGAAGAACAGCCTTGAGGAACTGAAGTGGAACAATCTTCACCTTTACCGGCTTTCCGTCCATGCCAGTTGCTTCGTATTCTATCTCATCAATGCGAGACATTCCGATGTTCTGGATAACATCAAGGTGCTTGAGATACTGCTCACCGAAAGTCATCCAGAAGCGTGCGCGCTTGATGGTTGGATAGTTCTTGACAAGAGACTCAATCTCCTCATGGTGGAGAAGGTATGACTCCTTAGGACCAATCTCTGGATATGTGAGAGGCTGATGGAACTCGAGAGGTTCTGTCTCAACCCACTTGCCATCCTGCCAATAGAGACCCTTCTGGGTAATCTCGCGAATGTTGATCTCCGGGTTGAAGTTTGTAGCGAAAGCCTTGTGGTGGTCGCCAGCATTGCAATCGACGATATCAAGGTAATGAATCTCGTCAAAGTGATGCTTTGCTGCGTAAGCAGTATAGATGCTTGTCACACCTGGGTCAAAGCCGCAACCGAGGATAGCTGTAAGACCAGCCTGCTCAAAGCGCTCCTTGTAAGCCCACTGCCATGAGTATTCGAAGTGTGCTTCATCCTTCGGCTCATAGTTTGCCGTGTCCATATAGTTCACGCCAGCCTCAAGACAAGCGTCCATGATTGTGAGGTCCTGATAAGGAAGAGCCACATTGATGCAAAGGTCTGGCTGATGCTCCTTGAACAGGGCAACAAGCTCTGCCACATTGTCAGCATCCACTGCAGCTGTCTTGATCTCAACGCCATACTTTTCCTTGATAATCTTGGCAACAGCATCGCACTTAGCCTTTGTGCGACTTGCCAAAACAATCTCAGTGAACACATCTGGATTCTGCGCCAATTTGTGTGCAACGACAGTACCAACGCCGCCGCAACCTATTTGTAATACTTTTGCCATTATCAAATATTAAGTGAGTTTTCGTTGTCTGATTTAGTATAAAGTTTTGTGCAAAGTTAGGAATTTAAAACGAAATGCAAAATATTCTTCTATACTTTTACATTATTTAATATAATGATGGTCAAAAAGTGCATTAGTTTTCGTCAGAATAATTCTTTTTTAGCAAAAAAAGTGTAACTTTGCAACCGAATACAACTTACAACTGATCTAATTTTATCTTCAAAACTATATGAAAAAAACACTTGTACTCCTCCTTGTCGCATTATTGGCAACAGGAGCATTTGCTGCAAAGAAAAAGAAACAGCAAGCAGCGAAGCCTGTTCTCACTCAGGCTGAGTATGACGCTCGTGGCGAGCAGATCGTGAAAGAAGCCATCGGCAAGCTCACTCTCGCAGAGAAACTTGCACAGCTTCAGTCGGGTTCAATCTATCTTATCGAGCAGATGTCTGACGCAGAGGGAAATCTCTCTACTGACTCTCTCCGCAAGTACTACCCTAACGGCTTGGGACTGATGAACATCGACTTCGCTCTGAGCAAGACTCAGGAGCGCTATGTCCGTCAGCTCAACTCGCTCAAGGCTTACAACGCTTCACTTCCCCACTCTATTCCAATCCTCTTCATCGGTGAAGGTCTCCACGGACTCATGGGCAACAACGCTACCGTTTTTCCACAGGCAATTTCGCTCGGTTGTTCGTTCGACACAGCGATGGTGAAGAAGGTTTACGACGTGACTGCTCTCGAAGCTCACTCTCGCGGTATCAACATGTTCTTCTCACCTATTCTCGACCTCGCCCGCGAACCACGTTTCGGACGTATCGAAGAGATGTACTCGGAAGACCCTTACCTCTGCGGAGCACTTGGTTCTCAGGCTGTTCGCTCTTTCCAGAAGATGGGTAGCAACGGCGAACTCTACATGGCAGCAACGCTCAAGCACTATATGGGTCACGGTCAGGTGGAAGGTGGTCGCAACGTGGCTGCTTATCCAGGCAACTACAACGACCTTCTCAACAATCACGCCCTTCCTTTCGAGATGGCTATCAAGGCAGGAACAGCTTGCGTGATGCCAGCTTACAACGATGTTTGCGACATTCCTGTAACCGTCAACAAGTTCATGCTTCAGGACATTCTCCGCGGCAAGCTCGGTTTCAAGGGTGCAGTAATCTCTGACCAGAACGCAGTTGATGTTGTGAACACAGTAAACCATATCGCGCCTTCTCTCCAGGCAGCTGCCGAAATGGCTATCAAGGCTGGTATCGATGTTGACATCATCGGTTCTGAGGGAACATACCAGATGCTCAAGGAATCAGTTGAATCCGGTCGCGTACCAATGTCAGTCATCGACAACGCTCTCTACAATGTCTTCATGGTAAAATATCGCCTCGGACTCTTTGACGAGGACAAGCCTGCAGACATCAAGTATATGCAGTCGGTTAACAACTGCGCTGAGCATAAGGCTGTTGCTCGTGAGGCTGCACAGAAGACAATGGTTCTACTCGAGAACGACGGCATTCTTCCTTTACACTCCCCTCACAGGGGAGACGGAGGGGTCTTTACTATTGCCGTTATGGGACAGAATGCTACAGAGCTCCCTTACGGTGGTTACACAGCAGAACCAAAGTTCCCTGGCGTGACAATCCTTGACGGTATCAAGAACTATGCAAAGGGCAAGAACATCGAGGTTCTCTATTCACTTGGTTGTCAGTACAGTATGACTCCAGGCCAGTGGTGGGGAAACAACAATAACGACCTTCAGACAAAGGAAGTCAACGACCAGCTTCTCAAGGAGGCTATCGAGGTTGCAAAGAAGGCTGACGTGGTTGTTCTCTGCGTAGGCGAGAACGAAAGCTTCTGCCGTGAGGCTTGGGGTGAAATCTTCCACGTAGGCGACCGTGACGATCTCCACATGCTCGGCTATCAGGATGAGTTCATCGAGGCCATCAAGAAGGTTGGCAAGCCTGTAGTGACAATGGTCACTGGCGGTCGTCCTCTTCTCCTCAACAATGCAAAGGCAAACTCAAACGCTCTCGTTCAGTGCTTCTACATCGGCGAGGAAGGTGGTAACGCAGCAGCAGACCTTCTCTTCGGCGAGAAGAACTTCGAGGCAAAGCTTTCTGTTTCAATGCCACGCTCTACTGGTTCTCTTCCTTGCTACTACAACCGCAAGCCAAACCGTTTCCGCTCTTACATCTACGAGCCAACAGAAGTTGACGAGCACTGTCTCTATCCTTTCGGCTACGGCAAGAGTTACTCTACGTTCGAGGTTTCTGCACCAGTGGCAAGCAAGCAGAAGTATTCTGCTGATGAGGAAATCAAGGTTACTTGCAACGTAAAGAACACATCCAGCAAGGATGGTGCAGAGGTTGTACAGCTCTACATCCACGATGAACTTTCAAACAGCGTACGCCCTGTAAAGGAAATGCGCGGATTCCAGAAGGTTTATCTCAAGGCAGGCGAATCAAAGGACGTTGAGTTCACACTCTGCAAGAACGACCTCATGTACTACGACTCTACACTCGAAAAAGTCTTCGAACCAGGAGAGTTCAAGATCATGGTCGGCAACAGCAGCGTAAATGTCAAGGACTGCATGATAACAGTGGAATGATAGTATGACACTCCCCTCGTTGACTCTGCTATGCTGTCTGACAGCCCTTTCGCCAGAGAGGACGGATAGCGTCGATTTGAACGACGCTACAGAGCTTGTGGCTGATAGCGTGGTGAATGAGGTGGAGACAACGGATTCCATTCTTTATTACCATAACCCTCAGTACTCTGCTCAACACCCTAAACGATGGTGGGTGGCAGGTGCTGAGGTCATGGCGGTTAATGTAGGGAACATACTAATCAACCGGTATATTTTCAACTTCGATTTTTCGCACATCAGCTGTTCCACCATCAAGAACAACCTCAAGCACGGGTTTGTGTGGGATAATGACGATTTCGTAATAAACCAAATCGGACATCCTTATCAGGGCAGTTTCTATTATAGTGTGTCGCGTGCAAATGGGTTGAACTATTGGCAGTCGCTTCCTTTTACCGTGTTAGGTTCGTTGTCGTGGGAATTTCTCTGCGAGAGCGACCCTCCTGCCATAAACGACATTATCACAACTCCGATTGGAGGTGCGGCTCTCGGAGAAGTAACATGGCGTCTGTCAGACCTTGTGCTTGACGATAGCAAGCGCGGTTTCCAGCGCTTTTGGCGTGAGGCGGCAGCATTTGTTATCAACCCAATGCGAGGCATCAACCGCATATTCTATGGTGAAGCCTGGCGTCATCGTTCCAGTTACTACAAATACCACGACAAGGTGGCATTTCCCGTAAAATTTGCCGTGGGAACTGGTTTCCGTCATCTAAGCAACAAATTTGACATTGCCAACGGAGCGAACAATCTTCAACTTCATCTCGGTTTGGAATATGGGGATGCTTTCAGCGAAGAGGATACTCGTCCGTACGATTATTTCCTAATGGAAACGAAGTGCGGATTCTTTGGCAATCAGCCGATCATAGAGCAGTTTAGTGCGGTCGGTCGCATCTACGGCAGGATGAGAACTACACGCAAGGGAAATCAGGTGCAATATGGTGTGTATCAGCATTTCAACTACTACGACAGCAACGACATTGAGGGTAATGACGACGATGCTCACATCCCTTATCTTGTCAGCGAGACAGCTTCTTTCGGTCCAGGCGTGATGCTCAAGGTTCCATTGTCGCAAAACAGCTACTTACTGCATTCTGCCCATCTCTCAGGCGTGGCTCTCGGTGCAGTGAAGAGTGACCATTACAGCGTTCTCGACCGTCGCTACAACCTCGGTAGCGGTTACAGCATCAAGCTTGGCAGCATGTTGCAAATGGGCAAAGGCACGGGAATAGGCGCAAGCCTGAATCACTACCACCTGTTCACATGGAAGGACTACGACGAGTCTTATGTTGACTCCGGAAACGATTTGCACTACCTCAATTCCCCTGGCAACCATAGCAACACACTCATGGATATAGCCCGACTTACATTCTCGCAGAACATTTGCAAGAATATGACGTGGCTTTTGGATGGCGCTTATTATTATCGCACTACCCGATACAAGAGCTTCGAGCGCGTCAGTTCACATTCGTTCGAACTCAGCACTTCGCTGATGTTCAGATTCCATTGACTTCTGTC